>NZ_QQNA01000090.1 GCF_003346515.1 Streptomyces corynorhini
CGGGGCGGGGCGCGCGCCGAAGCTGGGGCTGCCGGTGGGGCTGATGATCGAGGCGGAGATCGTGCCGCATCCGGGCGCCGGGCAGTCGCGTGCCGACTGGGGCGAGCAGTTCGGCGCACCGGGCCCGATCGAGGAGCCGCCGCCTGGCGGCTCGACGGGGGCGGCGATCGAGGCGTACGGCGCGGCGCTGCGGGCCGATCCCTGGCTGGACTCGGTGCCGGTGACGCTGCGTCGGGTCGTGCCCGTCGGGACGGGCGGCGGTGGCTGGCAGCTGGCCGACGCGGACGGCGAGTCCGCGCTGCCCCTGGCGTCCGCCGGGCTGTCCCGCTCCGGGCTGTGGAAGCTCGCGGCGCTGTCCGGCGGCGGCCCGGTCACGGTCTTCGGTGAGTTCGGCCACCGCGGCTTCCAGCCGCTGGCGGCCTGGGCCGAGGACGTGGCAGGGACGATTGCGCTCACCTGACCGCGCCACCCCCTTCGGACGAACCGACACCCGCACGGAGGACCGATGACCAGCACCACCACAGACAGCGGCGGCGGCACGACCGGCACCGCCGACGCCACGAACACCGCGACGGCCCCCTGGGAGAGGCTCGTCGTCTCGGCGCTGCTCGGCACGGACCGCCGCACCCCGCCGCCGGCTCTCACCGGCGGCGGCAAGGAAGGGCCCGTGGCCCTGCTGGACGCCGCCGCGCTCCACACCGTGCGGCGCAGGGCGGGCCTGGTTCCCGCGCGCGCCGGGGACCGGCCCGAGTCCGCGCCGCACGACGGGCGCCGCCCCCTGCCGGAAGCGGCCGGCCGACGGCTCGTACAGCTGCTCGACGACCGGTCGGCGCCCTCGGGCGGCGGACGGCGGGGCGCGACGCCGGATCTCGGCGAGCTGCTCCCGCAGTGGCTGACCGCTGCCAACCAGCACGGGTACCGCGCGCCCGCCGACGCCCTGCCAGCGCTGCTGGACGCCGCACGCGCCCGCACCGATCTGCGGCCCCAGACACTGCTGTTCGCCGGAGGGCGCGGACGCTGGCTCGCCGGGCTCAACCCCGAGTGGAAGTTCGCCCTGCGCGGGGCGCCCGGCGGTGCGCGGCTACCCGGGCTCCAGGACGCCGGGGCCGTCCACCGGCTCTGGGAGGAGGGCCTGTTCGCCGAGCGGATCGCGCTGCTCTCCGCCGTACGCGCCGAGGACGCGGAGACCGCTCGGACGCTGCTGGCCACGACCTGGGCCACCGAGCGCGCCGAGGACCGGCTGATGTTCCTCGACTCCCTGCGGGCCGGTCTCTCGGCCGCCGACGAACCCTTCCTGGAGAAGGCGCTGTCGGACCGCAGCCGCAATGTCCGCTCCACGGCGGCCGAGTTGCTCTCCGCGCTGCCCGGCTCCGCGTTCGCCCGCCGGATGGCCGCCCGCGCGTCGACCTGCGTGAGCATGGACAGGACCGGCGGCGGCCAGGTGGTCGTCGTCGAGGCCCCGCACGAATGCGACGCGGAGATGCAGCGCGACGGTGTGCTGCCGACCCCGCCGACCGGCCGCGGCGAACGTTCCTGGTGGCTGGGCCAGTTGGTGGAGGCCGCGCCGCTGGACATCTGGCCGGTCAGGCTCGGCGGCCGGACGCCCGAGGAGATCGTCGCGCTGCCCGTCCTGGACGAGTGGGCGGACGAGCTGCACGCCGCGTGGTGCCGGGCGGCCATCAGACAGCGGGACGCGCGCTGGTCCGCCGTGTTGCTCGGGGCGCCGTCGGCCTCCCCGTCGGGCGGTCCCGGCACCTCGTCCCTGGCGGAACGGGCCCAGCTCCTGGCCACGCTGCCCGCCGCCGAACGGTCGGCCTGGCTCGCCTCGTTCATCTCCGCGCACGGCCTGTCGGAGGCGTTCCAGCTGCTGGGCGTCTGCGCCGTGCCCTGGGCGGAGCCCGTGGGCCGCGCGGTGGTGGACGCCCTGGAGATAGCCAGGGACGCCGGCAGCTACCCCTGGAGCTTCAGCGGGGTCATGGGCCTGGCCGAGCGGTGCCTCGACCCGGCGGAAGCGGCCCGGCTGGAACTGCTCACGGCCACCCCTGACGAGCCGGAAGGAGCGTCACCCGGCGCGGGCGGATACTGGTCGGAGGCGTTCCAGCGCCTGGTCTCCACGCTGCGCCTGCGCGCGTCCATGCTCGCGGAGCTGGCCGACGCCAGGACCGGATGAGTCCGGAGTCGGCCAGTCCGGAGTCGGTCAGTCCTGAGTCGGTCAGTCCTGAGTCGGTCAGTCCTGAGTCCCGGCCGACATCGTCCCGCGCGGGCATCGCGTCCCGCGCGGGCGGCGCGTCCCAGGGGGGCATCGCGTCCCAGGCGGCGCGTCACGCACCGGCCGGCTGGCGGACATGGGCGTTGACCCAGGCGACGATCGCCGTGGTCGTGGCGCCCGGGGTGAAGATCTCGGCCACCCCCAGCTCCTTCAGCGGGGCGATGTCGTCGTCGGGGATGATGCCGCCGCCGAAGACCTTGATGTCCTGTGCGTCACGCTCCTTCAACAGCTCCAGCACCTTGGCGAAGAGCGTGTTGTGGGCGCCCGAGAGGATGGACAGGCCGATCGCGTCGGCGTCCTCCTGGATCGCGGTGTCCACGATCTGCTCCGGCGTCTGGTGCAGGCCCGTGTAGATGACCTCCATGCCCGCGTCGCGCAGAGCCCGCGCGATCACCTTCGCCCCTCGATCGTGGCCGTCGAGACCCGGCTTGGCCACCACCACACGAATCGGACCAGCCACACCCATCACTGCCTCCACATACGACGATGCCGCCATCGGCACGTGCCTCCGCGCGGAGCCGGATCCGGCTCCGGGCACGGAGTAGTGAACGAACGTTATCCACAGCATCCCGCAACTCGTCGTTTCGTGAAGGTCGGCGAGGGGGAAATCACACGTGGGACATGTTCGCTTTGCGGCGTTCCGTTACCACTCGGCACACCCGGCCGGGCAGGAGGGCCGCAAGGGGAGCCGCAGCGGAAGTCGCCACCCGGGCGCCGTTCCACCGCGCCGCCAGCCGCGCGGCACGGTGGGGCGGCTCGCGCGGGGCGGCGCCTCGCGGCGCCCCACGAGGGCGCGCGGGGACAGAGCCGTCACCCGGGCGCCGCGCCGGAGGTCGGCCATGAAGGTCTTGCCGTTCCATCCCCCGCTTCCGTCACTGCACCCACTTCCGTCACTGCGCCCGCTTCCGTCACTGCCGCCACTGCCCCCGTTCCCCACGGCCCTCCTGCGCGCCACCGCGCTCGAACTGGCGATCCTCACCGGCCACGCCCTGCTCTATCCGGCCGGAATCACCCAGGAGCGCCGGGTGCGGGCCGCCGCCCTGCCACCGGAAGCCTCCGCGCTCCCCACCGAGGGCCGCTCCCAACCGCCCGTCGTACTGCTCCACGGCTTCGCCGACAACCGCTCGGTCTTCGTCCCGCTGCGCCGCTCCCTCGCCCGGCACGGCCGACGTCACCTCATCTCCCTCAACCACTCCCCGCTGACCTGCGACATCCGCACGGCGGCCGAGCTGCTCGGCCGGCACATCGAGGAGATCCGCACGCGCACGGGACACCAGCGCGTCGACATCGTCGGGCACAGCCTCGGCGGTCTGATCGCCCGCTATTACGTGCAACGGCTGGGCGGCGACGCCCGGGTACGGACGCTGGTCACCCTCGGCACACCCCACGCGGGCACGACGGTCGTCCCGCTCGCGAACGTCCACCCCGTCGTCCGGCAGATGCGGCCCGGATCGGCGGTGATCGAGGAGTTGCGGCTGCCCGCGCCCGGCTGCCGTACCCGGTTCGTCAGCTTCTGGAGCGATCTCGACCAGCTGATGACACCTCCCGGGACGGCCCGCGTCGAACATCCGGACCTGCGCGCGGAGAACGTGAAGGTGAGCGGGGTGGGCCACCTCGGCCTGACCGTCCATCCGGCGGTGGCCGCCTGCATCCGGCACGCCCTGACGACAGACCCCGTCACCGACGAAAGTGGCGCCCCGGTCGGCGGATCCGCGTCGGTCGCCTGACCCGACAGCCCTCGTTTCGACCGCAGTTACTCGAACATTTATCGAACGTAGGGCCAAAGCTGCGCCCACAGTTCCCCGAAACACGGCCGAATGACCGTTTCGGTGAACCACGAAACCCAGGGAAGATTGTGGCCGTCGCATACCGCCGGGTACAGTCGCGGCCACTGCTTTCCTTCCGGGACCCGTCCGATCGGTTCGATCCGACCACGACGGAACCCGGACACCCTGGTTCTGCTGCCGAGGCGAGAGAGAAGTTGGTGAACGACCAGCACGCCCACGCCGGGTACGCCGCACATGACGGCTACCAGAACGGCAGCTTCGCGACGGATCCCCTGTTCGGCAACCTTCCGGACGGCTCGGCCGGTTCCGAGGGGCACACCGGTCACTCGAACCACTCCGGTTACGAGGGCTCCGGTTACGACACCTCCGCGGTCGCCCCCGCCCCGTACGACACCGCCCCGTACGACACCGGCCAGTACGACTCCACCCAGTGGGGCACCGGCTCCCACACGACGGTGGGGTACGACACGTACGGCACAGCCCAGTACGACACCAGCGGCCAGTGGTCCACCGCCAGCGCCGACACCTCCGGTCAGTGGGACGCGACCGCCTGGAACACGGCGAACACGGCGCCCGAGCCGAACCAGCCCAACGGGCCGGGAGCGGCGGGGCAGTTCGAGAACACCGCGTTCGACAGCGGACAGTTCGACAGCAGTCAGTTCGACAGTGGCCAGTTCGACGGCGGGCAGTTCGACGGCGGGCAGTTCCAGAACGCCTCGTTCGGCTACGGAGACCAGACGCAGGGACTCGATACGGCGCTCCCGTTGGAGACACCCCCGTTCGAGACCGCACCGTTCGCATACGAGGCCACCGCCCAGTGGACGGCTCCCGCGTTCGACACCGGCGCGTACGAAGCCGCGTGGAACGCGCCCGCGGCAGCGCCCGTCTCCCACCAGGACACGGTCCTCGTGGCGGCCGTCGTACCGGAGCAGTACGGCGCGGACACCTCGTACGAGCCGGATCCCGCCACGCAATACAGCCCGGGGGCCGACTTCGACGCGCCGGGTCCCGAGCCTGAACGGGCGTACGACACGGAAGCCGACGCCGCCGACCCGGCGTCCGCGGCCGAGAACCCGCACGAACCCGAATCGCTGCACATGGCGGCGACCATGACGGTCCCCGCCGTGAGCGTCACCCCGCGCCCGGTGGGCCGGGCCGGCGGCAGTGGAAGCGGTGGCCGAGGCCGCCGCCGTACCCCCGCCAAGCGCTCCGCACTCCTCACGATCGCCGTCCCCTCCGCCTGTGTGATGGGCGTCGCCGGTGTCGCCGCCGCCTCTGTCGGCAGCCTCAACGGTGGCGAGGACGCCAAGGACGGCAAGGCCACCACCGCATCGGCCGCCGACACCGCCACCCAGAAGCCCGAAGCCGCCGCCGCCGCGAACAAGAAGCTGGACACCCAGCTCGCCACGCTGAGCGCCGGTGCCCGTGACTTCGGCGACCGCGCCAGCCGTACACAGGAGCGCATCGACCTCCAGGCCCGCCAGGAGGCCGACCGCAAGAAGCGCGTGGAGGAGGCGGCACGCAAGGAGGCGGAACGCCCCAAGTTCGTGCTCCCCGTCTCGCAGCACGGGCTCAGCGCCTACTACGGCCAGGCCGGCGTCAACTGGATGTCCGTGCACACCGGAATCGACTTCCCCGTCTCGTACGGGACGCCGGTGATGGCCGCGACGGACGGCACCGTACGGACGCAGTACAACAGCGCCTACGGCAACATGGCCATCGTGACCTCCCCCGACGGCACCGAGACCTGGTACTGCCACCTCAGCAGTACCAAGATCCGGTCAGGTTCGGTCAAGGCGGGCGACGTGATCGCCTACTCCGGAAGCTCGGGCAACTCCACCGGACCCCACCTGCACTTCGAGGTACGGCCCGGGGCCGGCTCGGCGATCGACCCGCTGCCGTGGCTGCGCAGCCACGGCGTCGACCCGACCTGACGGCCGACGGTCACGGCGACGACCGTAGCCCTGGGCCCTGTCTGCAAAGTCCNNGGACTTTGCAGACAGGGCCCAGCCGCGTACGTCTCGGGCGTCCGGTGGCTACAGCTTCTCGACCGGCGCGTACCGCAGCAGCAGCCGCTTGGGCTTCGTGTCGCCGAAGTCCACCGTCACCTGCGCGTCCGCGCCCGTCCCCGTCACCGCCATGACCGTTCCGAGGCCGAACTGGTCGTGCGTGACACGGTCCCCGACGGTCAGGGAGATCACCGGCTTGTCGGTCGTGCGCCGGGTGGCGAACCCCGTGGGCCCGCCCGACCGCGACCGCGCGGAGGCCGAGGACGAGAGCGAGGACGCGATGCCGGAGACCGGGCCCGCCGGGATCTGCGCGCCGGTCCGCTTCCACTCCAGATGCTCTCCCGGAATCTCCTCCAGGAACCGCGACGGCGGGTTGTACGCGGGCTGCCCCCAGGCGCTGCGCATCGACGACCGCGTCAGGTAGAGCCGCTCGCGGGCGCGCGTGATACCGACGTACGCGAGCCGCCGCTCCTCCTCCAGCTCCTTCGTCTGGCCGAGGGAACGCATGTGCGGGAAGACGCCGTCCTCCATGCCCGACAGGAACACCACCGGGAACTCAAGGCCCTTGGCGGTGTGCAGCGTCATCAGCGTGATGACCCCGGAGCCGTCCTCGTCCTCGTCGGGGATCTGGTCGGAGTCGGCCACGAGAGCCACCTTCTCCAGGAACTCGGCGAGAGTCGGAGGCCCGGCGGGGGCGGCGGGACCGCCCTCCCCCTCGGCGCCGCCGTCACCCGCGTCCGCCGCGTCACCCGCGTCCGCCGCGTCACCCGTGTCCGCCGCGTCCTCGCTGCGGCCCTCGGCCTGGCCGCGCTCCTGCTCGAATTCCAGCGCCACCGCCGCCAGTTCCTGCAAGTTCTCGATCCGCGTCTCGTCCTGCGGGTCCGTCGACGCCTGCAGCTCCGCCAGATAGCCGGTCCGTTCGAGGACGGCCTCCAGGACCGTCGCCGGGCCCGCTCCCGACTCCACGATCGTGCGCAGGTCCTCCATCAGCGTGTTGAAGCGCTTGACGGCGTTGGCGGAGCGCGCCGCCATCCCGTACGCCTCGTCCACGCGCCGCAGCGCCTGCGGGAAGGTGATCTTCTCGCGGAGGGCGAGGGCGTCGATCATCGCCTCCGCGCGGTCCCCGATGCCGCGCTTGGGCACGTTGAGGATCCTGCGCAGCGGTACGTTGTCCTCCGGATTGGCCAGCACCCGCAGGTAGGCCAGGACGTCGCGGACCTCCTTGCGCTCGTAGAAGCGCACGCCGCCGACGACCTTGTACGGCAGGCCGACCCGGATGAAGATCTCCTCGAAGACGCGGGACTGCGCGTTCGTCCGGTAGAAGACGGCCACGTCGCCTGCCTTGGCCTCCTTCGAGTCCGTCAGCCGGTCGATCTCGTCGGCGACGAACTGCGCCTCGTCGTGCTCCGTGTCCGCGACATAGCCGGTGATCCGGGCGCCGGCTCCGGCGTTCGTCCACAGGTTCTTCGGGCGGCGGCTCTCGTTGCGCTCGATGACGGCGTTGGCGGCGCTGAGGATCGTCTGCGTGGAGCGGTAGTTCTGCTCCAGCAGGATCGTCGTCGCGTCCGGGTAGTCCTCCTCGAACTGGAGGATGTTGCGGATCGTGGCGCCCCGGAAGGCGTAGATCGACTGGTCGGCGTCCCCGACCACGCACAGCTCGGCCGGGTGGTGTCCCTCGCCCGAGGGGCCCACCAGTTCGCGTACGAGCGTGTACTGGGCGTGGTTCGTGTCCTGGTACTCGTCGACCAGGACATGGCGGAAACGCAGCCGGTAGTGCTCGGCGACGTCCGGGAACGCCTGGAGGAGATGGACGGTGGTCATGATGATGTCGTCGAAGTCCAGGGCGTTGGCCTCGCGCAGCCGCGCCTGGTACATCCGGTACGCCTCGGCGAGCATCTTCTCGAAGCCGTCGGCCGCCTGTCCGGCGAAGGTCTCCTCGTCGATCAGCTCGTTCTTCAGGTTCGAGATCTTGGCGCTGAAGGACTTGGGCGGATAGCGCTTGGGGTCGAGGTCGAGATCGCGGCAGACCAGGGCCATCAGCCGCTTGGAGTCGGCCGCGTCGTAGATCGAGAAGGACGAGGTGAAGCCGAGCCTCTTCGACTCCCGGCGCAGGATCCGCACGCAGGCGCTGTGGAAGGTCATGACCCACATCGCGTTGGCGCGCGGGCCGACGAGCTGCCCGACGCGCTCCTTCATCTCACCGGCGGCCTTGTTGGTGAAGGTGATCGCCAGTATCTGCCCGGGGTGCGCGCCGCGGGTGCCCAGCAGGTGGGCGATCCGGTGGGTCAGGACACGCGTCTTGCCCGATCCGGCCCCGGCCACGATGAGCAGGGGCGATCCGGTGTGCACCACGGCCGCGCGCTGCTCGTCGTTCAGCCCGTCGAGGAGCGCGGCGGGGTCGACGACCGAGCGCGGGGCGCCGTCGCGGTGGTACGGGTCCCGGGCCGGCGGCGCGTCGAACGCGCCGCCGAAGAGGTCGTCGGGCACCTGCTCCGGGGCATGGTCGTCCTGCTCCTCGGGCGGCGGCGGGTGCTCGTCACCGGAGGGCTGGAGGTCCGCCAGGAAACTGTCGTCAAAGAGGCTGCTCATCGCCTTCCGATTCTAGGCGGCCGCACTGACAACCCGCGCCCGCCTCCCGAAGTCTCCACACCACCGGCCCGCCCCCGGCTTGTTACGATCAAGCGATCGATGAATTACCGAGCGTGACGCTATACCCTCCATTGGCCCGCCTCGCACCTCACTCCCGCAAATGGTCACGAAAATGTTTCGGGCATATCGACCATCCACCTTCACATCAGCAGCACAACTTGGCTAGCGTGCTCGATCAGGCAGCCCGTATCCCCCAGGCGATCCACGCCGAGCGGGCGGCCCGCGCCGAATTCGGCCTTCCCACAGGGAAGTTCGAAACCGGGGACCCACTCTGCACCACCGGGGTGAATCGGGCCGTACGTTTCCCCGTACGCACAAGGCCCGTAGGGCAGCCTTCCGTTCCCGCCCGAACCCGACAGCTAACCCGGTAGGCGGTCCACGGAAGGAGATGCCGACCTTGGCGTCGCATCGCAAGTCGCGCAACCGTAGCGGCGTGGGCTCCAACTCCCCCGCCGTCGGGGTCACCACGGCCGCCATCGCCTCGGTCACGCTGCTGTCGACGCAGAGCGCGGACGCCGCGCCCGCCGAACCGAACCCCTCGGTAGAAGAGGTACAGAAAAAGGTCGACGACCTGTACCGCCAGGCAGGCAGCACGACGCAGCAGTACAACAAGGCGAAGACCGCCACCGCGAAGCAGAAGCGCACGGTCGACCGGGTGCGCGACAACGTCGCCAAGAGCGCCGACAAGCTGAACGAAGCCCGCCGCACGCTCGGTTCGTACGCCGCCACCCAGTACCGGGAAGGCACCGTCGCGCCGACCGCCGCCCTCCTGTTCGCGGACGGCTCGCAGGCCCGCCCGGAGCAGAAGGAGGTGCGGGACCGGCCGGCCGAGCGCCGGCAGGGCGCCGTCGCCGACGTCCAGACGCACCAGGCCGACCCGGCGAGACAGCGCGCGTGGGCCACCGAGGGACTGGAGTCGCTGGCCGATTCGCAGACCTCGCTGCGCACGAGCAAAGAGACCGTCCAACAGAAGCTGGCCGACGCGCGCACCCTGCTGGCGAAGCTGTCCGCGCAGGAGCGGACCCGGCTGGCCGCCCTGGAGCGCAAGAAGGAAGAGGAGGCACGGCGCGAGGCCGAGGCGAAGTCCAGGGCCGAGGCCCGCGACGCGGCTCTGGCCGCCGAGCGTGAGCACCAGGAGCACCAGGAGCGGCTCGACCGGCAGGAGCGGCTCGACCGGCAGGAGCAGCCCGCCACCGCCGTCCCCGAGCCCTCGGCCGCCACCGCCGTCCAGGCCGTACCGGGCACACCGGGCGCGGAGGCCGGTCTGCCCGCCTCGCCCGGCAGCGCGTACGCCACCAAGGCCGCGAAGGTGCTGGCCTTCGCCCGCGCGCAGATCGGCAAGCCGTACGTCTGGGGCGCCTCCGGCCCCAGCTCGTACGACTGCTCGGGGCTGACCCAGGCGGCGTGGAAGGTGGCCGGTGTGGAGCTGCCGCGCACCACCTGGGACCAGGCGAACACCGGCACCGGCGTCGCGACCGACGATCTGCTCCCGGGCGATCTGGTCTTCTTCTACGACGACGTCAGCCACGTGGGCATCTACATCGGCGACGGCATGATGATCCACGCCCCCAAGCCGGGCGCGAACGTCCGCGAGGAGTCGATCTACTACATGCCGATCCACGGCAGCGTCCGCCCGGCCTGACCGCCGCTCCCGACGAGGACCTGGCCGACGCGGCGCGCGTGGGTCAGGTCCAGAGCGTCGCGATGAGGATATTGGCCACGGTGAGCCCGCCCACCGCGCCGAACAGCGGCTTCGGGGCGCTCTCCTCGTCGCGCCGCACGTACACGATGCCGAGGATCACGATCAGGACGGCCAGCTTGACGCCGATCTTGATGTTGTTCAGCGTGTGCCCGTCGGCCTGGTTGAGGCCCACCAGCACCATTCCGGTGATCAGCATCGTCAGCGCGCCGTGCAGCATCGCCGGGCCGAACCGGGCCGTTCCCGCGCTCATCGCCTTCATCTGGGTGAGGAAGCCGCCGAGCAGCGCGGCTATGCCGATGATGTGCAGAGCGACGAAAAGATTGATCAGTACGTCCATATTCGGAGCCTAGCGGCGGCCCTTTCGCCGGTCCTCGGTGAGGCAGACCTCAGTCGCGATTCCGGTCGCGCACGGCCGCGGAGTGACATCACCTCCGTAGCGTCCCGATCGCAAAGTGCTCCGGAACCATCAGCTCCGGCCAATACCGGGCTGCCGAGGCCGGATCGTGATCTGGAGCCTTAGCGTCCTTCTCCAGAGACAGCAGGCAGACGGACAACGGACAGCAGACGTACAGAAGGACGTGGACGCCCCCGTGGCTGCGCACCGCAAACGTAAACAGCGCCCGCTCTCCGGCCAGGCCGGCCGGACGGCCGCCACTCTCGCGCTCGCCGGAGCCGCGACCGCCACCACCGCGGGCGCCCCCTCCCCCGCGCACGCCGAGCCCCGGCTGACGGCCGCGCAGGTCAAGGCCAAGGTGGACAGGCTGTACGAGCAGGCGGAGAGCGCCACCGAGCGGTACAACGGCGCGAAGGTGAAGGCGGACGACGCGCGCGCCTCGCTCACCCTGCTGAGCGACGAGGCGGCCCGCAGGACGGAGCGGCTCAACACCTCGCGCGACGCGCTCGGTTCGATCGCCGCCGCGCAGTACCGCTCCGGCGGTCTGGATCCCGCCGTACAGCTCGGTCTCAGCTCCAAGCCCGAGGATTTCCTCGAAGGGGCGGCGCTGGCCGAGCGGACCGGCGCCCGGCAGGCCGCGATGATCGTCTCGATCCGCCGGGAACTCGGCCGGATCGCCGGACTGCGCGGCCGGGCCGACAGCCGGGCGGCGGAGCTGCGGGCCCGCCAGTCGGAACTGGCCCGGCACAAGTCCGCCGCGCGGGCGAAGCTCGACTCGGCCCAGCGGCTGCTGGACCGGCTCACCGCCGTGCAGCGGGCCCGGTACGACCAGCGGCAGGACCAGGGCACCGGCGGTCAGCAGGGGCGGGGACAGCGGGACCAGGGGCAGCGGGCGGGCGCCGTGCCCGCGCCGAACTCCCGTGCGGCGGCGGCCGTCGCCTTCGCCTACGGGGCGATCGGCAAGCCGTACGTGTGGGGGGCCACCGGGCCGGGCTCCTTCGACTGCTCGGGGCTGACCCAGGCCGCCTGGCGCGCGGCCGGCGTCTCGCTGCCGCGCACCACGTACACCCAGATCAACGCGGGACGGCGGGTGAGCCACGATCAGCTCTCCCCCGGTGACCTGGTCTTCTTCTTCTCCGGCGTCAGCCATGTCGGCATCTATGTGGGCGGCGGGCAGATGATCCACGCCCCGCGCCCTGGTTCGGCGGTCCGGCTCGCGCCGGTCGACCAGATGCCCTTCGCGGGCGCCGCGCGCCCTGTCTAGGCCGCGCACGCCCCGTCCAGTCACCCGCGCGCGCTCCGGCGCACACGCCTGCCCCCGGGGTGATCCGGGGCCGCCGCTCGGGCCAGCCGGAGTGCCGCACGCCCTCCCCTGATCCACGATGAGCGGCGGAAGAGGGCGGAACCGAGGGGGCGGCGAAAGAGGGAAGCTGTGAGACGTGCCAGCGCGGTCCGCGCCACCGGGCTCCTCGTGGGCTCGCTCTTCGTCCTGGCCCCCGTCGGCATCACCCCCCGGGGCTGCGGCGACCTCTCCGGCGGGCGGCTCTGCGTCGAGGGGCCGATCGGCTCCACGGGCGCCTTCACCACACGGTACGTACGGCGTCCGGGCGCGCCCGATCTCTCCGTACGCCTCGGCTACCAGCGCAAGGACAGCCGGATCACGGCGTTTCCCGGCTGGTTCGGCACCCGCACGACCCGGCACGGCCACGCCGAGCTGTCCGGCGTGATCGAGACCGAGCCGGGCGAGTGCGTGCGCGGCGTGCTGGAGGACCGCGGGGGGCGGCTGTACGTCACCCGGTGGCGCTGCTCGTAGCCGTACCGGTCGTAGCAGCACCGCTCGTCGCCGCATTCGCTCGTCGCCGCACCCGGTGGCCGCGCTCGTGTCGTCACCGGGCGGCCCCGCCCGGCGCGTCCGGTACGTGGAGTGGGGTGACACGGTGGGCGCCGTCGGCGGTTCCCGGGAGGAAGCCGGTGCCCGAGGTGGTGCCGGAGTCGGCGGTGGGGGTGGCATTCTCCCCCGGTGGGCGCGCGCCACCACACAGGGCATCGACCGGCGCCGACCGAGGTCAAGAGGCAGCACCCCGTTTCACCATGAACACGCCAAGGCGTCGCTCCACGGGCTTCCGCGCCCTCCCGGGCCCTCCACGGGCTTCCGGGCTCTCCCGGGCCCTCCCCGGCCCCCCGTCAGACCAGCCTGCGGGCCGTCGCCCAGCGGGTGAGTTCGTGGCGGTTGGAGAGCTGGAGCTTGCGCAGTACGGCCGAGACGTGCGACTCCACCGTCTTCACCGAGATGAACAGCTGCTTGGCGATCTCCTTGTACGCGTAGCCGCGCGCGATCAGTCGCAGCACCTCGCGCTCCCGCTGGGTGAGCCGGTCCAGGTCCTCGTCCACCGGCGGGGCGTCCGTCGACGCGAACGCGTCCAGGACGAAGCCGGCCAGCCTCGGCGAGAAGACCGCGTCGCCCTCCTGGACGCGGAAGACCGAGTCGACGAGATCGGTGCCCGTGATCGTTTTGGTGACGTAGCCCCGGGCGCCGCCCCTGATGACCCCGATGACGTCCTCGGCGGCGTCGGAGACCGACAGCGCCAGGAATCGCACCGGGTTCTCCACGGCTCCCATCAGCGGCGCGCAGCGGCGCAGCACCTCCACGCCGCCGCCACCCGGCAGATGGACGTCGAGCAGCACGACCTCGGGGCGGGTCGCGTTGATCACCGAGACCGCCTGGTCGACGTCGGCCGCCTCGCCCACGACCTCGACGCCCGTCACATCCGTACGGCCGATCTCGGCCTGGACACCGGTACGGAACATGCGGTGGTCGTCGACCAGCACGACCCGCGCGTGCCGGCCCTCACCGGCCGCCGCGGCGCCCTCCGCCTGTAGGTCCTCGCTCATGGTCTGTGCCCCTCGCCCTCGTCGCTGTGCCGCCCGCGCGGCACCGTTGCCGGTGCTGGTACTGCCGCCCGCGCGGCGCCGTTGCCGGTGCTGGTACTGCTGCTGGTACGGGCGCTGGTGCCGGTCACGACCCCAGGCCCTGTCTGACACATCCCGCCCGGCCGACGGGCGGACGACGCTGCTGCTGCTGCTGCGCGGACATGCCCCCTCGTACCGTACGGTCCCCGCTCGTACGACCGGAAGTCGCCCGCGCGCCGGGACACGGTGCGCGCGGCGTCACTCGGCCCGCTCCATCTCCAGCTCGACTTCCGTACCGCCGCCCGGCGCGGCGCCGAGCCGGGCCGTCCCGCCGTTGCGCTGCATACGGCCGATGATGGATTCCCGGACCCCCATCCGGTCGCCGGGCACCGCGTCCAGGTCGAATCCGGGGCCCCGGTCCCGCACCGAGACGAAGACCGTACGCCCCTCCACCTCGGCGAAGACCTGCACCGCGCCTCCCTCGCCGCCGTACTTGGCGGCGTTGACCATCGCCTCGCGGGCCGCCTGTATCTGCGCGGCCAGCTTCTCGTCGAGCGGGCAGTCCCCGACCACGACGACCTCGATCGGCACCCCGTGGTAGTCCTCCACCTCGGCCGCCGTCCGCTTGACGGCCTCGGCGAGGGTGCTGGGCTCGTCCTCCTCGTCCTTGCCCGTGCCCTCCGGCCGGTAGAGCCAGGCACGCAGCTCGCGCTCCTGTGCGCGGGCGAGCCGCCGGACCTCGCCCGCCTCGTCGGCGCTGCGCTGGATGAGCGTGAGGGTGTGCAGCACGGAGTCGTGGACGTGAGCGGCGACCTCGGCCCGTTCCTGCGCGCGGATGCGCATCAGCCGCTCCTCGGAGAGGTCCTGGGTCATCCGGACGAGCCAGGGCCCGGCGAGCAGCGCCACCCCGGCCACGACGGCGATGGCCCCCGTCAGCACATTCCCGAACTGGGCCGCCGAGCCGCGCACCACCACGAACACGGCGAGGCCGAGGCCGACCAGGGCGACGCCGGCGACTCCTCGCGCGAGCTGGAGGGCCCGGCGGCTCCTGCCCACCTCGGCCCAGCGGGCCCGGCGCGCGTTGTCCGCCTGGCGCCAGACCAGGACGACACCGGCGCCTATCAAGAGCGTCGGCCAGATGTAACGGTCGGCCTGATTGCGGCCGAGGCTGACACTGCCGATGAACGTACCGGCGCTGATCACCAGCGCGATCAGCGCGAAGATCTGCCCTTTGTCGGGCTTGCGCAGACGGCGCCGGCCGTCGGGGCTGATCTCGAAGACGGAGCGCGGCTCGGCGGCGGTGCCGCCGACACCGAGCGGGACGACGATCCAGAACACCGCGTAGAGCAGGGCACCGAGACCCTGCGCGAAGAACAGGACGAGGAAGACCATCCGCACCCAGATCACCGGCAGCCCGAGATGGCCGGCGAGCCCGCGCGCCACACCGCCGAGCAGCCGGCCGTCCGCGCTGCGGTACAACTTGCGCACCTGCTGCTCCTCGGGCGCGGACGCACGGGAGGAGGAAGTCGCGGCGGCATGGGGCGGGGCGGCTTGCATGTCATCGATGGTCACACGGCGAACCGGGCCGGGGCATCAGGGACGGACCCCTGAGCCGACCCTGATCCCGGGCCCCGAGGATGCCCGGGATCAATATCAGGGACAGTCCGGGGTCGAGGCCGGTGGAGCCGGGGCGCCCGCGCCCGCACCATGGACGTATGACCCAGCCGCTGCCTCCACCGCCGCCCGCGCCGCCCTCGGCGCCGGGTTCCGCTCCGGACTCCGCCGCCCCCTCCGCCACACCGCCGCCCGCGCTCTCGCAGCTGCGGCGCGGCCGTCGGCAGAAGGTGCTCGCCGGAGTCTGCGGCGGCCTGGGCAAGCACTACGACATCGATCCGGTCGTCTTCCGGATCGTGATCGGCGTGCTCACGGTGACGGCGGGCGTCGGACTGATCTTCTACGGCTTCGCGTGGCTGCTGATCCCCCTCGACGGTGAGGAGGAGAACGAGGGGCGCAGGCTGCTGTCGGGGCGGGTGGACGGCGCCTCGCTGATCGCCGTGCTGCTCGCGCTGATCGGCTGCGGGCTGTTTCTGTCGATGCTGGGAAACGAGGAGACGCTGAGCTTCGCCGGGCTGCTGTCGATCGCGATGGTGGGAGCCGCCGTCTGGTCCCAGCGTCGGCGCGCCGCCCCGGCCGACGGCGCCCCGGTGGATTCCTCCGCCGCGCACGCGGCGGCGGAGGCCCCGCCGGAGACCATGGCGCCGCCTTCCCCCGGCAGCCCCTCGTGGTGGCGCGATCCCCTCATCAAGGACGGCCGCGGTGTCCCCGGCGGCTTCGGCCTGCCCGGGGCTGACTATCTGTGGGGCCCCGGCGGCAGCGGGGTGCGGACGCAGGCGCAGCCGTGGAGATGGCACGGCGCGGCCCGGTGGCATCCGCCGCGACCACCGCGACCGCGGGGGCCGCGCGGGACAGCGGGGCTGGTCTTCCTCTTCGCGGTGCTGGCCGCGGGGCTGGGCACGGGCCTCACCTGGGAGAGCCAACCGCTGGGCACGAGTGTGCAGATCGGGCTGGCCGCGGCGCTCGCCGTGTTCGGGATCGGCCTCGCCGTGGGCAGCTTCCTGGGCCGTACGGGACTGGGCACGGTCATGCTCGTGGTGCTCACGGCCGGGCTGCTGACAGGGGCGTCGGTGATACCGAAGGACATCTCCACGCAGTGGAGCGACCAGCGGTGGACGGCGGCCTCGGCCGACGCCGTCCGGCCCCACTACGAGCTGAGTTCGGGCCGGGGCACCCTGGACCTGCGACGCGTGCGGGTGCCCGAGGGGCAGAGTGTGAGCACTTCCGCCAGGGTGGCCGCCGGGCAGTTGAGAGTCGTCGTTCCCGAAGGAGTGACCGTGCGGGTGAACGCCAAGGCTGAATTCGGGAATGTGCGGTTCCCCGGAGAGCGTCCCGATGAGGCGAACGTCTCCCGGGACCAGACCCGGGAGCGCACACTGTCGGCGGACAGGACCCCGGGCAAGGCGCGGCCGGGGACGCTGAGGCTGGATCTCGAAGTGGGCTTCGGCCAGGTGGAGGTCGTCCGTGTGGCGTCATGAGTTCAAGCCGGGCCGGCTGGTGGTGGGGCTGACGGCCCTGGGCGCGGCCGTGCCGTATCTGGGCGACGCGGCGGGTGTCTGGCAGGCGCCGTGGTATCTGGCCCTGGCCGTGGTCGGGGGCGGCCTGTGTCTGGGGGCGCTGGTGGCCTGGGTGAACTACCGCATCCGACGCCGTCGCCCGGCCAGCACGGCGTCCAGGGAGAACACCGGGGCACCGGCCAGCACGAGCGGCAGCCAGGCCATGAGGTAGGGCAGGTCGTTGCCGTAGTAGTAGGGGGTGCTCTGCCAGCTCATCGTCAGCCAGAGGCTGAGCGAGATCAGGACGCCACCGACCGCCGCGAGCCGGGCGAAGACTCCGAAGAGAGTGCCGAGGCCGACGGCCAGTTCGCCCAGGGCGATGGCGTATCCGAACCCGGTCGGGCTCTTGAGGGCCAGGTCCACCAGGGCGGGGAGGGCGGCGCTGTCCCGTACGCCGTGCATCAGCTCCCCGATGGACCCGGTGCCCGTGGCGGCGAGGAACCCGCTCTGGGTGAGCTTGTCGATGCCCGCGTAGATGAAGGTCACACCGAGGAAGATCCGCAGCGGGAGCAGGGCGTAGCGTGCGGCGCTCTCGCGCAGACCGCCCCGGTCGCCGCCGCCGACCCCCAGCCCGTAGGTGTCCGTCCGGTAGCCAAACGTCATCGCTGGTCCGCCTCTCCCCTGTCGGTCCACGCACGCGCGCGAACACTTCAGGCCCCCCAGTGAACCAGCCCGCACCAAAGCCGAATAACAACCTGCCGAATTCGTTCAGTTGTGATCGTTGGGTTGTCTTCGGCCGGGCGCCGCGCGGTCGCGAGCGCGACGCGGTTCAGTCCAGGACTTCGACGATCACGCGGTTGGTCTCCACCCCGGCCGCCGTCACGACCTGTACCTCGACCGCGCCCGGCTCCACTTCGACGGGGACGGGGACGGTGAGGCAGGTGTCCGCCGGGTTGGCGAAGCCGCCGGGGACCGGCACCAACGGCACATGGACGTGGACCGGGCCGATCCGTACGACCATCCGCGCCAGCCGGTCCGGCGTTCCGGCACCGGGCGGCACGAAGCCGACGCCCCGGATCTCGATGTCGTCGCCGGTTCGGACCGGAGCGTCCAGATCGCCGGCCTCCCTGACCCGCACCACGGACAGGATGACGGGCCGCCCGCCCTCCGCGTACTTCCCGGCGAAGTAGGTGGCGGCGGAGACGACGACCAGGAGCGCGAGCGACCACGGCAGATCGGGCAGTTGCTCGGGCCGCCGGGCCAGCCGTACGGCCGCGAAGAACACCGCGACGCCGTTGACCAGGACGTACTGCACATCGGTGAAGCTGCCGCGACCGCCGTCGTCGCAGAGCAGATCCGCGAGCCGGGGCCGCTCGGCCCGTACCTTCTGCAGCCGCCGTGCCAGCACCCGGTCGGACACCACACGGCGTACGACCACGGCGATGGCGCACACCACGGCCAGGACGGCGACCATGCCCGCTCCCCTGGCCAGGTCGAGTCCGGCGATCAGCGTGTCGCGCCGGTCGTGCGCGGAGGCGCCCGCGAGCTGAAAGGCGAGCACGAGCACCGCGAACACCACGAGCAGCACCCAGGCCGAGGCGACGGTCCGCGAGGTCGACAGCCGGTTGTCCTCGCCGATCAGCGGCGCGAGCAGCCCGCCGCGGGCCCGGTGCAGCCGGGCGGCGACGGTCAGCGGCACGGCGACGACCAGCGCCGAGACCAGCCCCGCCGTACGCGCGGGCGACCAGCCCACCCCGATCACGGTGATCACCTGCGTGAGCGCGAGCGCGACGACGCAGCCCCACACGACCAGCAGAGTGCGCCGCCATACGGCGTGCAGCCAGGCGTCACCCGCCGCCCGGCCGCGATCGGCCACGGCGCGCGCCGACTCGGTGAGTTCGTCGGAGATCCACTGCCGGGAGGCCCCCACCGAGTGCGCGACCGCCCCCGGCAGCCCCTGCCCGGCGGCCAGCGCGTCCCGCTTCGCCAGGAACGCGGCCACCGCCCGCCGATGCCCCTCCCGGGCTCCGTGCGGACAGCCCTCGCACGTGCAGCCACCGCCGTGCGCGCCCTGCCCCGCCTCCTGCACCGCCACGCCGATTGCCGCCCTTCCCGCCCCGTGAGTGAACTTCCTTGCAAAGCAAGGGAATTGTCCCGCACGGTGGGAGGGGTACGCGAAGTTTGTCCGGTCGGAGCGGGTGACAACATCGTTACGGTGTTGCCCCGCTGGTCTCAGCTCCGCACGGAACGACGCCGATTGATCGCTGTCAGATCAATCTCGATCGGAAATGGCTCTTTCAACTGAAGCCGCTCGCGGTGGATCCCGGTCGGAACGTACACCTGACCCTCGGCCCGGAACACCAGGACGTCCGGCTCCGGACGGCTCTTGCGATCGATCCCGCTGGTCATCCCACGGTCGACGGCGAGGCCATCAGGCGCCTGATCGAGCAGGGCATTCCCCAACAGGCACATGGGGCGCGTGGTGCGCACGGTGCGCAGGTGAAATCGGGTCTGCGAACGTCGACGCCGCCGCCCATAAGGTCGACGCCGCCGCCCATAAGAACGAGCGACGGCGTCGGCGTTGATGGCACTACCCGAGGGCCGGGGAGCGCCCGGGAGGGCCTACTCCCACTCGATCGTCCCCGGCGGCTTGCTCGTCACGTCGAGGACCACGCGGTTGACGTCCGCGACCTCGTTGGTGATGCGGGTGGAGATCTTCGCCAGTACGTCGTACGGCATCCGCGTCCAGTCGGCCGTCATGGCGTCCTCGGACGAGACGGGCCGCAGCACGATCGGGTGGCCGTACGTCCGTCCGTCGCCCTGGACCCCCACGGACCGTACGTCCGCGAGCAGCACGACCGGGCACTGCCAGATCTCCCGGTCGAGACCGGCGGCGGTCAGCTCCTCGCGGGCGATCGCGTCGGCCTCGCGCAGCAGATCGAGACGGTCGCGCGTGACCTCGCCGACGATACGGATCCCGAGGCCGGGGCCGGGGAAGGGCTGGCGCTGGACGATCTCGTCCGGCAGTCCCAGCTGCTGGCCGACCATCCGGACCTCGTCCTTGAACAGCTTGCGCAGCGGCTCGACGAGTGCGAACTCGATGTCGTCGGGGAGCCCGCCGACATTGTGGTGCGACTTGATGTTGGCCGTGCCGGCGCCTCCGCCGGACTCGACGACGTCGGGGTAGAGCGTGCCCTGGACGAGGAACGCGACGTCCTCGCCCTCCGCGCCCGCCTCGGCGACGATCTCGGCCTGGGCCTGCTCGAAGACCCGGATGAACTCACGGCCGATGATCTTCCGCTTCTGCTCGGGGTCGGAGACCCCGGCCAGCGCGGCGAGGAAGCGCTCCTGCGCGTCGACCACCCTGAGCTGCACGCCCGTCGCGGCGACGAAGTCCTTCTCGACCTGCTCGGTCTCGCCCTTGCGCATCAGCCCGTGGTCGACGTACACGCAGGTCAGCTGGGATCCGATGGCCTTCTGGACGAGAGCCGCGGCCACCGCCGAGTCGACGCCGCCGGACAGCCCGCAGATGGCGCGCTTCTTGCCGACCTGCTCGCGGACGAGAGCGACCTGCTCGTCCACCACGTTCGCGGTGGTCCAGTTCGGCTCGATGCCGGCGCCCCGGTAGAGGAAGTGCTCCAGGACCTGCTGTCCGTGGGTGGAGTGCAGCACCTCGGGGTGGTGCTGGACCCCGTACAGCTTCTTCTCGTCGTTCTCGAAGGCGGCGACCGGGACGACGTCCGTGGCGGCGGTGACGGTGAACCCGGCGGGCGCGGCGGAGCAGGCGTCGCCGTGCGACATCCATACGGCCTGCTCGGCAGGGGTGCCCTCGAAGAGCGTGGAGTCGGTCCTGGAGACCCGCAGCTCGGTACGGCCGTACTCGCGCGCCCCCGTGTTGTCGACGGTCCCGCCGAGCACGGTCGCCATCAGCTGGAAGCCGTAGCACATGCCGAAGACGGGCACCCCGGCCTCGAACAGCGCGCGGTCCACGGTCGGGGCCTGCTCGGCGTAGACCGAGGACGGGCCGCCGGAGAGGATGATCGCCTTGGGGTTCTTGGCCAGCATCTCGGCCACGGGCATCGTGGACGGGACGATCTCGCTGTAGACCCGGGCCTCGCGGACGCGGCGGGCGATGAGCTGGGCGTACTGCGCGCCGAAGTCGACGACGAGAACGACGTCGGGGGCGGCGGGGGGTGCTGCTGGCACGGGGCGGCCTTCCGGCGGTGAAATGAGGGGGGTGCTGATGCCTCGATTCTAACGGGGCCCCGCCACACCCCGGGGACAGTGCCCGGCCGCCGGTGCGGACCTTCGTACAACGCCCGGGGGACGGCCCTTTCGTCTCACCATCCGAACCCGCGTTGCCGGGCACACCGGCACCGGGTCCATACTGTGCGCATGCGCGAGCACCTGACCTACGTCTTTACCTATGGCACCGGCCCGTCCGGCTGCCATGGTCGTGCTGCTTGAGCTGACAAGCGACTTCCCAGGCGCCCCGGGCCGACAAGGCCCGGGGCGCCTGTCGCGTTCGGGGCCCGCGGCTCCCCCGCCCCGAACCGAGGACACCGACATGACCGACATGACCGCCACGCGGAACAAGCGGAACAAGCGGAACAAGCGGAACAACCCGACCGGCGCCGCCCCGGCCACGACCCCCGACACCGGCGCCCGCACCGAGGAGGCCGCCGCCGTCATCGGCGGCGCGCGCGAGCGCATCGACGCCCTGGACGACCGCATCATCGGTCTCGTCCAGGAACGGATCGCGATCTCGGCGGTCATTCAGGACGCCCGGATCACCTCCGGCGGCCGCCGGGTCAACCTCTCCCGCGAGATGGAGATCCTCGCCCACTACAGCGACGCCCTCGGCAAGCCGGGCACGACGCTGGCGATGACGCTGCTGGAGCTGAGCCGGGGCCGCGTATGACCGGGTGAACCGGGCGGCGGGCCCCGGGCACCCGCAGACACGTTCGGGACCAGCTCTCACCCGTACGGCGCGTGACCGCCCGTACCCCGCCTTCGTTGAACTGTCCGGGCGCGCGGACACAGAGGAACCAGCGTGGCTCCGCCGGGACGTGCGACGCACCTCGCAAGTGCGCCGTGGGACCTCGTCCCGGCGACCGTGACCGGTCGGCAGGGGACAGCAGCCCGGTCACACGACGAACGGCCGGCTCCGGGGACGCCCGGGGTCGGCCGCTCGTCTAAGCGCCGAGATCGTCACTCCTCCAGCGGGCCCGCCCCCGGTGCCACGTCCGGTGCCGCGCCAGGTGCCACGTCCGGTGCCCGCGCCAGATGCCACGTCCGGTGCCGCCCCGGATCCGCGCTCAGGGCCGAACCATACGACCCGCGGCTCTTCGACGTCGGTGACGCTGCCTTGAGCCCGTGACGGTCGACGGTCGTACCGACCGACCTGGCCGGACAGTGAATTCAGCGCCATATGCATCGCATGGGGCCGACTTTCGCGCCTCGCTCCCGACATCGACGCCTTCACACGTGACGCACACCACTTAAAGATTCTGTGAAGACCGGTACAACCATTCCCACAGGACACAGGTCTTGCATGCGAAACCAACGGCCTCACCCGTGACCCCCATCTGGGAGGGCCCAACGACTACGCGCCGCCCGACATCGGTGGTGCGCCGAACTTCGCTGAGGTCTCCATGAAGCTCCGCCGCGCTATGGCCGTCGCTGCCGCGACCGCTGTCATAGCCCCCGCCGCCTTCTTCTCCGCTCCGGCCGCTTTCGCGACCGGCGAGGAGAACACGGCGACGACCGAGTCTCCCTCGCCCAGCGAGTCCTCCCCCGCCCCGGGGACCTCGGACGGCTCCGAGGGCGAGCCCACCGAAGGCGCTTCGGAGTCCGCCGACGAGACGACGGAGCCCGGCGACGGCGCGTCCGAGCCGTCCTCCGGCGCGCCCGAGACCTCGGAGCCCGCCGAGCCCGGTGACGGCGGCTCGCCCAGCCCGAGCGCCTCCCAGGAATCGCCCGAGCCCAGTACCTCGCCCAGCACCTCGCCGTCCACGGGACCGGACGACGGCCGCCAGGAGTGCGAGTACGACGAGGACGAGAACGGCGACGTGGACTACGCCGTCGACTCCGACCTGAACACCAGCCTGAGCGGACTGCCGGACAAGATCGTCGCGGGCAGCGGCTTCCACTCCTTCAAGCTCAACGTCTCGAACAAGAGCGACAACGCGTACAAGCGTCTGGACCTCGGCGTCTTCGCCGCCCAGATCGACGAGAAGTCACCGTGGTGGATCAACAGCGACCACCTGACCCTCCAGTTCAAGGACCCCGAGTCCGGCAAGTGGACGGACATCTCCCTCGACTTCGATGACGAGGGCGTCGGCTACCTGGGCTTCACCGACGTCAAGGCGAAGGAGTCCTTCTCCATCGACCTGCGGCTGAGCGTGGACAAGTCCGCCCCGGCCGGTCTCGCCTACGCGCTCACCATCGGCACCTACGTCAACGACGACGGCACGTGCGTGGACGCGGGGGGCGAGGACCTCTTCTACGAGTTCGAGATCATCGCCGCCGGTACCGACCCGGGCAAGCCCAACGACGCCAAGCCGCAGGGCGGCAAGAAGCCGCTTCCCGTCAAGCCTGCGGGCAACAACGAGATCAAGCCGGTCGGCACGCTCGCCCAGACCGGTTCCTCCTCGATGGTGCCCGTCATCGGCACGGTCGGCGGCATCGCCATCCTCGCCGGTGCCGGCGTGATGTTCGCGATGAAGCGCCGTCGCGACGGTGACGCCACGGCGTGACCCACACACGTACGACGTGACCCGTAGCGCCCACGGCGCCTCGTGTCACGCGCGCGAAAAGAGAGAGGCGCTGCACTCGGAGGGGGGTGCAGCGCCTCTCTCATGCGCTCATGCGCTCATGGGACGTTGGGCGTGGGGGCGAGGGGGGTGGGCTCGTCCGCTCAGGTCCGGTGCCGTCCCGCGCCGTCGCGCGGCGGCATCCGCGGCATCCCCAGGAACGGCAGCCGCAGCGCGCCGAACGCCTCCGCCGGGACCACGGGGTGCGTGGGTTCGACCGGGGGCAGCCGCGTATAGGCGGTGTCCGCGCTCTGTTCGGGGCGGGGGTCGGTCCCGCCCTTGTTCGGCCAGAAGGACATCGCGCGCTCGGCCTGGGCCGTGATCGTCAAGGACGGGTTGACCCCGAGGTTGGCCGAGACGGCCGAACCGTCGACGACCGAGATCGCGGGATGCCCGTACAGCCGGTGGTACGGGTCGATGACGCCGTCGTCCGCCGAGGCGCCGATGGCACAGCCGCCCAGGAAGTGGGCGGTCAGCGGTGTCCCCATCAGCTCGCCGACGTTGCTGCCCGCGAAACCGTTGATCTCCGCCGCGAGGAGGGTGGCGGCCCGGGTCGCCTCGGGGATCTGTTTCGGGTGGGGCGCGCCGTGGCCCTGGCGGGCGGTGAGCAGCCCCTTGCCGGGGCCGCGCGGTCTGCGGTAGGTCGTCAGGGAGTTGTCCAGCGACTGCATGACGAGGCCGATGATCGTGTGTTCCGACCATGCGCGGGAGGAGAAGGAGCGCAGCAGCAGCCCCGGGTGCCGGGCGGCGTGTGCCAGCCAGGCCCGGACCCGCCGTTGACCGTAGGGCACCTGGAGGATGGACAGGGTGCCCATGGCGTTGGATCCGCGTCCGTAGCGCACCGGTTCGACGTGGGTGGTGCCGTTCGGGTGGATCGAGGAGGTGATGGCGACGCCCCGGGTGAAGTCCGCCTTCGGCGCCCCGTGGCGTGCGCGGTAGCGCCGGTCGTCGGTCTGCGCGCCGACGAGCGCCTCGGAGTTGGTGCGGGTCAGCTCGCCGAGGCGGGCGGAGAGCCGGGGCAGCAGGCCCCGGTCCCGCATGGTGTGCAGGAGGGTCTGGGTGCCGTAGGTACCCGCCGCGAGCACGACCCGGGGGGCGCGGAAGACTTCTGTACGGCCCGCGCGCCGTCGGTCCGTCCGTACGGTGGTGACGCGGAGGCCGTCCTCGCCGCCGTCCGTGAGGGCGATCACCGATGTCATGGGGTGGATGACCGCTCCGGCGCGCTCCGCCAGGTACAGGTAGTTCTCGGTGAGGGTGTTCTTCGCGCCGTGCCGGCAGCCCGTCATGCACTCGCCGCACTCGGTGCAGGCCCGGCGGGCGGGGCCCGCGCCGCCGAAGTACGGGTCGGACGACGGTTGGCCGGGCCGGGCCGTGGCGGCGCCGTCCGCGTCCTCGCCGTCCCCGAAGAAGACGCCGACCGGGGCGAGGTGGAAGCTGTCGCCGACGCCCATCTTCTCGGCGACGGCCTTCAGATGGACGTCGGAGGCGGTCATGGTGGGGTTGAGGCGTACGCCGAGCATCCGGGCGGCCTGGTCGTAGTACGGCTTCAACTCCTGCTGCCAGTCGGTGATGCCCGCCCACTGGGGGTCGTCGAAGAACGCGGCGGGCGGAACGTAGAGCGTGTTGGCGTAGTTGAGCGAACCGCCGCCGACCCCGGCACCGGCCAGCACCATCACGTTGCCGAGGAGATGGACGCGCTGGATTCCGTAGAGGCCGAGGGCGGGGGCCCAGAGGTAGTTCTTGAGGTCCCAGGAGTTCTTGGGGAGGGTCTCGCGGGTGAAGCGGCGGCCCGCCTCCAGGACGCCGACGCGATAGCCCTTCTCGGTCAGCCGTAACGCGGACACGGCCCCGCCGAAGCCGGAGCCCACCACGATCACGTCGTAGTCGAAGTCGCGGTCGGCGTCGAAGTCGCGGTCGGCGTCGCGGTTGCCGTCGCGTTCGCGGTCGCCGTCGCCGGCGAAGTCGTCATCGTCGGAGGAGTGGCCCGACGGGGTGGCGGTGGCCCGCTTCGAGTCCGTCATGGGGCCGAGGGTATGACGCGTCGACCACTTTGGGTACCCGCCGGTAACACCTTTCGACCGGGCGGGTGGGCCCAGCGGGGCGCGGGTGGCGCGGCGCGGTGGTCCGCGTCCTACGACTCCGGCGGCTGCCAGCTGCGCAGCACCGTGCCGAACTGTTCGCGGATGGTCGCCCAGTCCTCTTCCGGTCCTGACATGTAGATCGCGTACTCGGTGCTGTCGTCGTCCGAGTAGTAGATCTGGTCGATGGCGTGCCGACTCTGTGTGCCGTCCTGCTTCTCGTTCCAGATGAACTCCCAGCGCGCGGAACGCTTCGCGTCGCGGAAGGAGTTGGGGGCCATCTCGACGCGCTCGTAGTCCGGCAGCCGTTGCAGCTGCTTCTCCAGGCTCTGCATGTGGGAGTACGGGTCCGCGAAGTCGGGCGAGGAGATGCTGATCCGGATCAGATGCACCCCGCCGTCGGGGGTGAAGTCGATCTGGTCGCTGTCGGTCCGGCGCTCCCAGCCCTCGGGGACGTTGAGGGTGAAGCCCTCGGGCGCCTCGACGCGCTCCCAGCCGTCCGCGGGCTCCGGGGCGGCCGTGGGATCCGGGTCGTCCGTGGGATCCCCGGACGCGGGGTCGCTGCTGGTCACGGAGGTCGGGTGACCGGCGTCGCCGGTGCCGCCACTGCCTACGATCCCGGGGTACCTCAGGGCGAGGAAACCGGCTCCGCCGCCGAGGACCGCCGCGATGGCGAGCGCCACGGCCGTCGTACGCAACCGGCTACGGCGGCGCCCGGCCCGCCCACCGGCGGAACCGGAGCCGGAACCCGGGCCGGAACCGGAACCCGGGCCGGAGCCGGGGTCCGCCGGCAGCCGGGACCGGGACGTGGGCGTCTGCGGGGATACGGACGCGGCACCGCTCACCGTCCCCCGCCCCGGTATGCGCGAAGGACCCGATGTGGACGAAGAATCCGATAGGGACGAAGGACCCGATAGGGACGAAGGACCCGACAGGGACGACGGCGTCGGTACGGGCGAACGCGGCGTCTGTTCGGCCCCGGGATACCCGGCGCCGGGCACGGTGCCGTCGGCGGGCAGCCGCGCGGTGCCGGAGGGGGGCGGGGTGTCGTGCCGTACGGTCACGGTCGCGTCGTGCGGCTCTTCGACGCTCGGCGAGCCGCCCGCCGCCACCTCGCGCAGCAGGTGCCGGGCCTCGCCGACTCCGGAGCGCGTGTCCGGATCCTTGCGCAGCAGCGCGGCGATCACCGGAGCGAGCGGCCCGGCGCGGTCGGGGTGGTCCGGCTCGTCCGCGACGACGGCCTGCATCGTGGAGAGCGGGGAGGAGCGGCGGAACGGCGAGGTGCCCTGCACGGCGGTGTAGAGGGTGGCCCCCAGCGACCAGAGGTCGGAGGCGGGACCGGGGTCGCGGCCCCGTACCCGCTCGGGCGCCAAATAGTCGATGGAGCCGACGATCTCGCCGGTCCTGGTGATGGTGCTGTCGCCCTCGATCGCCGCGATCCCGAAGTCGGTGAGCAGGACCCGGCCGTCCCGGGCGAGCAGGACGTTGCCGGGCTTCACATCGCGGTGCAGCACTCCGGCGGCGTGCGCGGCGCTCAGCGCCTCCAGGACCGCGAGCCCGATCCTGGCCGCCTCGCGGGCGTCGATCGAACCGGCCTCCTTCGCCGCGTCGGCGAGGGAGGGGCCGTCGACGTACTGCATGACGATCCACGGGCGGTCGTCGTGGTCGAGGACGTCATGGACGGTGACGACCGCGGGATGGGTGATGCGGGCGGCGGCGCGGGCCTCTTTGCGGGTCCGTTCGTGCAGCACGGCGCGGTCGGCCTCGGAGACGAACCGGCCGGCCGTCAGCTCCTTTATGGCGACGACGCGGTGCAGCACCTCGTCGTGCGCGCGCCACACCCGGCCCATGCCGCCGCTGCCGATGCTCTCGCCGAGTCGGTAGCGTCCGGCGAGCACCGATCCGCTCTGGGTGCCCTGCCGGGCCGAGGCGTCCGCTCCGGCGTTTCCGGTGCGTCCGGCACCCGATCCCGGACCCGTCCCCTGCGACTGCTCCACTTTCATGCCCCGTTCCTTGGGCTCACAGATTACGGAGCGGAGCGTCAACACGAAACCTCGGGGCGGTCATGGAGACAGCACCGTGACGCACGCGGCCGGGAACGAGCAGGTGAACAGGGGTGCGCAACGCTCCGATCCGGAGCCGGGGGACGGTGGGCGCGGTCCGCGTGCCCAGCACGGTCCGTCAGCCGGTGACGCGGTAGGCCCCGATGGCCTGTTGGTAGATCTCGCCGACCTTGTCGCGTTCGTCCTCGGGACCGATGACCTGGATGACGTGGTACCGGCCGCCGATGATCATCGCGAGGTTGCGTACGAAGACCTGTCGGCCGCTGCTGTCCTGCCAGGTGTACTGGCCCTCCGCCATGGCCTGCTGCCCGACGTCGACGCGGCGCAGCCCCGAGGCGCTGGCCCAACTGGAGTCGCGGTACGGCTGTATCTCGCGTTCCTTGTCGCGCTGATAGGCCATCGGATCGGAGCCGTTCTGCGCGACGGTGTCCCGGCCAGGGACGACGATGAGCGTGAAGTCGCCTCCCAGGTAGCGGACTTGTCCGCTGTCGTTGATGGGGCGGCGCTGCCAGGTCTTGTCCACGGCTATCCGGAACCCCTCCGTGTCCTCGCGCAGGGCGTAGCCCTTGGCGACGTCGGCGGCGGGTCCCGAGGTCTGGGGGGCCGAGGTGTTGGGGTTGTCCGGGCTGCCGGAGGCGGGCGGGGCCGTGGTGGCGCTCTCCTCCCCGGGCGGCTGTCCGCCGGGGTCCTGCGGCGCGCCGGACGCGCCGGGGGTCGCCTCGCCGACGCTCTGACCCCGCTGCCCCGGGTCGGACTTGGGCATGAACAGCACCGCGTACACGACGACCGCCACCAGGAGGAGCAGTATCAGCAGCAGCAGGGTACGGCCGAGGGCGTTGGGCGCGCGCCCCTGGGCGGCACGACCGGCGCCGCGCTCGACGCGGTCCTCGGGATCGGCCGGGCCGTGGGAACCGACCGGCTCCGGGCGGCCGAGGCTCTCGAAGATCTCGGGGCGTTCATAGCGCTCGTCGCTCTCGGCGCGCTCGTAGCTCTCCTCGGCCCCGGGGAGGACGGAGCGCTGCTCGACGTAGTCGCCGCCGCCGCTCCTGCCACCCGGGTCCTTGCGTTCCTTGCCCTTCTTGTGGCGGTGGCGGCCGTGTTCCGCGTCGCGACCACGCCCCCAGAGGCGCCGCCTGCGCACCAGTTCGCCCCGGCGGCGCACAATCGGCAGCCGCGTCTCGTCGGACGGCACGGTGACGACGTCCAGACCGGCCTCCGGCTCGGGCGCGGACCGTACGAGCGAACGCAGCCAGCCGCGCAGCTCCTCGAAGTCCGGCCGCTCGGTGGGGTCCTGACGCAGCAGCGACTCGACGACGGGGCGCAGCGGCCCGCACTCCTCGGCGAACGCGGGCGGTTCCGCGCAGACGAGCTGCACCAGCTCGATCGCGCTCTCCTCCGGATACGGGGCGTGGCCCTGCACCGCGCGGTACAGCAGGGCGCCCAGCGCCCACAGGTCGGTGGCGGGCCCGATGGGCGGTGCGAGCTGCCAGTTCTCGTGGACGGGCCCGGCCTGTTCCGGCGCCCAGCGCTCGGTGACCGCGCCGACGACCGCGATGCGCGCCTGCCGGGCGCGCTCGGCGGCGAGGGGGGTGGCGGGGCCCCGGTAGGCGGGAACGGGGCCGTTGGCCACGATGTCGTCCCACCGGCCGGCCCCGGCGCCCCCGCCGACGGCGGCGGGGACCTGCGGGGAGTTGCGCCGCGAGTCGGCGCGCAGCGCGTCGTGCGTGCCTCCGGCCGGTGCGCCGCCGGTGTGGCCGCCCTGCGCGTGGCCGCCCTGCGTGGGCCCGTCGCCGTAGGGGCCGCTGCCGTACGGGCTGCCGCCGGAGCCGGGGTACGGACCGCTGCCGCCGCCACGCGCCTCGATGGCCCGGGGGGCGTCGTGGGCGTCGTGGCTGGGGGCGTCGTGGCCGGGGGCGTCATGGCCGGGGACGTCGTGGGC
>NZ_QQNA01000091.1 GCF_003346515.1 Streptomyces corynorhini
CTTGGTCCGGCCGGTCCCGAAGCCGTCGCGCGGCTGCGCGCCACCTTCGGGACCGGCCGGACCAAGGAGCTGTCCTGGCGGCTCGGCCAGCTGGCGGCGCTGCGCGCACTCCTCACCGAGGAGGCCGAGGCGCTCCAGGCGGCGCTGCTGGCGGATCTGGGCAAGAACCCCGTCGAGGCGTACCGCGCCGAGGTCGGCTTCACCATCAACGAACTCGATCACACGGTCACCCACCTGGAGGAATGGCTGCGCCCCAAGCCCGCCGCCGTCCCCGACGCCTTCCTCCCCGCGGACGCCCGGGTCGTCCGGGATCCGCTCGGTGTGGTGCTGATCATCGCGCCGTGGAACTACCCCGTACAGCTGGCTCTCGCGCCGCTGGTCGGCGCGCTCGCCTCGGGCAACGCCGTGGTCGTCAAGCCGAGCGAGCTGGCCCCGGCCACCTCCGCCGCGCTGGCGGGGCTGCTGCCGAAGTATCTCGACACGGACGCGGTCGCCGTCGTCGAGGGCGCGGTCCCGGAGACCACGGCCCTGCTGGAGCAGCGCTTCGACCACATCTTCTACACCGGCAGCGGCAATGTCGGCCGCATCGTCATGACCGCGGCCGCCAAGCACCTCACCCCGGTCACCCTGGAGCTGGGCGGCAAGAGCCCCGTCGTGGTCGAGCCGGGCGCGGATCTGGAGGTCACCGCGCGGCGGATCGCGCGCGGCAAGTTCGCCAACGCCGGCCAGACCTGTGTCGCCCCCGACTACGTCCTCGCCATCGGTGACACGGCGGCCCGGCTGGAGCCGTACCTCGCCGCCGCGGTCCGGGAGCTGTACGGGGACGACACGGCCGCCAACCCCGGCTACGGCAAGATCGTCAACGACCGCAACTTCGACCGGCTGACCGGCCTCCTCGGCGCCGGACGCGTCGTCACCGGCGGCGGCCACGACCGTAGCGCCCGCCACATCGACCCCACCGTCCTCGCCGATGTACCGCCGGACGCCCCGGTGATGAGCGAGGAGATCTTCGGTCCGATCCTGCCGGTCCTCCCCGTACCTGACCTGGACGCCGCGATCACCTTCATCAACGACCGCGACAAGCCGCTCGCCCTGTACGCCTTCACCGGGTCCGACCGCACCAAGGAACGGCTCACCCGCGAGACCTCCTCCGGCGCCCTCACCTTCGGCCTCCCGGTCCAGCACCTCGCCGTGCCCGAGCTGCCCTTCGGCGGCGTCGGCGCGAGCGGCATGGGCCGCTACCACGGCGAGTACTCGATCGACACCTTCAGCCACGCGAAGGCGATCCTCGACAAGCCGCTGGACTGACGCCGTCCGACGGCGGCCCGGTCAGCCGGCCGCGGCCGCCGGCCCGGAGCTGGCGCGGGCCAGCACCTCCGGGTCGAGCAGGGTCAGGGACGGCGCGGTGGGCCGGCCCTCGGCGATCGCGCGCCACAGCAGCTCGGTGGCCTCGCGGGCCATCCGCCGTTTCGGGAGCGCCACCGTGGTCAGCGGCGGATGGGCGTGCGCGGCCTGCGGGATGTCGTCGACGCCGATGACCGAGATGTCCTCGGGCACCCGCAGCCCGTGGTGGCGCACCGCTTCCATCACCCCGAGGGCGGTGGCGTCCGTGGAGCTGAACACGGCGGTCGTACGGTCGCGGGCGGGCCGCTCGGCCCGGTCGCGCAGCGCGCGCGAGGCCGCCTCGTACCCGGACTCCGGCGTCGCCCCCGGCGCGGCGAACACCCACTCGTCGGGTACGGACACACCGTCCTCGGCGAGCGCGCGGCGCAGCCCCGCCACCCGTACCCGGTGCGCGGGCAGGTCGGCGACCACCGTCACCCGCCGGTGCCCCAGCTCCCGCAGATGCCGGCCGGCGAGATACCCGGCCCGCTCGAAGTCGATGGTGACGACGGGCAGGGTGCGCGGCGGGTCGATCTCCCACGCGCACAGGACGAGCGGCGGCCCGTGCCCCTCCGGCGCCGGCGGGCACTCGCTCAGATCGAAGTCGCCGGCCACGAGGAGCGCGTCCACGGAGCGGCTGGAGAGGGAGGCCAGCTGGCGCCGGGCCCGCGCCCCGTCGCCCCGGGTGGTGGCCAGCAGCAGATGGTAGCCGCGCGTCTCCAGCAGCGCCTCCACCTCCTCGACCACCGCGGAGTAGAAGGGGTTGGCGACGGTCGGCACGACGAAGCCGACGGTCATGGTGGTGCCGGTGGACAGTCCCCGGGCGACCAGATTGGGTGTGTAGCCCAGCTCGTCGATCGCCGCCTCGACCTTGGCCCTGGTCCCGGCGCTGACGACCGTGCGCCCCCGGACCACATTGGACACGGTCTGTTTGGTGACGCCGGCGCGCTTCGCGACGTCCGCCATGGTGACCACCGAGCGGTACCGCCCTTTCTTTTGACCGGTAAATCATGATTTGACTCTGTAGTCTCGCGCACGCCGGGGGCGCGGTCAAGTGATCAGGTCGGGGGCGCCGGGCCGGATCCGGTCGACGGGTCAAATCCCGTGCGTGCGCCATCTCTTGACGCCTCGGAAACGCGCCGTTAACGTCTCGCCCAGTCTTTGACCGGTCAAATCGTGGACTGAACTCCGTACCCCCCCACTTCTCATCCCCACCCCGTACGGGTCCATCCGAAGGAGCCGCACTGATGTCAGGTACACAACACACCCCCGCCGCGAGCCGCCGCGATCTCCTGAAGGCCGTCGCCGGTATCGGCGCCGCCGCCATGGTCGGCACGACGGCCGTCACGGCCCTCGCGGGCACCGCCCACGCCGCGCCGCTGGCCGCCGGCCACCCCGGAATGCTGCACACCCAGGCCGACTTCGACCGGATGGCCGCCGCGGTCAAAGCCGGTACCCAGCCCTGGAAGGCGGGCTGGGACGTGCTGATCGGCAACTCCCACTCCCTGCCGACCTGGACCGCCAACCCGCAGAGCGTCATCTACCGGGGCGGTGGCAGCGAGAACTACGGCATCCTCTACAACGATGTCGCCGCCGCCTACCAGAACGCGCTGCGCTGGAAGATCCAGGGCCTGGCCGCCCACGGCGACGCGGCGCGCGACATCCTCAACGCCTGGTCGGGCAAGCTCACCGCGATCGACGGCAGCGCCGACCGCTTCCTCGCCGCCGGGATCTACGGCTACGAGTTCGCCCAGGCCGCCGAGATCATGCGCGGCTACAACGGGTTCGACCTGGACCGCTTCAAGACGATGATGCTGAACGTGTTCTACCCGCCCAGCAACAGCTTCCTGGTCGATCACAACGGCGCGTACATCTCCAACTACTGGGCGAGCTGGGACCTGTGCAACCTCGCCAACGTCCTGGCCATCGGCATCCTCTGCGACGACCAGGCCAAGATCGACCAGGCGGTCACGTACTTCAAGACCGGCGCCGGCATGGGCTCCATCCTCAACGCCATCCCCTACGTCTACAACGACCAGGGCCTCGCGCAGTGGCAGGAGAGCGGCCGCGACCAGGGCCACAGCATGCTCGGCATCGGACTGATGGGCACGGTCTGCGAGATGGCCTGGAACCAGGGCATCGACCTCTACGGCTACGACAACAACCGCTTCATGAAGGCGTGCGAGTACGTCGCCAAGTACAACCTCGGCGGGAGCGTCCCCTTCACCGAGTACACGTGGCACTACGGCGCACCCGGCGTGTGGGAGGGCTGGCAGACCTTCACCACGGTGTCGTCCGACAGCCGGGGGCAGTACCGGCCGGTCTGGGCACAGCTGTACAACCACTACGGGGTGCGCAAGGGGCTCTCAGTCCCCAACACCAAGGCGTACGCGCAACTCGTCCAGCCCGAGGGCGGCGGCGGTGACTACGGTTCCACCAGCGGCGGTTACGACCACCTCGGCTTCGGCACCCTGACCCACACCCGGTAGCGGCGCGGCCTCGGCCGTGACCGGTCACCGTGACCGGTCACCGCGACCGGTCACCGTCCCGGACCGGGCCTGACAGCACGCCCGGCCGCCGCCCGCTCTCCTCGGGGCGGCGGCCGGGCGGCCGGGAGCGGGCCCCCTATCGCGCCTCGCCGCTCGCCACCCGGCCCTGGAGCGGCGCGGGCTCGCCCGCGCCCGGCTTCGCGCTGTCGGGCCTGCGCATGAAGGCGACGCCCAGGGCCGCCAGTACGGAGGCCGCCGCGAGGGCGTAGAGGCCGCCGTGTGTCGTGCCGGTGGTGTCCTTGAGGTAGCCGAAGAGCGTGGGGGAGACGAAGCCGCCCAGGTTGCCCAGCGAGTTGACCACCGCGAGCCCGGCCGCGGCGATCCTCAGATCGAGCCCGGACTGCGCCATCGGCCAGAACAGGGTGGCCGCGCACTTGCCGCCCACGGCGGCCAGGGTGATGGCGACGAGGCCGAACCAGGGGGAGCCCAGCGTGGCCAGGAAGGCGCCCGCCGCCGACAGGACGAGGCTGATCGCCAGATACGGCCGGCGGTCCGGGGCGCGGTCGGTGAAGTGGCTCATCGAGTACATCGCGATCACCGCACAGATCCACGGGATGGCGGAGAGCAGCCCGATCTGGAAGGGCGAGAGCCCGCCGATCTCGGCGACCAGGCTCGGCAGCCAGAAGGTGATCGCGTAGCCGGTGAGGGCCATCGCGAAGAAGACGCCGGTCAGCAGCGCGACCTGCGGGTGGATGATCAGCTTGAGCCGCGACACCTTGGGGGCCCGGCTGCGCGACTCCTGGTCACGCGCGACCGCCGCGCTCAGCGCCTCCTTCTCCTCGGCGGTGAGCCAGCGGGCCTCGCCGATACGGGAGACGAGGAAGAACCCGGCGACGATCCCGACCAGGATGGAGAAGGTCCCCTCCAGCGCGAACATCCAGCGCCAGCCGGCGAACCCGCCCAGGCCGTGCAGCTCCAGCAGCGCCCCGGTGATGGGGCCGGTCACGATGTACGCGGTGGCGGAGCCGCCCAGGAAGATCGCGCTCGCCCGGCCCCTGCTGGAGTCCGGCAGCCACTGGGTGAAGTACAGCAGGACGCCGGGGAAGAAGCCGGCCTCGGCGACACCGAGGACGAAGCGCAGGATGTAGAACGTCGTCACATCGTGGATGAGGCACATCGCCAGGATCACCAGACCCCAGGTGATCATGATGCGGGTGAGCCAGACCCGCGCGCCGAACCGCTCCATGAGCATGTTGCTGGGCACCTCGAACAGCGCGTACCCGATGAAGAACAGGCCCGCGCCGAGGCCGTAGGCGGTGGCGCTGACCCCGACGTCGGCCCTCAGCTCGTCCTGGACGAACCCGACGTTCGTCCGGTCCATCTGGTTGACCAGGAGCATGAGCACCAGAATGGGCAGCATGCGGCGCAGGAATTTGCCGACCGCGCGGCTTTCGGCGTCGGGCTCGCTCTCGGGACTCTTCGCAAGAGGCTGCGGGACCATCGTTGTCTCCCACTTCGATTGCCGTGACGGCAAGCCAGATATGTCTGGGGCCCACGGCGTTGACCGCGTGGGCCGGACTCCGCTCGCGAAGGCGAGGGGTCTCGACGCGCCCCCGAGGGGGCGGTGTACAGCTAAGACGTATATGTATGTGAACATCTGTCACACGTGTGGTCACGTTACGGATGGGTGTCCATCGGGTCAATGGCTTGCCGCGCGGAATCTCGCGGGCCGTTCCGATCTGGCGTTTACGGTGCGGAGCACGGTAGGGGCGGTGGGTGACGCGCGCGTGTCTTGACGGTTCCCGCGCCGCGTCCTAGGTTGGCTGACGTTTCCAAGAACATGGCTAGCGGTTATATACGTGAACGGAGTCTTATGCTTGACGGAGTGCTGTTCTTTCCGGTCACACCGTTCGCACCCGACGGCGCCCTCGCTCCCGAGGCTCTCCGGGCACATGTGAGCGCGGGGGTGGCGGCCGGTGCGGGCGCCGTCTTCCCCGCCTGCGGCACCGGGGAATTCCACGCCCTGTCGGCGGACGAGCACACCGAGGTCGTCCGGCTCACGGCCGAGGCCGTCGAGGGCGGGGTCCCCGTCTACGCCGGTGTCGGCGGCCCGCTGCCCACCGCACTGGCGCTGGCCCGCGCGGCCCGCGACAACGGCGCGGACGGGCTGCTCCTGCTGCCGCCGTACCTGGTCAGCGGCGATCAGGCCGGTCTGGTGCGCTACGTACGACAGATCGCGGAGGCGGCAGGACTGCCCCTGATCGTCTACAACCGCGCCAACGCCCGGTTCACCCCCGACGCCGCCGCCGAGGCCGCCGCGATCGACGGGGTCGTCGGCTTCAAGGACGGCGTCGGAGACATCGAGACCCTCGCCAGGACCGTCTTCGCCGTACGGGAATCGCTGCGCGAGAGCGGCAAGCCGTTCCAGTTCTTCAACGGGCTGCCCACCGCCGAGGCCACCGTCCCCGCCTACCGGGCCATCGGCGTCCCCCTCTACTCGTCCGCCGCCTTCTGCTTCGCGCCCGAGATCTCCACCGCCTTCCACCGCGCCGTGACCACCGGCGACGACAAGCGCGTCGACGCGCTGCTGGCCGGCTTCTTCCACCCGCTGGTCGCCCTGCGGGACAAGGCCCCCGGATACGCGGTCTCCCTGGTCAAGGCGGGGGTGAAGCTGCGTGGCCTGGACGCGGGCTCCGTCCGCGCCCCGCTCAGCGACCCCGCGCCCGAGGACCTCGCCGCACTCGCCGCGCTCCTGGAGCGCGGACTCGACCTGGTAAGGAGCGCCTGACCGTGGCCACCGAGAAACTGCGGATCTCCGCCGTCACCATCACCCCCGTCGCCTTCCGCGACCCGCCGCTGCTCAACTCGGTCGGGGTCCACGAGCCGTACGCCCTGCGCGCCGTCGTCGAGGTCCACACCGACGGCGGGCTCACCGGGCTCGGCGAGACCTACGCCGACGCCCGCCATCTGGAACGCCTCCGGGCCGTCGCGGCGGACATCGTCGGACTCGACGTCTACGCCACCGAGGAGCTGCACCGGCGGGTCGGCGAGATCATCTCCCGGGTCGGCGGCGTCGGCGGCTCCGGGCTGACCGGGATGGTCACCACGAGCAGCACCGTCGACCGGGTGCAGTCCCCGTTCGAGGTCGCCCTGCTCGACATCCAGGGCCAGGCGTGCGGCCGGCCCGTCTCCGACCTCCTCGGCGGCGCCGTGCGCGGCGCGGTGCCCTTCAGCGCCTACCTCTTCTACAAGTGGGCCGCCCACCCCGGCGCCGAGCCGGACGAGTGGGGCGCCGCGCTGGACCCCGCAGGCGTGGTGGCCCAGGCACGGCGGATGGTCGACGCGTACGGATTCACCGCCATCAAGCTCAAGGGCGGCGTCCTGCCGCCCGAGGAGGAGATCGAGGCGGTACGGGCGCTGCGCGCCGAGTTCCCCGGCCACCCGTTGCGGCTCGACCCGAACGCCGCCTGGTCCGTGGAGACCTCCATCGAGGTCGGCCGCGCGCTCGACGGCGTGCTGGAGTATCTGGAGGACCCCACCCCGGGCATCGAGGGCATGGCCGCCGTCGCCCGCGAGGTCTCGATGCCGCTGGCGACCAACATGTGCGTCGTCGCCTTCGACGAACTCCACCCCTCGGTGGCCGTGGACGCCGTCCAGGTCATCCTCTCCGACCACCACTACTGGGGCGGACTGCGCCGCTCCAAGCTGCTGTCCGGCATCTGCGACACCTTCGGCATGGGACTGTCCATGCACTCCAACTCGCATCTGGGCATCAGCCTCGCCGCCATGACCCACCTCGCGGCGGCCACCCCCAACCTCACCTACGCCTGTGACACCCACTGGCCGTGGAAGACCGAGGACGTCATCGAGCCCGGCGTACTGGAGTTCGAGGACGGCTCGGTGGCGGTGCCCACCACCCCGGGGCTCGGTGTCACCCTGGACCGCGACGCCCTCGCGGCCCTGCACGAGCAGTACCTGACCTGCGGGCTGCGCAACCGCGACGACACCGGCTACATGCGCACCATCCACCCGACCTACCGCGCCACCAACCCGCGCTGGTAGCCGACGACATCCGGCACCGCCCGCCCGGCAGCCCGGCCGGGCGGGCCGCTCAGTGCCGTACCAGCGCCCTGATCAGCTTGCCGCCGTCCCCCAGGACATCGACCGTGACCTCGGCCAGCCGGTGCACCAGCGGCCAGCCGTAACCGCCGGGCAGCCACTCCTCGCGGCGCCGCGCGGTCGCGGGCAGCGAAGGACTCGCGTCCCGTACGGCGATCTCCACCACGCCGACGCCGGCCGAGACCCGAAGCCCCGTCACCCCGCCCGCGTGCCGTATGGCGTTGGTGACCAGCTCCGACACGATCAGCAGCACATCGACCGTCGTCTGCTCCGGCACGCCCGGCGCGTGCCGGCGGAGAAACGAGCGCACCAGCGCGCGCGCCTCCGCCGTGCCCGCGGGCCGCGCCTCCAGCAGGGCGGATGCCCCCGATGCGGCCTGGTCCGCTCCGTCGTCGACCGTAGTCATCCCCGCACCCCCGTACCGGCTGTGGTTGGCCAGAGCATCGCATGTTTCCCGCGCGGGCGAGCCGGTGTACCGGGAATACGGTGATCCGCCGACGGGCCCCGGCCCCGGCCTGGCGCGTTCTCCCACCGCGGGCGCACCGGCCGGTTCGCCGTCGCATATGCTTCCCGCCGGAACGGCGCCGGGTGACCGGCGCCGTCAGGTTCTGAGGGGGTGGAGTGTGGTCGAGTTGCCCGGGGGCCTCGCCGCACGTTCCGTGCGAGGCCGCCGTACCGCGGCTCCGGGAACGGCCGTTCACGGCGGCGCCGACCGCGCGCCCACGCCCCCGCCCGGGGCCGTACCCGCGCCGGCCCCCTCACCGGACGCCGTCGCCGTCGTCCGCGACGCCCGCTGGGCGCTCGACGCGGTCATGCTGCTCGTCGAGGACGACGCGGGCGACGCGCTGCTGGTGGAGGAGATGCTCGCCGACAGCGACCTCGACTCCTCGCTCACCTGGTGTCAGACGCTCGCCGAGGGACAGCGGTTCCTCGCCGACCGCACCGCCCCGGTCTGTGTGCTGCTCGACCTCCATCTGCCCGACGCCCACGGGGTCGACGCCGTCACCCGGATCCTGCGCACCGCCCCCGACGCGGCCATCGTCGTCCTCACCGGGATGGCGGAGGGCGAGGCCGGGCTCTCCGCCGTGGCCACCGGCGCCCAGGACTATCTGGTCAAGGGACGCATCGACCCGGAGGCGCTGAGCCGGGCCGTCCGCTACGCCCTCCAGCGCAAGCAGGTCGAACAGGCCACCGCCGCCCTGCGCGCCAACGAGCTGATGGCGCAGGAGAACGCCCGGCTGGAGCGCGGCCTGCTGCCCGTGCCCCTGCTGCGCGACGACGACTTCGAGGCCGTCGCCCGCTACGAGCCGGGGCGCGCCCACGGCTTGCTCAGCGGCGACTTCTACGACGTCGTACAGACCGCCGACGGCACGGTCCACGCGGTGATCGGCGACGTGTCGGGCCACGGCGCCGCCGAGGCGGCCCTCGGCGTCTGCCTGCGGGTCGCCTGGCGCACGGCCGTGCTGTGCGGGACCCGGCCGCTGGAGCGGATCCGGCTGCTGGAGGAGATCCTCGTCGCCGAGCGCTCCGACCAGCACGTGTTCGCCACCGTCACCTCGCTCGTCTTCCCGCCCGGCGGCCGGGAGGTACGGGTCGTGCGCGCCGGACACCCGGGGCTGCTCGTACGCCACCACGCCACCGTCCGCTGGGAGGAGCCCAGCGCGGGCATGGCCCTCGGGCTGCTGCCCGGCGCGGGACGGTGGACCGAGAGCGTGGTGCCGCTGCCGCCCGGCGGCCATGTGGTCCTCTTCACCGACGGCCTCTTCGAGGGACGCACCGGACCCGCCACCCGGCTCGGCGAGAGCGGACTGCTCGCGCTCGCCGCCCGGCACAGCTCCCTCCCGGCGAACGCCTTCGTCGACGCCCTGGTCGGCGGCGCGGCCGAGGGCGCGGCCCCGTACGGCGGACTCGCCGACGACGTCGCCGTCCTGCACCTCGGCTGGAGCGACCCCCGATGACCGCCGTACGCGATCCCGCACAGAACCCCACGGAGAACGCCGTCCCCACGGAGAAGAACACCCCCCGCCGCCTCGCCCCGGGACTCTCGGTGCAGGGCTGGGTCCAGCTGATCCTCGGGGCGCTGGTGCTGGTGGTCTGCTGCTGCACCGTCCTCGCCGGCGTCCTGCTGGCCCGCACCAACGACCGCACCAACGAAATCGTCGACCGCATCCAGCCCGCCAGGTCCAACGCCTTCCAGCTCCAGCGCGCCCTGCTCGACCAGGAGACCGGCGTACGCGGATTCGCCCTCAGCGACGACCCGTCCTTCCTCGCGCCGTACCAGAAGGGCATCACCGACGAGCGGCACTACACCGGCCGGATGACGGCCTTCATCGGGTCCGACCCGCGCTTCGCCGGTGACCTCACCCGCATCACCCGCGCCGCCGGGAAGTGGCGCGCCGAGGAGGCGGATCCGCTGATCGCCTCCGTACGGGCCGAGGGCGCCGCCGCGGCCTCCGCCGACCGGGTCACCCGCAGCAAGGAGAGCTTCGACGAGCTGCGCCGGCTCTTCGCCGTCCAGCAGACCCACCTGGACGAGGCCAGGGACCAGGCGCGTACGGAGCTGAACGACGCCCGCGCCCTGCGGGACGCCGTGTTCCTCGCGATCCTCGCCGTCTTCGTCGTGGCGGTACTGGTCCTCGCCCTGGTCCTGCACCGCATGGTGGGCCGGCCGCTCGCCGCGCTGCGCGCCGCGTCCGACGGCGTACGGGAGGGCGCGTTCGACCGGCGCATCGAGGTCGGCGGCCCCTCCGACCTGCGCGCCGTCGGCGCGGCCGTCGAGGACATGCGCCGACGCCTCGCCGACGAACTCGCCGCGAGCCGGTCCAGAGAGGCACTCCTCGCCGAGCAGGCCGAGGAGCTGCGCCGCTCCAACTCGGAGCTGGAGCAGTTCGCCTACGTGGCCTCGCACGACCTCCAGGAACCGCTGCGCAAGGTCGCCTCCTTCTGCCAGCTGCTGGAGAAACGGTACGGCGACCGGCTGGACGCGCGCGGCAAGCAGTACATCGACTTCGCGGTCGACGGTGCCAAACGGATGCAGGTCCTCATCAACGACCTGCTCACCTTCTCCCGGGTGGGGCGGGTGCACGACGCCTGGCAGGACGTCGAACTCGACCAGGTCCTCGACCGGGCCCTCGGGAACGTCGCCCTGGTCATCGAGGAGTCGGACGTCACCGTCGTACGGGAGGCCCCGCTGCCGAGGGTGACCGGCGACCCGACCACCCTGACGATGCTCTGGCAGAACCTCCTCGGCAACGCCGTCAAGTTCCGCCGCCCCGAGGTACCGTCCCGGATCACCGTGGGATGCGTGCGCGAGGGGGCCGACTGGCACCTGACCGTCTCCGACAACGGCATCGGGGTCGCGCCGGAGTTCGCGGAGAAGGTCTTCGTCATCTTCCAGCGGCTGCACGCCAGGGACGAGTACGAGGGCACCGGCATCGGCCTCGCGCTCTGCCGCAAGATCGTCGAGTTCCACGGCGGCCGGATCTGGCTGGAGCCGGTCGACGAAGGCGGCACCCGGATCCACTTCACGGTCCCCGCCGCCCCCGGGGACGAGACACCCGACCCGGCCGAATCCGGCGAACCGGCGGCCTCCGGGCAGCCCGAGGCACCCGAGGACGGGCCAGACGCCCCGTCCGGACACCCGCACGACGTACCGACGACCATCCCGCACGGAGCCGCCCAGTGAGCCACCGCGACCGCGTAGAGCCCATCGAGGTCCTGCTCGTCGAGGACGACGCGGGGGACGAACTGATGACCCGCGAGGCGTTCGAGGACAACAAGATCCGCAACACCCTCCATGTGGTGCGCGACGGCGAGGAGGCGCTCGACTTCCTCTACCGCAGGGGCGCCCACCAGCAGGCGCCCCGGCCGGATCTCGTCCTGCTCGACCTGAACCTGCCCAAGTACGACGGGCGCCAGGTGCTGGAGCAGATCAAGACCGACCCGGAGCTGTCCCTGATCCCCGTGGTGGTGCTCACCACCTCCTCCGCCGAGGAGGACATTCTGCGCAGCTACAAGCTGCACGCCAACGCGTATGTGACCAAACCGGTCGACCTCGATCAGTTCATCGCGGCCGTCCGGCAGATCGACGAGTTCTTCGTCAGCGTGGTCCGGCTTCCCGGGCGCCGCTGAGACACGGACGAAGAGAGTGACACCTTTCACGAAACCGGTGGGCATACCCGCGGCGTGTGAGGGCATAAGGGGATCCGAGAAGGGGGTCCCGCGATCGCCCTCACCGGTGCGCGGGCAGGAGCTATGAACGAACAGATCACCAGTGGTACGGGGTTCGCGGCCATCGCGGATTCCGTACAGCCGCTGCGCCGGGCCGGCCAGTTCAGCGGGGAGCCCGGCTGTATCGCCGACGCCAGGCTGCTCGCCGTCCAGTTCCTCCAGCAGCTGGAGGCCGAGTGGCTGGCCACCCTGGGCGAGCGGACGAGCGGCGATCTGCTGCTGGTCGTCAGCGAGCTGGTGACCAACGCCGAGCGCCACAGCCACGGCCCGTACCTGCTGGAGCTGGAGGGCACGGACCGGCGGGTGATCGTCACCGTGTACGACAGCAGCTCGGTCCTGCCGTGCCGCTACGAGCGGGATCCCGGCCGGCTGGGCGGACACGGCATGGAGATCGTCCACGCCATCGCCGACGAGCTGCTCGCCGAGCGGGTGCCGGTCGGCAAGCGCGTCCAGGCCGTCTTCGACCTGGAGCGCCGCCGGGTCACGGCCTGACGTCAGCCGTCCGCGGCGGTGTCCTGTCCCGCACGCGTACCCGTACCCGTGTCCGTAGGTGTACCGGCGCCCGTGTCCGTGGCCGTGTCTTTTTCCTTGTCCGTCTCCGCGGCTCTGCCGGTCCGTCCGTCGCCCTGTCTGCCGAACCAGTCCAGGCAGAGCACCAGCGCGTCGTCCGTCGACTCGGCGTCCCGGTAGGCCGCCAGCTCGCGCAGCACCGCGCGCGGCACCATCGCGGCGGGCAGCAGACCGGTGGCGCCGATCGCCCGCGCCAGCGCCCGCTCCCCGTACAGCTCGCCCTGCGGCGAGACCGCGTCGTACACCCCGTCGCTGACGAAGAGCAGCCGGTCACCGGGGAGCACCTGGAAGGTCTGCGCCACGTAGTGCGACTCCTCGAACATGCCGAGGGGCAGCTGTGCTTCGAGGTCGACGCGCTCCACGGACCTGTCGCGCATGCGCCACAGCTGCGGCGAACCGGCGTCCACCACCTCCACCCGGCCCGTGTCCAGCTCGAACCTGAGCAGCAGGGTCGAGACGTAGGAGGCACCGCCGTGCTGCGCGTACAGGGCCTGGTCCGCCAGCGACGCCTGGTCCACGAGGCCGATCCCGGCGCGGCGGGCGTTGCGCAGGGCGTTCACGGCGAGATTGGTGAGCAGGGACGCCTGGATGCCCTCGCCCATCCCGTTGGTCACCGCGAGCGTCAGCTCGTCGGCGTCCGACGCCCAGTCGAAGTTGTCGCCGTGGATCGCGTAGGCGGGCTCCAGCTGCGCGCCGATGGCGTACTCCCGCGCGGTGCAGGCGCGGGCGGGCAGCAGCTGCCACTGCATCTCGGCCGCCAGGGTGAGCCGGCTCGCCCGCCTGGCCCGCCGGTAGAGGTCGGTGTCCCGCTCGGCCACCAGGATCTCGTGCCCGAGCAGCTCCGCCACCTGCGTCAGCTCCTCGACGGTGTCCTGCGTGGACACGTCGGCGGGCAGGCGGACGGTCAGGATGCCGAGCCGCTCGCCCCGGACGGTGACCGGCAGATGGTGATCCACCGCGTCCCGGTGGCGCACCTGCTGCTCGCGCGGCTCCTGGCTGCCGAAGGCCCGGCCCTCGGGGGTGTTGTGCAGCGACAGCGTCTTGGCGGGACGGTCCGCCGGGTCGACGGGCTGCAGCACCGTGAGCCCGTAGTCGGCGAGGTAGAGCTGTACGGTTGCCGTGCCGTACGCGGCGGTGATCGCGTCACGCACCGAGTCCACCAGAGCGTGCGGAGCCGCTGTGCGGACCGCTCTTTCCACATCCGCGAGTAGAGTCACGAGTCGTTCGAGCCTTCTTCTTCAAGGGGCGGTCGGTCCGGGCTGACAACAACCCACGCCGGATGAAAGGGTGAAATCCATGTCCCGCTTCACCGGTGAACCACACCGGCGCGATCAGGTCGCCGAGGCCGCCAGCGCGGCCTCGGAGCTGCTTGAGCTGCTGTGGGGGCGGGGCCAGGAGGCCGCGCCCTCGGGGCCCGTCCCGCCGTCCCAGCTACGGGCCCTTCTGGTCATCGAGAAGCATGAGGGCGCCAATCTGCGGACGCTCGGCGACGCGCTCGGCTCGCGGCCGTCCTCGGTGAGCCGGCTGTGCGACCGGATGGAGGCCATGGGCCTGGTGTCCCGCTCGCCCAGCGCGATCAGCCGCCGCGAGGTGGAACTGAGGCTGAGCCGACGCGGTCACACGGTACTGAACGAGTACCGCTCCTTCCGCACGCGCGAGGTCGCGCTCGTGCTGGAGCGGATGGCGCCCTCCGATGTGGTGACCCTGGCCGAGGGGCTCAGCGCCTTCCGCGCCGCGGCCCTCGCCGGGCTCGGCCAGGAGAGCGCCGCGGGCTCCGGCGGGGCCGCCGACGCCGCGCGCGGCGAGGTGGCG
>NZ_QQNA01000092.1 GCF_003346515.1 Streptomyces corynorhini
GTGTTGGGCTCCGGGGCCGGTCGCGGCTGGGGCTGCGCGGGCTGCGGCGCGGCCGGTTCGGGTGGGGCGGGCTGCTGCGGCGCGGCGGGTCCCGGTGCGGCGGGCTGGCCCTGCTGCGGCGGGGGGAAGCCGTAACCGTTCTGGGCCGGGTGCGGGGGCCATGCGTACGGGGTCTGCCCGGCGCTCTGCGGAGGCACCTGCGGCGCCTGCGGAGGCGGCGATGCGGGCCACTGCTGCGCGGCGGCGGGCGGCGCGGGCTGGAACGCGGGCGGCAGCGGCGGCAGTCCGGCGCCGAACGCGGCGGGCTGCTGCGGCGACCACGGCTGCGCCGACGCGGCGGCCTGGGGAACGTCCTGGGGTTCCGCGTCCGCGGGCTCCCCGACCGGTACCGCCTCGGCGGGCACGGCGTCGGAGGCCACGGCGTCGGCGTGGTGCGAAGGGGCCGCCGTCCCGTCGTCCTCGGACCGGGCCGCTGTGGCCGGGACCGCGTCCGAGACCGCTTGGTCGGCGTCGTCCGGCTGGTCGGAGTCCGCGCTGTCGGTGGCGGTCTCGGCTACGGGCTCGGACTCGGGCTCGGGCCGCGGTGCGTCCGTGGCCTCGGCCCGGTCCGTACCGTCGGCTTCGGCTTCGGCTTCGTCTTCGGCTGCGTCCGCGTTCCGGCCCGCGTCCTTGGCCTCGCCGTCTTCGGCGGCGGCGTCGGCAACGGCCGCGGGGGATTCGGCGGGCACGGGCGGCGCGGTCTCCGCGGCTTCCGCGGACACAGGCGCGTCGGGGCGTTCGGCGGCCGCGGCGGGAGCCCGGGGAGCGTCGGGAGTGTCGGGGGTGTCGGCGGCGGAGGAGGCCGGGACTCCGGCGGCTGCCTCCGCCGCCCGCTGCTTCTCCGCGTCGCGCTCCGCGAACTCACGCTTCAGAGCGGCCGGGGAGAACCGCATCGTGGCGCCGCTCTCCACATCGTCGCCACCGTCACCGAAGGGCTGCGAGGCGCCGGGAGCCGAGTCCGAAGCGGCGTTCGACGCGGGGGCGCCGACCGGCGGAGCGCCGACCGGCGGAGCGCCCACGGGCGGGGCACCGACCGGAGGTGCCGGTGCGGCGGGCGGCTCCGGAGCCGGTGGCTGCGGCGGCTGCGCCGGGCGGCCCTGAACCCAGTTCGGATCGTAGCCCGGCCCCGCGGGCAGCCCCGGCACGGCGACGGGCGCACCGTCCGGGGGAGGGGGCGAGTTGGCGGGAAGGGGCGCGGCCGACGCGTTGCCACCGGAGGTGTCCCCCGGCGCGTTCTGCGTGTACCAGGCGGGCGGGGTGTAGTCGATGGTGAACTCACCCGTCATCTCGGGCTCCGCGTCGGACTGATCGTCCGCGGCCGGGCTGTTCCAGCCTCCCCGGATCTCGTCCCGATCGCCGTTCACTTTGCCTCCTGGTGTGGTCGAGCACCCTTGTGCCGTGGTGGGTGGGGGCGACCGATTCCGTCCGTCCGGTCAGCCCGGCTCTTCCCCTTGCGGCGCGGCCGACGTGCCCGCAGGTCCCGTACTCCCGCGCCCGCCACCCACCCTAATCGCCGTCGGCGGCGCCACGTCAGGGCGGACCGCCCGCGATGCCACGCGGGCCGTGCTGTCACCGCCCGCGAGCGGGCTGTGAGCAGCGCCGTATGCCGGGCGAAGGAGTCGAATTCGTATATTCCGCTGCGGATTTCGGTCATCAGCACGCCGAACGTACGTCATCCAACAATCCGGTCTCGACCGGGCGGCCGGGGCCGGCGGAACATCCCACCGCCGGGAGTACACCACGGGGCGACGCCGCCGGGGAGGGAGCGGACACCGTATGTTCACGCAGACGAAAGGGGCACGCTCGTCATGAGCGTGCCCCTTCCCTGTCCGTCCTGTGGGTCACTGCAAGTCGAACTCGCCGTCACGCGCGCCGAGTACGAACGCCCGCCACTCGGCCTCCGTGTAGCGCAGAACCGTGTCGTGGTCCAGCGAGGACCTCATGGCCACGGCGCCGTCCGGCAGATAGGCGATCTCGACCCGCTCCTCGTCCGCGCTGGTGCCGGGGGCACCGTGCCACTCGACACCAGAGATGTCGAGGGCGTACAGCTCGTCCTTCTCCTGTGCGCTCCCCATGAGTGAAGATTCCTTTCGTAACGGCCGAGATGAGAGTGGATTCTCCGCGACGGATTCAGGGGAATGTCCGCTGGATGCCGGTCAAAGCCACTTCGGCATCCTAGGACAGCTCATTCCCCGCAATGGAGCACTCCAGCAATACCGGAGCCCGCAACCGCGCCTCGACCGGAACCGTGTCCCGGGCAGGAACCGCGCCCCGACCGGTCCCGGCCGACCGGTCCCGATACGGACCCCGGTCGGTCCGTGCCGGGACCCCGCCGCGTCCCCGCCTCAGTCCATCCGGCGGGCGACGCCCAGCAGACCGGTCTCGGCATCCGTGGGGCTCGTCATCACCCAGAGCCGCTCACGTCCCGCGCACCAGAGGGTGACACCGTCCGCCAGCGTGGGCAGGGCATCGCTCTCGGCCCGCTCCAGCCCCAGGATGCGGCTGGTCTGCTCCGCCTCCTGCGGCGATATCCGCTGCACACCCACCAGCGTGGAGTCCCGCATCAGCCGAGGCGCCACCGGACTCAGATACGGCAGCAGGGTCAGCACGGACTGCCAGGGCGCGGACACCACACGGCCACGCGGCGGACGCATCCCGCAGTCCCGGATCACCACCACCGGGCTGCCGACCGTGGCACCCATCGGGGGAACGCGCCCCACCTCGTGCAGGGTGATGCACTCCAGCCCCGCTCCGGCGGCCTGCGCCAGCATCGTCCACGCCTGTGGCCGCCCGGTCTCCACCGCCACCCGCGCCCCCGTACCCGCGGCGCGCAGCGCCAGCACCTGGGCCGACCACAGGCCGCCGATCAGCAGCACCTCGTACGGGGTCGAGCGGTGGAAGCCGACCAACTGCCGACGGCCCTCGGCGTCGTCACCGAGCACCACTCCGTCGTCGCCCACCGGCAGCGACAGCGCACCCAGATGGTCGACGGTCATGGTGTGTCCCGCGTGGCGCGGTCCGCGCAGCCCGCGCGCCGAGCCGAGTCCGGCGGTCATCGCGTGCCTCCCAGGGGCAGTGTCGCCAGCACGCCGGGCAGCTGCTCGCGGTCCAGCCGTATCAGCGCGACCTTCGCCGTGCGCGCGGCACCCTCCAACGTACGCCGTACCCGGACCAGTTCGGTGTCGCTGCCGCCGGTTATCCGCACGTGGCCGGCGATGTCCATCGAGCCCCGGTGCGCACCCGGCCGCAGCGTCACGCTGAAGGTCGTGGCGTACGCCGGGGCCGAGGTGAGCAGCGAGACCAGCCGGGGGAGCGGTGTGGCGGCGCGCCCCAACTCCGGCCAGCGGCCCACCGCGTACGTGGTGTGCCAGCGGTCGTCGCACCGCCAGACCCGGGTCGTCTCCGCCGTACGCGCGCGCGAAGCGGCCTCGGGGCGGCTCGCCCGGGTGGAGACGGCGAGGCTGGCACACGCCGAGGTCGCCACGGTCGAGTTCAGCTCCTGCTGGTCCAGGACCACGGCCCGGAACCCGGCCCCGGTGATCCGGCTCGCCACATGGTCCGCCACCCGCACCAGAGAGCGCTGGGCCCCCTCGATGCCGCCGCCGCGCGCCTCGACCGCCTCCCGGCACAGCTCGGGGTCGAGCTTCACGGCCACCCAGGTGAGCCGCAGCGCGGGCGCGCCCGTGGCTTCCTGGAGCGGCGCGTACGAGAGCCGGGCCACCGACTGCTCGGGCAGGTGCGGCGCGGGCGCGGAACGCACCTGCTGCACCAACTGCACGGACTCCAGGACGATGTCGTCGACCCGCAGCGAAGCGCCCAGCAGGGAGAGCGGCAGCGAGCGCGCCCCGGAGACCGGGCGCAGCCCGTCGCCGCTGGCCTCGACCCGCACCACGGCCGTCAGGAAGCTCCCGTCGCCCAGCATCCCCACCGTGCGCCGGTCGCGGTCGACATAGGTGAACGGGCGCAGCGACGGGACGCTCTCGACCACCGGCGCCAGCGACGGATCCACGTCAGCGGCGGACGGTTCGAGGGCCCGCCTGCGCGCACGCAGGGCGAGCGCCGAGGACAGCCAGTCCTGCATCGCGTGGCCCCGCCGCCGCAACACGGCCAGCAGCACGAGCGCACACGCGACGACCATCGTCGGTACGAGCCAGAGCCCGCCGAGAGCGGCGCCGATCAACGCCAGCGCGAGAGCCACCTCGACCAGCACCAACTGCCGCAGCTGGAAAGGGCCCACTCGGCCGGCCGCCGACAGGGGCCGCAGCGAGGTCTTCGCGGGCGCCGCGACGGGCACACCGCCGGACCGCGCCGCCGGTACGTTGCTACGTCGCTTCCGGGAAGCGCCGGGCACCCGCGCCGTGCTCCGCTCATCGCGCTCGCGCGTCGCCGTACTCATCGCCGCCTTGCCCCCCTCGTGCCGTAATCACCGATTTCGCATGGGTGTTGACGGCGCGTTCACCCTACCTGAGCAGTGCGTCGCAAACCCCAGCATGCATAGTAGGGGGCCGGTACGACAGCGGGCCCTCTCGGTGAGTGTGGCAACCTTGTCGGCCCACGGGGAGAGGGAACAGCGGACAGATGGCATCACGACGGGACGAACTCAACGCGTACACCTTCGCGAAGCGAAGGCTGATCGCACAGTTCGTACAACCGAACGCGACCGGCTCCGAAGAAGGAGCGCCCCGCCCGCTGCGCGCGGTGTTCCCCGGCGCGATCGTAGGTGTGGTGATCCTCGCGGGCTTCGGCGCCTGGGGGATGTTCAAGCCGGTCGCGCCCAAGGACTGGGACAAGCCCGGCGAGAACGTCATCATCGCCAGCAAGTCCACCACGCGGTACGTGGTGCTGAAGACGGACGACAAGACCCAGCTCCACCCCGTCCTGAACATGGCCTCGGCCAAACTCCTGCTGGACGGGGCCAACAGCAAGGTCGTCAACGTCAGCGAGTCCGTCCTGGACGACGGCAGGATCCCGCACGGGGCCACCATCGGCATCCCCTACGCGCCCGACCGGCTGCCCGACGCCGAGGAGGCGGGCGCCACCAAGCGCTGGGCGGTCTGCGAGCGGCCCGTGGAGGGCGGCGGCACCATACAGAAGGCCGCGTTCGTCCTCGCGCAACGGGACCAGGCGAAGACCGACGGCGCCAACCGGCTGCGCGGCGGCGAGCTGCTGTACGTGGAGGGCCCGGCGCCCGAACGCACCCGCTACATCGTGGACGCCGCGGGGAAGGCGTACGAGGTGGGGAAGGACGAGCTGCTGCTGCGCCAGCTCGTCGGTCAGGGCCGAAAGCCCCAGCGCGTCTCCGCCGCCTGGCTGGAGACGCTGCACAAGGGCGACCCCATCGGCTTCCCGAAGATCGACGGAGTCCCCGGCGCGGAGGCCGGCGCCCCCGGCGAGCTGGCACCCGAGCTGAACAAGGTCGGGATGATCCTCGCCGCCGTCGACGGAACCAAGAAGCAGATCTACGTCGTTCTGCCCGGCCGCGTGGCCCCCGTGTCGGACTTCACCGCGAAGCTGCTGCTCAGCAGCAAGGAACTGGACGTGAGCGAACTCGGCCAGAACGGCGAGGCCAAGTCCGTGAACCCCAGCGCCATCCGGCCCGGCCGGGCCTTCGGCGGTGAGAACGACTGGCCGGTGCACGCTCCCCGGCACGTCAACTCGGCGAGCGCCGCCGCGGGCAGCCGCAACACCGTCTGCAACGTCCTGCGAAAGGTGGACAGGGACAGCGGCGCCACCACCCTCAGCACCTGGGCGGGCACCGACTTCCCGGCCACCCTGCCCACCGGATCGAGCAGCGCGTACGTCACCCCCGGATCAGGGCAGCTGTTCCGCCAGTTCAAGGGCTCCACGACCGGCTCGGGATTCGTCTTCCTGGTCACCGACACCGGACTGCGCTACGCGATGCAGGCGAACGGCGACACGGCGACGGACGACTCCGGCATCGGCGCCCCCGGCACGGCCAAGGAGAAGGAGGCGCAGCGCCGGGAGGACCAGCAGGCCCAGAACCGGCTCGGCTACAAGGATGTCGCCCCGGCGCCCATCCCGGCCGCCTGGTCCGCGTTCCTGCCGACGGGCCCGCGGCTGTCCACGGGCTCGGCCCGCCAGCCGCAGGGTTCGTGAGGGGCGCCGCCGTATGACACTCACGTACCGCAGGCGCCCCCCTCGCTTCCCGCGCCTGCTGACCTCGGCGGCGGCCACCACCGCTGCCACCGCCGTGACCGTCCTCGGGCTGCCGGTGCCCGAGGCGGCGGCCGACGCCACGCAGTGCACGTACCCCTCGGAGAAGTACGAGGGCCGCCCCTGGTCGCTCCAGCGCGTCCTGCTGGACGAACTGCGCACCCAGTCCACCGGAAAGGGCGTACGGGTCGCGGTCATCGACACCGGTGTCGACGTCAAGAACCCGCAACTCACCAAGGCGGTCGACACCAAGAGCGGGCGCAACTTCCTGCCCAAGGGCCTCAAGGACGAGAACGGCGACAAGCTGGAGCGCGGCAAGGAGAACGGCACCTCGGACACCGTGGGGCACGGCACCAAGGTCGCCGGCATCATCGCCGCCCGCCCCGCGAAGGGCACCGGCTTCGTCGGCCTCGCCCCGGACGCGATGATCATTCCCATCCAGCAGAACGACGCGCAGGGCAACGGCACCGTCGAGAAACTCATCGAGGCGATCAACTACGCGGTGGACGCCGAAGCCGATGTCATCAACATCTCGCAGGACACCGCGGACGCCGTCGCACCCGTCCCCGCACTGGAGCAGGCGGTGGACAGGGCCCTGGACCGGCAGATCGTGATCGTCGCCTCGGCGGGCAACGACGGTCTGGACGGCAACGTCAAGAAGACCTACCCGGCCTCCTTCGACGGCGTACTCGCCGTAGCGGCCTCCGACCGGAACAACGAACGCGCGGTCTTCTCCCAGTCCGGTGAGTTCGTCGGCATCGCCGCGCCCGGCGTCGACATGGTCTCCACGGTCCCGCTGGGGGGCCACTGCGCGGACAACGGCACCAGCTTCGCCGCGCCCTACGTCGCGGGTGTCGCCGCTCTCATCAGGGCCAAGCACCCCGACTGGACGGGGAAGCAGGTCGTCGCCCAGCTGCAGCAGACGGCGGAACGCTCGGTCGCGGGCCACGACCGCCTCGTCGGATGGGGCGTCATCGACCCGGTACGCGCCCTCACCGAGGACGACAAGCCCATCGAAGAACCGGCGGCCCACGAGGGCCTGACCGAAGCCGAGGCTCCCACCCCGGCCAAGGTCCACCTCGGCGAATCCCCCGAGGAACGCACCGCCCGCCTCGCCACCTACGCCGTCGTCGGCGGCGCAGTCCTGGTAGCGGCCATAGCGGGCGCCGCGACGGCCCTGCGTGACGCCCGCCGCCGCACGCGGCGACTGGCGGCGGGACGGGCGAGCGGCTGAGGGGCGTGTGCCGAAACCCGGGGAGATCCGGGGAGGGAACGGGGGAGGAATGGCGCGGATATGCCTGGCAAAGACGGCAACCGCACAGCCTCCCACAGATCGTTATGCCCCAAAGTCCCGTGACCGATAAGACTTTTGGGACTGTCAGTACCAGTGGATAGAGTGACATGTATGTGACCAGTGATGTGCGTGTCGTCACGGTCGCGATGCATAGGCGGTAAACGGGGAGGTACGGGGATGGCGGATCCGGGATCGGGCAATGGGGGCGGCGGCGCCGGCAACGGTGACTTGCAGCTCCAGATCACGGCGCTGAAGAAGTTCCGATCACATGTGGACGTACTGCTGAGCGACCTGGAGGGCGGCGCCGCCGGCAAGTCGGAGGTAGCGGCCCAGACCATTTCCCGCTCCTCTCTCAGCGGCCGTAACGCCCCTTTCGTGGAGGCGGACGGCCTCTACGCGCAGTACAACCGCGTCCACGAATCACTGGTGTCCCTGTCCAGGACGCTCGGTGACCAGATCGAAGTCCTGAACATCGGCGTACACGCGGCGGCGGTCGGCTTCGACAACGTCGAGGAAGACGTGCGGCGGCGGTACGCGGAGATCCGGACGCGCATCGATCAGGAGCACGAGGAGTCGGAGCGCCGTGGCACGAGCGATACGGCCGGTGGAACGTTCGACCCGGGGGTGCGTTGATGAGTGGCGGGGAGAAGCCTGAGATGAGCGATGACGAGGCTCGTGTCCAGATTCAGATGAGTCAGACCGAGATCGCGCTGATCTCGGCGTCGATGGTTCCCGGCGCATCGAGTGGCGGGGGAGCGGGGCCGTTCGGGACGACGAGCTTCGAGGGCCACGAGCTGAACTCGATGATCGACCTGGTCGACAGCGCGAATCACACGGACCTGGAGAATGCGGGCAGTGCGCTCTGGAAGGCGCGAGACGCTCTGAAGGAAGCCGCGCGAGAACTCAAGGGCTATATCGACGAGGTGGAGTGGCAGGGCGAATCGGGCACCGAGTTCAGGACCTTCGGAACGAAGCTCGCCAAGCACGCGGTGAGCCTCGCCGACTTCGCCGATGTCGCGGGAACCCAGATCACGGTCGCGGGCACGGGGCTGGCCTCGGTCCGCAGCGCGATGCCGGCGCGTGACGGTCGACTGGTCAAGAAGAAGGCGGATGACATCCCGCTCCCTGGCCGCGTCGAGGGGAACGCGGAATACAGCGCGGCGCTGAAGGTCGAGAAGGACCGTCAGGAAGCCATTAACCAGATGTACCGGCTGGCGTCGTTCTACGCGGTCTCGGAGGAGAGACTCGCGGCACAGGAGCCGCCGGTGTTCGAGGCGAAGGCACCGGGCAAGGTTCCCCAGCCGTACACGAGATACAGGGAGGGCGGCGAGCAGGAGACCGCTCCTTCAGGTGGGTACCTGCCAGGTGGTGCCGCTCCGCAGAGCGTGTCGGACCGGACCGGAGGTGTAGGCGCTGCGGTGCCTCATGCCGAAGCCCTCAACTCGACCTCTGTGTCTGACCGCAGTGCGATCGGCATTGCTGCAGACGGAGTAACGGGACGCGTTCGCGGGAGCGATTCTGGAGCCCTCCCGGACGGTGGCGCGTTGGTGGAGATCAACAGCGTTGCGGCGCCCGCTCCCCCGCGTGAGGGGTCCGCCCCTGTGTCCATTGGGCCTGTCGGTGGGCCGACGAGCGCTGGAGGGGGACCGGGAGCCACACCGCCCTATGCCGGTAACGGGATGAGTCTTTTCCAAGGTGGCGTCCCGGGGACTACGGGTTCCCCTGGTGTGGCGAACGCGGTGGGACGGCCCGGGGGACCGGGGGGCAGTGCTGCAGCCGCTGGTAGTTCCGCTGCTGGCCGTCCGGGTGCGGGAGGTTTGTTGGGGCCCCGTGGAGGACGCACGGAGGGCGTCGTGGGAGGCAGCCCGCGGGCTACCGGAGGTTCTCCCGGCCCTCGCGTTCCTCGGGGAACTGTCGTCGGCGGAGAAGGAGCTTCTTCGGGCCGAGCGGTTGGGGGCAGAGCCGGTCAGCCGGGGGTCGTCGGCAAAAATCCTGCGAAGAATTCGGTTCGGGCCGGCGGGCGGACCTCAGCCAGCCCGAATGGTGTGGTCGGTACCCCTCGTGGAGGTGCCGCAGGATCACGGTCTCGTGGAGGCGCTTTCACGCAGGGTGGCACAGGTCTTGTTCGCGGGCCGGGTCGGGGTAGCGCCAAAAAGGAAGAGCAGGAGCCGACAGAATCTACGCGCCCCGATTACCTGATCGAAGACGAAGAGACGTGGACCGGGCGACGGCATGGTGTCGTGCCGCCAGTCGTCGAATAAGCAGACAGCGAAGGTGCGGGAAGCCAGGATGGCGGCAGAAACGGAGCGGGCCGTGAAGCGCAGAAGGCGACGTGGTGTGCGTCGAGGGATTATCTCGACGTTGGCTGTGGTCGGCGCATGGAGCGTGGTGATCACGGGAATGGCTCCACCGGCCGTAGCTGTGGACGATGTGCAATCAAAGCAGTGGTACCTGGATGCAATGCGCGCTGAAGATATGTGGAAAGTCACTACGGGCGAAGGCATCAAGGTTGCTGTCATCGATACCGGCGTCAACCCGAACACGCCTTCCTTGAAAGGGCAGATCCTGAAAGGGCTGGATGCCACAAGGATCGGTAAAGAGACGGACGACTACGCCGGTCATGGAACAACAATGGCCGAGCTGATTGCAGGTACTGGAAAGGGGGGTGGTCTGCAGGGACTCGCCCCTGGCGTAAAAATCATCCCGATGCGAATCTCGGATACCGAGTTTCAGAATGAGAATCCGGTCAAGGGTGGGGACGCCGAAGACGCTATCCGTGCCGCAGCAGACAGTGATGCGCAGATCATTAGTATGTCTTTCGGAAGCGATTACTCCTCTCCGGAGGAGCGAGAGGCTGCGAAGTATGCGGAATCCAAGGGGAAACTCTTCTTCGCTGCAGCCGGAAACAATGCGGATAATGGCAACAAAAGGCAGTTTCCGGCATCCTATCCGAACGTGATCGGGGTTGCCTCGGCGGACAATAAAGGCAACGTATCCGATTATTCGCAACATGGTGGCAGTGTGGACATCGCTTCGCCGGGAAGTGATATTCCGGCTTGGTGTGACAATAAGTTCCAGAGTTACTGCGGTGGTGACGGCGGGACGAGTTCCGCAACCGCCATCGCTTCCGCCTCCGCCGCTCTCCTCTGGTCCGCTCATCGCGACTGGACCGCGAACCAGGTCCTCCGTGTCCTGTTCGACACGGCGAGTCGCACCTGGAAGGAGAGCGAGCGCAGTAGCTACCTCGGCAACGGCCTCATCCGTCCAGGCGTCAACATCCTGCACGGCAAGGGCGACCCGGGCGACCCCGACATCAACCCGCTGACCAACGAGAAGACCCCCGGCATCCCGGGCTCGGCCACGCCTTCTCCCGCCTCCTCCGCGTCCTCCAAGGCGCCCGCCCCGGACGACAAGTCCGCCGACGGGGACAAGGCGGTCGCCGCCGGCGCTGCCGACGACGCCGGTGGCAACAAGACGGTCCTGTTCGTCGGCACGGTGGCCGTCGTGGCGGTCCTGGCGGGAGGCGCGTTCGCCGTCGTGCGCAGACGGCGCAGCGCCTGAGCGAACGGGGTTCCACTCGTCCCGCCCATCCCCACGCACTTGGGGCTCCTCGGCAGCCACGCGCCGTCGGGTCCCGCGAACAGCCCGGTGAGACACCCGCTCACCGGTTTCAAGAGAGGAAGCGCACCTTATGGCAGTGCAGAAGGTCAATGGAGTCAGCCTTGGCAAGCTGCAGAACGAACTGACGGAGAACTTCGAAAGCGTCAAGGGGCAGCTGAGGGCGCTTCAGGGGACCATCGACAGTCTGGAAGGTGCCTGGAAGGGCATCGGTGCCGGTGAGTTCAACCGGAAGCAGACCGCCATCAACGAGCGGATGGTGAGCATCGGCAAGCAGTTGCTCAAGTACCAGGAAGCCATCGAGGCGGCTCGCACGATCAGCGGCAACACGGAGAAGGAAGTCGAGGCCGCCCTCCGCGGAATCGACGTGGTCGACGGTTACTCCGGTGACGCGAACGCGGAACGCAAGACGTCGAACCTCAACGGTTACTGATCGCCGGGGTCGGCCGTATGCCGCGACCGATCCGTACACGCGCCGCGCACCTGGACACGCAGGCACGCACACAGCACACGCACACAGCACGGCACACGCACGCACACGCATGCGCACACTCACCTGAAGATCAGTGGAGGCAACCATGTCCGACGACGGCACGATGATCGTCAAGTACTCGTCACTCGACCAAGCGGCCAACTCGATCAGGACACAGGCCGGCAAGCTTCAGAACAGCCTGGATGCCATCAAGGCCAAGATTGAATCGATCTCCGAGCTGTGGGAGGGCGAGGCCAGGGAGGCGTACAACGCGGGCCAGCAGCAGTGGAACAAGGACGCGAGCGAGATTCAGAAGAATCTCAGGGACATCGCCACAGCGGTGGACAACGCGGGTACCTCCTACCGCTCCGGCGACAAGAAGGCCGCTGCCAACTTCATGTAGGTCATGCGGGTACGGACGCTTGATACGGGGTGGACACGCGCGGGAGGTGTCCACCCCGTAGCGAGTTCCCTCAGCGCATGATCACGCGCACTTCCTGGATTTCTTCCCGATGGGAAGCTGCGACGCCGCGCACTTTTCGATCTCCGGGCGCAGGCCCTTCGCCGTCCCTTCCTGCCCGTCTTCGAGGCTGCCCTCAAGGACGTAGTTGATCTTTTTCCTTCGAAGACGCAGGGATCCACGAGGTACGCGCCGTTGTCGGCGAGTCTCCGTCAGCCCCCGTCTTCATCCGTTCCGGGTTCTTCAGACGCCGATGAGGCTGCTTCGCGAACTCCATCGCGTCGATCGGACCGCCGGACCGAGCATTCTTGATGTACAGGGCGAGCGAGCCGTCCACCGACCACATGGCACGAATCGATCTCCCCGGCGTCCAGTCGCGGCGTGACGGTCATTTCTTCCCCGGGCAGCGGCAATGGGCTCACCAGGCCAGCGGAGATTCCTCTTCCGCATAGAGAGTCCGGAACCGCGTAGTCCTGGGACGTGGAGCATCCGGCCTCCAGCAGGATGAGCAGCGCGGCGGAACCGCCGCCGACTGCCCGTCCGAAGCAGCGCTCGCCCTGCAGCTCGTGCGGCTCTTCGGCAGGCCGGCGTCTGTGACGACTCACCGGCAATATCCGCATACGGCGAAGCGGTCGGATGCGGTCATTGCGTACAGCCGATCTTCTTCTTCACTCCGCTGGTGAACTCTGTGGCGAAATCTTGAATGTCTTTGCGCCGTTGTGATGTGTCGTCGTCCCCTGCCTTGGCCGATATCTCTGTGACGACGTACTTCGCGGATGGGCCAGTGCATTTGGTGGTGATCGTGGAGTAGTTGTCTCCAATCGCCCCCTCCCATTCCGCCGGAATGTCCTTCATCTTTGCGCGGTTGCTGAACCTGTGCGCCTCTTTCGGATCCATCGGATCGTAATATTCATCCGCCTGGTACGTGGTGATGAATACCGTGAGGCTCTTGTCCACGAGCAGCTTGCAGAAGCTGGGGGAATCTTCGAGGGAGCCGCCGCGCTCCTCCAGTTTCTTTCCGTCGGGAAGCAGTGCGGTCGTAGCCTTCTGGTTCACCGGAATGTTGCAGATGCTGCTCGGAACGGAATATTCTCTACCTCCTCCGGATGAGCACGCCGTAGCGGTAGCCAAAAGTGCGCACGAAACGAGAGCGAGGGGAATCGATGATGTGATGATTTTCATTAGCGGACGCCTCCGGCTCCGTCAGCCTTGTCGTTTCCGTGGTCTGCGGCGTTTCTGATCTCCCTGTATATCCCCTGATCCTTCGAGAATCCCTCGTGATTGTCGGCCCATTCGGAGTTCTCTGCGTACCATCTATCTGCGACGGCCTTGAGCTGATCGTTTCTCGCCTCGTAATTTTCCTGACGAGAGCTTGTCGCTTTGTCGGAAACCTGGTCGCTTTGTTCCTGCGCCCATGCCGCAGTGATCGCGTCTATCCCTCGCTGCCCCATGTCCGTGAACGGGGTGATGACTCCACCGACGCTGTGATAGAGCCACCTCTGCTTCCATGAGATGTCTCGAATGTCACTGTCCTCGCCGTCGTTTATTGTGAGCTTTCTGGCCTCCTCCAGGAAACCGATGGTGCTGCCTGCGTTTCGCAGACTGTCCTCCGGATTTTCCTTTTCGGTGTTTATTTCGGCGTTGATGGCGTAGTTCATCTGTTCATTGAGGAGCCCATACGACTCCTGGTTCCTCGAAATCTGCTTGCTCACCTCGAGCAGGCTGCCGCTCTCGAATTCATGCGAGTCGAGCGGTGAACTCATCGCCTTGTGCACGGTATCGCCGTGGTTGCCGAGGGCCCAGGCCATGCTCTTGCGCATCTCGGGCGGGAAGTCGTTCCCCGTCTCCGCGAGAAGATTCACCGAGCGCTTGAGGGCTTCCAGGTGCTCATCGGTGTGCTGGACGAACTTCGCGTTCGGATCCTCGGGGTCGCTGATTCCCGATGTCGCCGCGAACATCGCCTTGCCCGTCGCGTCCAGGGCCGCGTTCGGACCGCTGTTCGGCGGGCCGTCGTCGAAGGATCGCCGGTCCTTGAGCACCCATTGCGCGTTGTCCTGCGGGTCCTTGGTGTTGAAGAACTCCGTTGCCGCGTCAGGGCTGTTGCTCAGAGCCGTCATGAAGCCGGTCATCGGGTCGCGGCCGAAGTCGCTGTCGCTGCCGTCCATGAAGTTCATCTTCGGCATCAGGGGCCCGCCCGTCGCACCCGTCCAGAAGTTTCCGGGAAGCTTCATCTTCTTCTCGGTGGCGATCAGCGAATTTCCGTAGTCATTGAGGAAACGGACTTCGTAGTCACCGACCCTCATCAAGTTGCTCATGAGCTGGAAGCCCTTGACCTGCGTTCCGCGGGTCTGGATGGTCTCGCCGCTCAGCTTCAGCATGTCCTCCTTCCAGTCCTGCATCCTCGGGCTGTCGGAGTGCGTCGCTCCGGCGAGCGTGAGGCTCAGGTTCTTCTGGAGGTCCCCGAACTGGTTGAACCGCGTGTGCTGCAGTGATCCGCCGTCCGAGGGGTCCGAGATGTCGGCCCAGAAGTCGAGAACGCCACGGGCGCCGAGGGTGCTGGCGAACTTCTCCTGGAACAGCGGATCGTTCGCGAAGGCGGCCAGTGTCGCGTTGACCTTGTCGAACTCCGCGGGGGACATGTCGTCCCCCTTCTTCTTGATGATCTGCGCGACTTCCTCTGCTTTTTCCAGCGCTTCCGCGGCGGACTCCCGGTCGCTGTACGAGGCGCCCGAGAAACCCTTGTCCGCCTGGTCGACGATGGCGCGCAGCACCTTGTCGGCCGAAGTGTCGCTCTCGGTCGCCCGGTTCAGAATGCGCTGGACGTCGTCCCTGAGATAGTCGACGTCCTGCTGGGAGTGCTGGGCCACCTCGGTGCCCTTGGCGGCGCGGTCGGGGTGGATGAGCATGGTGACGGTGAAACCGCCACCGGCCGTGCTCGTCACCGTGAGGTTCTTCTTGCGGGCCCGCTCGATGGTCTCCTTGAGTTCGTCCCGGAAGCCGACGAGCTCGTCGCGGGTGTCCTTGAGAATGTCGTGGATGGTGGTCGCCTGAGTCAGGGCGTCCGCGAACTCACCCGCCGTCTTGTCGATGAACTCACGGGAGACTGTGGCATTGACGCCCTCCCAACGAGCCTTGTCCGACTTGCGCTTCATGTCCTCGCGGGCGTCTTTTTCGAGATTCCTGAGGCTGTTGATGACCGTCGACCAGTCGGCGATCGTCGTGTCGAGCGTCGCGAAGTTTCCGTGGACCAGCTGCTCCATGTTCATCAGGGCTGCGTCCTCTCGCTGAATCCCTCGTCGAGCAGAGCGATGCTGCTGACGGTGGCGACGACGGCCCGATCGTCGCTCCGATGAGTCTTCTGAGTGAAGTTCATGTGGTTGGCAATGTGCCCGCAGGCGTCCAGCAGCGACTGGAGCTGCTTTTCCCACTGCTCCTGCACATGGTGCAGCCCGCCACCCAGCCTGAATCCCTGCGTCGTGAGATCCTTGGCAGCGCTCTGGCTGCTCGACCAGGCGTCACGGCCGTAGCGCCCCAGATCCTCGAAGAGTTCGAAGGCGCTGTTTCCCACCGCGGCCAGATCCGCCTGGTTGACCTTGAGGTCACCGTCGGCGCTGCCACCGCCGGGCGTGGAGCCTTCGGCCTGATTCAGCCTCATATGCGTGGACTGCCTTTCGGCCGCGGCGGCCTTCAGCTGTTCCCACTCGTCCCATGCCATTTGTATGGGTCCTTCCCCCGTTGGCGCGTCGCGGATGACTGCGCTGACGGTCAATTTAACAATGCGTTCGGCCATGTGCGGGCGTGGTCCGAACAACGCAACAGGCCCTGAACAGCGGTGGGGTGTGTGCGGCGGCGATGCCACCGCACCCACTCCACAACCCCTACGAGTTCTACGGCATGCGCCGATATCCGAATCAGTGGTGCTCGGTCGGCAGGAGCCCCGTCTGCACCAGCGGATTGCCCCGCCGCCGCGAGACGAAGACGCCTCGGCCCGTGGGCATGGGCCGGGGGCGGGCGTTGCCGAAGATGGCTCCCTCATTGGGGTCGCCCGACAGGATGAGGGCCTGCGCGCCCAGTTCCTGCAGGCGCTGCATGAAGGACTCGTACGCGGAACGGCCCGCGCCTGCCGTGCTGCGGGCGATGATGAAGCGGACGCCGACGTCACGGGCGAAGGGGAGCAGCTCCGTGAGGCCGGCCAGCGGGTTGCCGCTGGAGGTGGAGACCAGGTCGTAGTCGTCGATGACGACGTACACCGTCGGGCCGTGCCACCAGCTGCGGTCGCGCAGCTCCTGTGCCGTGACGGTCTCCGACGGCGCGCGGCGTCGCATCAGGTCCGCCAGGGCGTCCATGTGGTGCTCCATGTTGTTGGACATGGGGATGTACTCGGCCAGGTGCGAGGCCGGAGTGGCGTCCAGCAGCGCGCGCCGGTTGTCGATCACGAAGAGCTTGCAGACGTCGCCCTCGTACCGTTCGGTGAGCTGCTTGATGAGCAGCCGCAGCAGATTGGACTTGCCGGACTCGCTCTCGCCGAAGACCAGCAGGAACGGGTCCTGCTCGAAGTTGACGAAGACCGGCTCCAGGTTGTTCTCGTCGATACCGAAGGCGACCCCGCGCTGCGGATACGCGGAGCCCGGCGGCAGGTCGCCGGCCGGCAGCTCGCGCGGCAGCAGGCGTACGGCGGGGGCTCCGGGCGCGGTCCAGTGCCGGGAGACCTCCTGGGTCATCGCGGCCGTCGCCTCCGACAGGTCGCTGTCGGAGTTGATGCTGTCGATCCTCGGCACCGCCGCCATGAAGTGCAGCTTCTCCGGGGTGAGACCGCGGCCCGGCACGCCCGCCGGGACGTTGACGGCGACCCTGCGGTCCAGCTCCGAGTCCATGGTGTCGCCGAGCCGCAGCTCCAGCCGGTTCATCAGCTGGTCCTTGAGGTTCGCGCGGACCTCCATCGAGCGCGAGGCGGTGAGGATCACATGGATGCCGTAACCCAGCCCGCGGGACGCCATGTCCGTGACGGCCTGTTCCAGACCCTCGTAGTCCGTACGGAAGTTCCCCCAGCCGTCGACGAGCAGGAACACATCACCCCACGGCTGCTCGGTCACCGAGATGTCACCGCGCGCCCGCAGCCTGCGGTAGGTGGCGATGGAGTCGATGCCCGCGGTACGGAAGTACTCCTCGCGCCGAGCCAGCACGCCGTAGACCTCGGCGACCGTACGCCGTACCCGCTCGGGGTCCAGCCGTGAGGCCACCCCGCCGACGTGCGGCAGCCCGGCGATCGAGGAGAGCCCGCCGCCACCGAAGTCGAGGCCGTAGAACTGCACCTCCTGCGGGGTGTGCGTCAGCGCGAACGCCGACACGATCGTCCGCAGCAGCGTGGACTTGCCGGACTGCGGGCCGCCGACGATCTGCATATGGCCCGCCGCTCCGGAGAAGTCCCGGTAGAGCGTGTCGCGGCGCTGCTCGAAGGGCTTGTCGACGACCCCCAGCGGCACGACCAGACGCCCCGCGCCCTCGAAGCCCGGCTGGGTCAGCCCGCGGCCGGGCACCGCCGCCAACCCGGGCAGCAGCTCGTCCATGGCCGGCGGATTGTCCAGCGGGGGCAGCCACACCTGGTGGGCCTCGGCGCCACGCCCTTCGAGCCGGCGCACGATCACGTCGAGCACGGAGTCGGCCAGCGCGTCGTCCTCCGCCGGGCGCCCCTCCGGTACGCGGGAACCGGCGGCCCGCTCGACGTAGCGCACGGGCACCGGGGCGGCCGTGAACGGGACGGGCCTGCGGTCCACCGGCAGCGATCCGCCCGGAGCGGCGCCCTGCCGCGTCCCGGTCCGGTACACGCCGGAGACGTACGCCGCCTTGAACCGGACCATCTCGTCCGTACCGAACTTCAGATACCCGGAACCCGGGACGTTGGGCAGCTGGTACGCGTCGGGGACCCCGATGGCCGCGCGGGACTCGGCCGCCGAGAACGTCCGCAGACCGACCCGGTACGACAGATACGTCTCCAGACCGCGCAGCCGGCCCTCCTCCAGCCGCTGCGAGGCCAGCAGCAGATGCACGCCGAGCGACCTCCCGATGCGTCCGATCTGCACGAACATCTCGATGAAGTCCGGCATCGCGGTCAGCAGTTCGCTGAACTCGTCGATGACCAGCACGAGCGAGGGGACCGGCTGCAGCGGGGCGCCCGCCGCGCGCGCCTTCTCATAGTCGTGGATGTTGGCGTAGTTGCCCGCGTCGCGCAGCATCTCCTGGCGGCGGTTCAGCTCACCGCGGATGGAGTCGCCCATGCGGTCCACCAGCGTCAGATCGTCGGCCAGGTTGGTGATCACGGCCGCGACGTGCGGCATCTGGGACATCCCCGCGAAGGTCGCACCGCCCTTGAAGTCCGCGAGCACGAAATTGAGGGTCTCGGAGGAGTGGGTGACCGCGAGCCCCAGCACCAGCGTGCGCAGCAGCTCCGACTTTCCGGAACCGGTCGCCCCCACGCACAGACCGTGCGGCCCCATCCCCTCCTGCGCCGCCTCCTTCAGATCCAGCATCACCGGCGCGCCGTCCTCGCCGACACCGATGGGCACCCGCAGCCGCTCGGCCTGCGAACGGGGCCGCCAGGTACGGGTGACGTCCACGGATGCCGCGTCGCCCAGATTCAGCAGGTCGGTGAAGTCCAGATTGGCGAGCAGCGGTTCGTCGTCGTCACCGCCCGAGGCGACCCGCAGCGGGGCGAGCTGCCGGGCGAGCGCCTCGGCGGCCTCCTCGCTGAGCTGGTCCGGCACCCCGTCGTACACCAGGCCGTGCCCGGACTCCAGCCGCAGCGCATCGGGGTGTACGACCACGGACAGGCCGCCGCGCGCCCCCTGCGCCTCGCCGGGCACGACCTCGATGACCGTCACGCCCTGCAGCCCCTCGGCGGAGGCGAACACGGACATCGGGGGGACGGACTGGCTGTCGAGCACCACCACGATGTGCGGCTGGTCCAGCAGCGGATGCCCGGCGCCCTGGAAACGCGGCCGGCCCTCCAGCCGCTCCGCCAGCAGCTCCTCCAGCTCCAGCACGTCCGTGGTGATCAGCCGTCGGCTGCCCGCGCCGTCACCGTCGCCCCGACCCTGGGCGTGCGGCAGCCACTTCGCCCACTCCCAGCGCGGCGCCGCCTCGCGCCCGGCGACCACGGCGACGACCAGGTCCTCCGGCGAGTGCGTCGAGACCAGCGAACCGACCATCGCGCGGGCCGTGGAGCGCACGCTGTGCGGCTCACCACTGACGGTCAGGTGGTAGAAGGCCCGCAGCGAGACGGCCATCGGCAGCCCGTCGAGCGTGCTGTGCGCCCTGATGAACTGCTGCATCGCCCCTGCGGTGAGCGGCTCCAGCTCGTCCACGGGCGCGGTCTCGGGCGCGACGAGCGGGGTCGCGAGCTGCTGACTGCCCAGCCCGATCCGCACCTGCCCGAAGTCGTCGTCGGCCGCCCGCCGCTCCCACACCCGGCTGCCCTCGGCGACCAGGGCCCACAGCTGCTCGGGCGACGGATGCAGATAGAACTGCGCGTCCCGCTGGAGATGCGCCGTCTTCAGCACGGCACGCCGGGTCTGCGTCAGGTACTTGAGGTAGTCGCGCCGCATGTCGGCCAGCTGCCCCTGGCTGCCGCGCCGGTGGCGGACCAGCATCGCGATGGCCATGGCGACCGTCGAGGCGATCATCACCATGCCCATGATCCGCATGATCGGATTCGGCGTCATGAAGAAGAAGACGACCGAGCCGCCCATGCCCAGCATCGGCAGCAACTGCATCATCGCGCCCTCCTGCTGCCCGCGCGGCAGTTCGGGAGGGGATTGCAACTGCACGTGCTCGGCGGGAACTTCGGCGGGTAGAGCCCGCGGTGGGCGCTTGACGACAATCTGACTCACTGCTCACCAAATCCCTTGCCGGATGGAAATGTTCCTATCGGCGCCCCCGTGGCGACGGGTTCCATCCGCGGGGAGGGATCCTACGTGCGCGGGGGCAAAGGGCGTGGCAGTAGGGTGGCGCCACGTGTTTGCTCGCCGATGAACTACCGCAAAACGGAGGGACATTCGGGAAGCGGACAGACCCGGACGGCGAGCGGCGGGAAATCGGCCCGCGTACGGCCGACGGACACCTCGACAACACGCCGTCAGGCACTGTCCGGCACCGTCGGGCGGCACCGGCGGCACGGGCCGCGCGGTGGCACCCGCCGGGCGTACGTACGGGACACGGGACGTACGCGTACGGCACACCGCACGCCCCCATCGTCCACCCGTCCCGGCCGCGCGTGTCATGACGACGGACGGGACGACGAGAACCGCAAGAACATCGCAGGAACCACGAGGGGAAACAGCAGGTGAGTATGGAGGCCCCAGCGGCGGTCACCGAAGCCCGGCACACGGGCCCGGCCGCCCCGCTCCGCGGCGGAACCGGGTTCTGCCGGGTCACGGTCGTCGCGCCGGACAGTCGCGTCGACGTGGCGTTGCCCGAGGACATCCCCGTCGCCGACCTCTACCCGGAGATCCTCCGGCTGTCGGGACAGAGCCCCGCCGAGGGCGCCCCGGTCGGCTACCACCTGGTACGCCGCGACGGCACCGTGCTCGACGGCGCGCGGTCCCTGGCCGCGCAGCGCATCCTCGACGGCGAGCTGTTCGCGCTGCGGCCCTTCGCCGAGTCGCTGCCCCCCGCGGTCTTCGACGACGTCTCCGACGCCGTCGCCTCCGCCGTGGCCCGCGACCGCACGCTGTGGACCGAGAGCCTGACGCGCGGCGCCGGACTCTTCGGCGGATCGGTCCTGCTGTCGCTGGTCGCCTTCGTCCTGTGGACCGCCGACCCCCGGCACGACATGCACGGCCTGCCCGGCATCCTCGCCGCCGTCGTCGGCGTCCTGCTGCTCGCGCTGGCGGGCGTACGGGCCCGGGTGTACGACGACAGGGCCTCGGCCATCGCCCTGGGCATCGGCTCGCTGGCCAATGTCGCGGTCGCCGGCGCCGGGCTGCTCCCGCCGACGGCGGGGGAGGGCATCGGCCGGCTCCAGTTCCTGCTGGCCTGCGTCGCCGTCCTGGTCGCCTCGGTGATCCTGACCATCGCCGCGCCCGGCGGCGACGGCCCCTTCGTCGCCTTCGTCTTCGCGGCCGCCGTGGGCGCGCTGGTCACCTTCGTCGCCATCGTCACCGGCATGGCGCCCACCGAGACCGCCGCGCTCTGCGCCCCGCTCGCCGTCGGCGCGCTCGCCTTCCTGCCCGGCCTGTCCACCCGCTTCGCCCGGCTGCCCATCGGCTTCGAGCCGCCGCGCTCGGCCGTCACCGCGTACGGGGCCGACGAGCCCGCGCCACAGGAGCCGATCGACGCCGCGCGCATCGCCGCCCGCGCCCGGCGCGGCCACGAACTGCTGGTCGGCCTGGTCGGCGGCTGCGCGCTGGTCGCGGTGGGCGCCGCCGCGGTCCTCGGCTTCTCCGACGGCGTCTGGGGGCAGCTGCTCGCCCTCGCGACCGGCGTCGCGATGCTGATGCGCGCGTACCTCTTCCGCTACACGGCCCAGGTCGGCTGCGCCCTGGCGGCGGGCCTCGGCGCGCTCGTCCTGCTCGTCCTCGGGCTCTGCCTCAATCCGCCCGTGGCGCTGATGCGGGGCGCGCTCGGGGGCGACGGCGCCGCGCTCGACATCCGTACGATCTGGCTGACCACCGCGGTCACCGCCGTGGCCGCGCTGATCACCGCCATCGCGCTGATCGTGCCGCGCAAGGGCGTGACCCCCTTCTGGGGCCGTTTCCTGGAGATCGCGGAAGCCTTCGTGCTGCTGACGCTCGTACCGCTGTGCCTCGCGGTCTTCGACGTCTACCACGCGATCCGCGCGCTCACCTCCTGAGGCCCCGGCCGCGCCCCCGCCCGTCGCGCTGCGGGGGCGCGGCGAGAGGGCCCGAACGGGCTGGTACTCTGGGCGACGGCCGTTTGTGCGCGTATCGCCGGACCCTGCACAGGATCCCCGGACCGCGCGCGACGGATCTCCCGCCTCCCGAGTCACGGAAGCTCCCCAGAGTATTCGACCTGGGGCACTCGAAGGCCACGAAGACCCACGAGGAGTACGCGTGCCGCTCGACGCCGCTACGAAGAAGACGATCATGACCGAGTTCGGCACCAAGGAGGGCGACACCGGCTCCCCCGAGGTCCAGGTCGCCATGCTGTCGCGCCGGATCTCGGACCTGACCGAGCACCTCAAGACCCACAAGCACGACCACCACTCCCGTCGTGGTCTGCTGATCCTGGTCGGTCAGCGCCGCCGCCTGCTCCAGTACCTGGCCAAGAAGGACATCCAGCGCTTCCGCGCGCTGGTCGACCGCCTGGGCATCCGCCGCGGTGCGGCCGGCGGTGCCAAGTAAGACACCGTGAAGGGAGCGGTTCCCACTTCCAGGGGGCCGCTCCTTTCGCGTACGCACGGAACACGCGTACGCCATGAAGAGTGCGCCCGGCGCCCCGCCCGGGACGGCGTGACCGCCATCCCGCGGCCAGGCTCAGTAACCTGGTGCACGAGCACAACAGAAGAGCACGCGTACCCGCACCACTGAAGTACCGCACCACTGAAGTACCGCACCACCGAAGAGGAGGAGCGATCTCCACCGCCGCCGGTCCTCGGTAGTGGCGCCCGGAACACGCGGCCCATGCCGCCACCCCGGGTGCTTCGATCGAAGACCGGCCCGCACGAAGGAGCGCTTCTCCGCCACGTCCCCTGCCACACGGGCACCGGACGAAGACGAGGAGAGAACACTAGTGGAGAACGAGACCCACTACGCCGAGGCCGTTATCGACAACGGAACCTTCGGCACCCGCACCATCCGCTTCGAGACGGGCCGGCTGGCCAAGCAGGCCGCCGGTTCCGCCGTGGCCTACCTGGACGACGACACCATGGTGCTGTCGGCCACCACCGCCTCCAAGAAGCCCAAGGACCAGCTCGACTTCTTCCCCCTCACGGTCGACGTCGAGGAGCGCCAGTACGCGGCCGGAAAGATCCCCGGATCCTTCTTCCGCCGCGAGGGCCGTCCCTCCGAGGACGCGATCCTGACCTGTCGCCTCATCGACCGCCCGCTGCGCCCCTCCTTCAAGAAGGGCCTGCGCAACGAGATCCAGATCGTCGAGACGATCATGGCGCTCAACCCCGACCACCTGTACGACGTGGTCGCGATCAACGCCGCCTCCTGCTCCACGCAGCTGGCCGGCCTGCCCTTCTCCGGCCCCATCGGCGGCACCCGCGTCGCCCTCATCAAGGGCCAGTGGGTCGCCTTCCCGACGCACACCGAGCTTGAGGACGCCGTCTTCGACATGGTCGTCGCGGGCCGTGTCCTGGAGGACGGCGACGTCGCGATCATGATGGTCGAGGCCGAGGCCACCACCAAGACCATCCAGCTGGTCGCCGACGGCGCCGAGGCCCCCACCGAGGAGGTCGTCGCCGCCGGTCTGGAAGCCGCGAAGCCCTTCATCAAGGCCCTCTGCAAGGCCCAGGCCGACCTCGCCGCCAAGGCCGCCAAGCCGACCGGCGAGTTCCCCGTCTTCCTCGACTACCAGGACGACGTGCTGGAGGCGCTGACCGCCGCCGTCCGCGGCGAGCTGGCCCAGGCGCTGACCATCGCGGGCAAGCAGGACCGCGAGGCCGAGCTGGACCGCGTCAAGGAGCTGGCCGCCGAGAAGCTGCTCCCGCAGTTCGAAGGCCGCGAGAAGGAGATCTCCGGCGCCTACCGCGCGCTGACCAAGGCCCTGGTGCGCGAGCGCGTCATCAAGGACAAGGTCCGCATCGACGGCCGCGGCGTCACGGACATCCGTACGCTCGCCGCCGAGGTCGAGGCCATCCCGCGCGTGCACGGCTCCGCGCTGTTCGAGCGTGGCGAGACCCAGATCCTGGGCGTCACCACCCTCAACATGCTCCGCATGGAGCAGCAGCTGGACACCCTCTCCCCGGTGACCCGCAAGCGCTACATGCACAACTACAACTTCCCGCCCTACTCGGTCGGCGAGACCGGCCGCGTCGGTTCGCCGAAGCGCCGCGAGATCGGCCATGGCGCGCTCGCCGAGCGCGCCATCATGCCGGTCCTGCCGACGCGCGAGGAGTTCCCCTACGCGATCCGCCAGGTCTCCGAGGCGCTGGGCTCCAACGGCTCGACGTCCATGGGCTCGGTCTGCGCCTCCACCATGTCCCTGCTGAACGCCGGTGTGCCGCTCAAGGCCCCCGTCGCCGGTATCGCCATGGGCCTGATCTCCCAGGAGATCGACGGCAAGACCCACTACGTCGCCCTCACCGACATCCTCGGTGCGGAGGACGCCTACGGCGACATGGACTTCAAGGTCGCCGGTACGAAGACGTTCGTCACCGCGCTCCAGCTCGACACCAAGCTCGACGGCATCCCCGCCTCGGTCCTGGCCGCCGCGCTGAAGCAGGCCCGCGACGCCCGCCTCCACATCCTCGACGTGATGAACGAGGCCATCGACGTCCCGGACGAGATGTCCCCGAACGCCCCGCGGATCATCACCGTCAAGATCCCCGTGGACAAGATCGGAGAGGTCATCGGCCCCAAGGGCAAGATGATCAACCAGATCCAGGAGGACACCGGCGCCGACATCACGATCGAGGACGACGGCACCATCTACATCGGTGCCGCCGACGGACCGGCCGCCGAGGCCGCCCGCGCCACGATCAACGCCATCGCCAACCCGACCATGCCGGAGGTCGGCGAGCGCTACCTGGGTACGGTCGTCAAGACCACCACCTTCGGCGCGTTCGTGTCGCTGCTCCCGGGCAAGGACGGACTGCTGCACATCTCGCAGATCCGCAAGCTCGCCGGTGGCAAGCGCGTGGAGAACGTCGAGGACGTGCTCGGCGTGGGCCAGAAGGTCCAGGTCGAGATCGCCGAGATCGACCAGCGCGGCAAGCTCTCCCTCATCCCCGTGATCGAGGGTGAAGAGGGCGCCGAGGCCGAGGCCGAGGACGCGAAGGACGACGCTTCCAAGTGACCTCCAGCCCCAGGACGACGGCCCGCACCTCCTCGGAGGCGCGGGCCGTCGCCCGTACCCAAACCCTGCTCAAGGGGGAGAACGGGATCGGCACGGTCCGCCGCACGACCCTCCCCGGCGGCCTGCGCGTCGTCACCGAATCCCTCCCGTCGGTACGCTCAGCGACCTTCGGCATCTGGGTGCAGGTCGGCTCGCGCGACGAGACCCCGGCCCTCAACGGCGCCACCCACTACCTCGAACACCTCCTCTTCAAGGGCACGCGGCAGCGCAGCGCCCTCGACATCTCCTCCGCCATCGACGCGGTCGGCGGCGAGATGAACGCCTTCACGGCGAAGGAGTACACCTGCTACTACGCCCGTGTGCTCGACAACGATCTGCCGCTCGCCATAGACGTCGTCTGCGACATGCTCACCGGCTCGCTCATCGAGGCGGCCGACGTCGACGCCGAGCGCGGGGTCATCCTCGAAGAGATCGCCATGACCGAGGACGACCCGGGCGACTGCGTACACGATCTGTTCGCGCAGACCATGTTCGGCGACAGCCCCCTGGGGCGGCCCGTCCTCGGCACCGTCGAGACCGTCAACGACCTCGACCGCGACCGGATCGCCCGCTTCTACCGGAAGCACTACGACCCGACGCGCCTCATCGTGGCCGCCGCGGGCAACATCGACCACGCCGCGGTGGTCCGCCGGGTCCGCAAGGCGTTCGACCGGGCCGGCGCCCTCTCCCGCACGGACGCCGTCCCCGTCGCACCCCGCGAGGGCAGCCGCGCCATCCGCGCGGCGGGCCGCGTCGAGCTGCTCAACCGGAAGACCGAGCAGGCCCATGTCGTCCTCGGCATGCCCGGCCTCGCCCGCACCGACGAGCGGCGCTGGGCCCTCGGCGTGCTGAACACCGCGCTCGGCGGCGGTATGAGTTCCCGGCTCTTCCAGGAGGTACGGGAGAAGCGCGGCCTGGCCTACAGCGTGTACTCGTACACCTCGGGCTTCGCCGACTGCGGGCTCTTCGGCGTCTACGCCGGCTGCCGCCCCAACCAGGTCCACGACGTCCTGCGGATCTGCCGCGACGAACTGGACCGGGCCGCCGCCGACGGCATCGCCGACGAGGAGATCGACCGCGCCATCGGCCAGCTCTCCGGCTCCACGGTCCTCGGCCTGGAGGACACCGGCGCGCTGATGAACCGCATCGGCAAGAGCGAGCTGTGCTGGGGCGCCCAGCTGTCCGTGGACGAGATGCTGGAACGGATAGCCGCGGTCACCCCGGACGACGTACGCGCGGTCGCCCGCGATGTACTGGGACAGCGCCCGTCCCTGTCCGTCATCGGCCCCCTCAAGGACAAGCAGGCCGACCGCCTCGAAGCGGCGGTCTCCTGACCGCTCGCGGACACCGGGCCGGGGAAACCGGACCGCACCACAGAAGCCCGAAGGAAGCAGAGCAATGAGCAAGCTGCGCGTGGCCGTCGTCGGAGCCAAGGGCCGCATCGGCTCCGAGGCCGTACGGGCCGTCGAGGCCGCCGACGACCTGGAACTGGTCGCGGCCCTCGGCCGGGGCGACCAGCTGGAGACGCTGGTGGAGACCGGCACCCAGGTCGTGGTGGAGCTGACCACCCCGGCGTCGGTGATGGGCAACCTCGACTTCTGCGTACGCCACGGCATCCACGCCGTCGTCGGCACCACCGGCTGGACCGACGAGCGCCTCGCGCAGCTGGGCACCTCGCTCGCCGCCTCCCCGGAGACCGGGGTGCTGATCGCGCCGAACTTCTCCATCGGCGCGGTCCTCACCATGAAGTTCGCCGAGACGGCGGCCCGCTGGTTCGAGTCCGTCGAGATCATCGAACTGCACCACCCCGACAAGGCCGACGCGCCGTCCGGCACCGCCCACCGCACCGCCCAGCTCGTCGCCGCCGCCCGGACGGACGCGGGTCTGCCCGCGCAGCCCGACGCGACGGTCACCGAGCTGGCCGGTGCGCGCGGCGCCGATGTGGACGGGGTACGGGTGCACTCCGTACGCCTCCGGGGCCTCCTCGCCCATCAGGAGGTCGTCCTCGGCGGCGAGGGCGAGACGCTCACCGTCCGCCACGACTCCCTGCACCACAGCAGCTTCATGCCGGGCATCCTGCTCGGTGTGCGCCGTGTGGTGTCCGCCCCGGGCCTCACCTTCGGCCTGGAACACTTCCTCGACCTGAGCTGACTGTCATGCGCGCGAAGATCACGTACTTCCTCACGGCCGCCGTCCTGGTCGTCTATTTCGTCCTGGTCGGCAGCCGAGGCGTGCTGCTGATCGAGCACGGCACACTGCTCACCGTCACCTTCGGCGTCGCGGTGCTGATCCTGCCGCTGATCGGTCTCTGGTTCCTCTGGAAGAGCACTCAGTTCGTCAACCGGGCCAACCGGCTCGCGCAGGAGCTGGACGCCGAGGGCGGGCTGCCGCTCGACGAGCTGGTCCGCACCCCGGGCGGGCGGATCGACCGGGACTCCGCGGACGCCGTCTTCGCGGAGCGCCGCGCCGAGACGGAGGACGCCCCGGACGACTGGCGCTGCTGGTTCCGGCTCGCCATCGCGTACCACGACGCGCGGGACACCCCGCGCGCCCGCAAGGCCATGCAGCGTGCCATCGCGCTGCACGACGGCAAACCCGTACCCGCCTGACCGGCGCGCTCCGGTACGCCAATGCCGGTAACGCGTGAGCGGGGGGCCGGCCTCCACTGGAGGCCGACCCCCCGCTCAGCCGCGGTGGGTGTACGGAAAGACCCGCACGGGACGGGTCAGGAGGGGCGGTATTCGGCGCCCCACGCCTCGACCATGTCGGCGGCCCGGTCGAACGCCTCACCACGCGACAGGAAGTCCGCGTTGTGATCGGTGAGCAGCGCGAGCGGCTCACCCTGTCGGCGTACGACCACCAGGGCCTGACCCTGCACCGTGCGCGGCAGCCCGAGCCAGCGGACCGGCTGCTGGACCGTGCGGACAGCCGTGATCCCGTCCCACGCGACGGTGACGGTCATGAGCAGTCGCACCCGGCGTACGCCGTGCCGGCTCACCCACGCCCCCATCCGCAGCATCCGCAGGGCGATGGCGATGACCACCGCCGCGACGACGAAGCACGCCGTCGCACCGGACAGGGCGCCCGCGGCGGCGATGATCACCGTCGCGAGCAGAACGAACGAGGCCAACAGCAGGAGCAGCGCAGCCGCTGCCACCCGCCAGGGACCCGGGCGGTACGGACGCCGCCATTGATCATGATCGTCGAAGGGCAGCGCGACATCATCGGTCGCGTCAAAAGCCCGGTCGGCCGTCAGGAAGGGCAGGGGCACGACTGATCCTCACTCACAAGCACGCTCGATTGCTGTGCCCGGTGAGGCTACCGATGACGTACCGGTCCGGACCAGCCGAGGGGGCCGGACGAGTCATCAACGTCCCTGGGACGCCTCGGACTGCTGGCTGTGCCCCGCCGACTCCCCGGACTGCAGCGCGGGTGTCCCCAGCAGCAGCGCCCCGATGAATCCGGCGGCGACGGTGAGCCCGATCAGCGTACGTCCCAGCAGCTCCGGGACGGTGGCCCGCTGTCTGGGGGGCGGGGTGACATTACTGCGGAAGCTGTCGGCCTCGGCGACGAATGCGAATGGGACGGCCTCTCGCCGGCGGAACATGGAGGGCACTCCTCAGGGTCTCGTCTCGGAACGCGGCCGAGGTACGGCCGCTACTGGGAGAGACGAACAGAGGCGCCATTCGGTGCCCGATTTCCGGGAATTGGCGGAGGAACGTCAGGGGTGCGGCCTCCGCCGCCGGTCGCTGTCAGTGGCGAGCCGTAGAGTGGGCGCCGCCCGAGCGATGCGACTGGAAGGACCCCGCCGGTGAGCGACACCCCCGCCGAGACCAAGCCGAGCTTCCGCAGCGATGTCACTGTCGACCTGGTGAAACACGCCGCGGGCGACTCCGACGTGCTGTGGGCCGCGCGTGTCTCCACCGCAGGCGAGCAGTCCCTGGAAGAGATCACGAAGGACCCCGAGCGCTCCAAGGGACTCATCAACTACCTGATGCGGGACCGGCACGGCAGCCCCTTCGAGCACAACTCGATGACCTTCTTCATCAGCGCCCCGATCTTCGTCTTCCGCGAGTTCATGCGCCACCGCGTCGGCTGGTGCGTCGCGGGTGACACGGAGATCACTCTGGAGAGCGAGTCGGGGACCCTCCGGCGCCGGACCATCGCGGATCTGCACCAGCTCTGGCATCTGGGCGTGGAGGACCGTCTGCCGCACTCGGCCGGCGGCGTCACCTGGCACGGCGAGGCCGGCAAATGGCTGGCGCAGGTGCGCAAGGGGGAGGAGAACCACCATCTCGGACTCTTCGAGAACAGGGAAGCCGCGGAATCCGCGGTGGTGGAGTTCCGCGAACTGCACCCCAGCACCCGTCTGCGGAAGCTGGAGTCGGTCCGGCGCAGCCATGTCCGCTGCTACGACGAGGAGACCCTGACCGCGAGCCGGGCCCGCGTCACCGACGTCATCGAGTCGGGGGTGAAACCGCTGATCAAGATCATCACGGCGTCCGGCAGAGAGCTGCGCTCCACCGTCGACCATGCGGTGCTGACCCCCGACGGCTGGCGCAAGGCCGGCGAGCTGGCGGTGGGGGACTCGGTCATGGCGGCGGCCGCCGACCCTCGCCCCTCCGAGACGCTCGTCCCTCCGAGCCTGCGCCGGGGCATCGGCGTCTGGACGTCGATGCGGCGTGAACGTCTGATCAAGGAAGAAGACGCCTGCCACCTCTGCGGAGCCGAGTTCCCCCGCGGCGAACTGGCTCTCGACCATGTGACGCCGGTCGCGGAGGATCTCACCCGCGCACTCGACGAGAGCAACCTGGCGCCTGCCTGCGCCGACTGCCACGCCACGAAGAGCGCACAGGAACAGGCACGCGCACGGCAGGGAGGGGAGATCGCCGTCGCCCGCCCGGACCGGATCGTCTCCCTCTCCGACGACGGGGAGGAGATGACCTACGACTTGTCGGTCGAAGGTCCATGGCACAACTTCCTGGCCAACGGCATCGTCGTGCACAACTCGTACAACGAGGAGTCCGGACGCTACCGGGAACTGCTGCCCGTCTTCTACGTCCCGGGCGAAGACCGCAAGCTGGTGCAGCAGGGCCGCCCCGGCAAGTACGAGTTCGTGGCCGGTACCGACACCCAGCAGGAGATCACGGAGCGTGCGATGCACGACTCCTACCTCCAGGCGTACGAGGCGTACCAGGAGATGCTGGCCGCCGGCGTGGCCCGCGAGGTGGCCCGCGCGGTCCTGCCCGTGGGGCTGTTCTCCTCGATGTACGCCACCTGCAACGCGCGGTCGCTGATGCACTTCCTCGGCCTGCGCACCCAGCACGAGCAGGCGAAGGTGCCGTCCTTCCCACAGCGCGAGATCGAGATGGTCGGAGAGCGCATGGAGGAGCACTGGGCGAGGCTGATGCCGCTCACGCACGCGGCTTTCAACGCGAACGGCCGTGTCGCCCCGTAGCGGGGCCTGTGTCCCGAGCGATCCGTACGGGACAGACCCCGTGGTCTGTCCCAGGACGGCCACGGACCTGTTTCCGCACTGTTCCAGGTCCGCTCCAGACCGTTCCTGACCGATCTGGGGCACATGTGTACGGTCGACCACGAGAAGTGTCCGTATTGCGGCGTTTAACGAACTTCATCTAGGCTGATCAAACGGACCCGGCACTGCTTGAACCCCCGAGCAGGCAGTGCCGGGCTCCTCTTGTCCCGTCCCCCAAGGGGACACGGCGAGCTGAGCAGCGAGTAGCGTGTTACCCATGGCTCCGATCTCCACTCCGCAGACCCCCTTCGGGCGGGTCCTCACCGCGATGGTCACGCCCTTCACGGCGGACGGCGCACTCGACCTCGACGGTGCCCAGCGGCTCGCCGTCCATCTCGTGGACGCGGGCAACGACGGCCTCGTCCTGAACGGCACCACCGGTGAGTCACCGACCACCAGTGACGCGGAGAAAGACCAGCTCGTACGAGCGGTCCTGGAAGCCGTCGGAGACCGGGCGCACATCGTCGCCGGCGTCGGCACCAACGACACCCGGCACAGCGTGGAACTCGCCCGCGCCGCCGAACGCGCCGGAGCGCACGGCCTGCTCGCGGTGACGCCGTACTACAACAAGCCCCCGCAGGAGGGCCTCTTCCGGCACTTCTCGGCCATCGCGGACGCGACCGGACTGCCGGTCATGCTGTACGACATCCCCGGCCGCAGCGGTGTCCCCATCGACACCGAGACGATCGTCAGGCTCGCCCAGCACCCGCGTATCGTCGCCAACAAGGACGCCAAGGGCGACTTCGGCCGCGCCAGCTGGGCCATCGCCCGGTCCGGCCTCGCCTGGTACTCCGGCGACGACATGCTCAACCTGCCGCTCCTCGCGGTCGGCGCGGTCGGCTTCGTCTCCGTGGTGGGCCACATCGTCACCCCCGAGCTGCGCCAGCTGCTCGACGCCCACCTCGCCGGTGACGTCCAGAAGGCGACCGAGATCCACCAGAAGCTGCTCCCGGTCTTCACCGGCATGTTCCGCACCCAGGGCGTCATCACCACCAAGGCGGCCCTCACCCTGCGCGAGCTGCCCGCCGGACCGCTGCGCCTTCCGCTGGTCGAGCTCTCGGCCCACGAAACGGCCCAGCTCAAGATCGATCTCGCGGCCGGCGGGGTACAGCTCTAACCAACGACTTCACAACTGAATACGCGAAAAACGGCAAACCATCGACAACACCCAGGAGCGGGAAACCGGTCCGCACGTACAGCCCACACAGACAACAGCACGTGTACGAATGTCATGCGCGCCACGTGCCTCAGAGGTACGTGGCGCGTGTGGTGAGGAGAGTCTTTTGAGTCATCCGCATCCTGAACTCGGCGCCCCGCCGAAGCTGCCCAAGCACGGCCTGCGGGTAACCCCGCTCGGCGGCCTGGGCGAAATCGGCCGGAACATGACGGTCTTCGAGTACAACGGCCGTCTGCTCATCGTCGACTGCGGCGTCCTCTTCCCCGAGGAGGAGCAGCCCGGTATCGACCTGATCCTGCCGGACTTCACCACCATCCGGGACCGGCTGGACGACATCGACGGGGTCGTGCTCACGCACGGCCACGAGGACCACATCGGTGGCGTCCCCTACCTGCTCCGGCTGAAGCCGGACATCCCGCTGATCGGCTCCAAGCTGACCCTCGCACTGATCGAGGCGAAGCTCCAGGAGCACCGCATCCGCCCGTACACCCTTGAGGTCACCGAGGGTCACCGGGAGCGGATCGGCCCGTTCGACTGCGAATTCGTCGCGGTCAACCACTCCATCCCGGACGCGCTGGCCGTCGCCATCCGCACCCCCGCGGGCATGGTGGTCCACACGGGCGACTTCAAGATGGACCAGCTTCCGCTGGACCGCAGGCTGACCGACCTGCCCACCTTCGCCAAGCTCGGCGAAGAGGGCATCGACCTGCTGCTGTCCGACTCGACCAACGCGGAGGTCCCGGGCTTCGTCCCGCCGGAGAAGGACATCTCGAACGTCCTGCGGCAGGTCTTCGCGAACGCCCAGAAGCGGATCATCGTGGCCAGCTTCGCCAGCCACGTCCACCGCATCCAGCAGATCCTGGACGCCGCCCACGAGTACGGCAGAAGGGTGGCCTTCGTCGGCCGCTCCATGGTCCGCAACATGGGCATCGCCCGTGATCTGGGCTATCTCAAGGTGCCCGCCGGTCTGGTCGTGGACGTCAAGACGCTGGACGACCTCCCGGACCACGAGGTCGTCCTCGTCTGCACCGGCTCCCAGGGCGAGCCGATGGCCGCCCTCTCCCGGATGGCCAACCGCGACCACCAGATCCGGATCGTCCAGGGCGACACGGTGATCCTCGCGTCCTCCCTCATCCCGGGCAACGAGAACTCGGTCTACCGAGTCATCAACGGCCTCACCAGATGGGGCGCGAACGTCATCCACAAGGGCAACGCCAAGGTCCATGTCTCGGGCCACGCCTCGGCAGGCGAGCTGCTGTACTTCTACAACATCTGCAAGCCGAAGAACCTGATGCCCGTCCACGGTGAATGGCGCCACCTGCGCGCCAACGCCGAACTGGGCGCGCTGACCGGGGTCCCCAAGGACCGCATCGTCATCGCGGAGGACGGCGTCGTCGTCGACCTGGTCGACGGCAAGGCCAGAATCGTCGGCAAGGTCCAGGCCGGCTACGTCTACGTGGACGGCCTCTCGGTGGGCGACGTGACCGAGACGCACCTCAAGGACCGCCGGATCCTCGGCGACGAGGGCATCATCTCCGTCTTCGTGGTGGTCGACTCCACCACGGGCAAGGTCGTGGGCGGACCGCACTTCCAGGCCCGCGGTTCCGGCATCGAGGACTCGGCGTTCGCAGCCGTACTGCCCAAGGTCGAAGAGGCCATCGGCCGCGCGGCCTCGGACGGCGTCGCGGAGCCGCACCAGCTCCAGCAGCTCGTGCGCAGGACCGTCGGCAAGTGGGTGTCCGACACCTACCGCCGGCGCCCGATGATCCTCCCCGTCGTGGTCGAGGTCTGACGTCGGGATCCGACCGAAACCTGAGCGGGGGGCCTCGATTTGCTTCGAGGCCCCCCGCTCCAGTACGTTTACGGCTCCACATCGACGGGAACCCGGGCCAAACGCGTGCTCGGATCCACCCGAAGAGGTGGGGGAATCCGACTCGGATAACTCTGATAAAGTCGGAACCGCCGGAAAGGGAAACGCGAAAGCGTGGAACTGGAAAGCGAAACCCCGCTCCGACGGGGAATCGGACACGAAAGAGTCTGATAGAGTCGGAAACGCAAGACGGAAACAAAACAAAGAAACACCGAAGGGAAGCGCCCGGAGGAAAGCCCCAGGAAATATTCTGTGGGTGAGTACAAAGGAAGCGTCCGTTCCTTGAGAACTCAACAGCGTGCCAAAAGTCAACGCCAGATATGT
>NZ_QQNA01000093.1 GCF_003346515.1 Streptomyces corynorhini
CCCGCCCGTCCACGCCCCGCAGCTGGGGCGGGGTGCCGGACGGGCTTCACCGGGGCGGGCCGCCCGGGGCCGGCCCGGGGCCGCCTCCTCTGGAGGGCGTGCTCCGGGCGGTCCCGCGGCCCACTCGTCGCGGTGTCCGCCCGGCCGGGCGGACACCGCGACGAGGTGGTGCTACTTGAGGCCGATCTTGTCGCAGGCGGTCTTGAACTTGCCGGTGCAGATCTCACCGGCGGTGTAGAAGCCGTCCTTGATGACCGTCTCGTTGATGTTGTCCTTGGTCAGGGAGACGACCGGGACGAGCACGGTGGGGATGCCCTTGGCGGAGTCGCTGTCGACGCTGTCCTTGGCGATGGAGTCGAGCTTCTCGCCCTTGGCGAGCGCGACGGCCATCTCGGCGCCGATCTCGGCCTCCTGCGGGTACGACTTGTAGACGCTCATGAACTGCTCGCCGTTGACGATGCGCTGCACACCGGCCAGCTCGGCGTCCTGTCCGGTGACCGGCGGAAGCTTGGCGAAGCCCGCGCCCTTGAGCGCGGTGATGATGCCGCCCGCCATGCCGTCGTTGGCCGAGTAGACACCGATGATCTTGTTCTTGCCCAGCGCGGAGATGGCGCCTTCCATGTTCGCGTTGGCGTTGTCCGGCTTCCACTCCTTGGTGTCGTACTCCTTCCCGATGTTCACCTTGCCGTCGAGGGCGGAGTGCGCGCCCTTCTTGAACAGGGCGGCGTTCGGGTCGGTGACGGCGCCGTTCATCATGACGATGTCGCCGGACTTGGCCTTGTCGCCCAGCTCGTCGAGGAGGGCCTTGCCCTGGACCCGGCCGACCTCTTCGTTGTCGAAGGAGGTGTACGCGTCGATGGGGCCCTCGGCGAGCCGGTCGTAGGCGACGACGGGTATGCCCGCTTCCTTGGCCTTCTGGACCGAGCCCTTGATCGCCTTGGCGTCGACCGCGTCGATCATCAGGACGCTCACCTTGTTGGTGATCATCGTGTCGACCTGCTGGTTCTGGGTCGTCGCGTCCTGCTTGGCGTTGGCGTAGACGACCTTGCCGGTGCCGTCGGTCAGCTCGCTGACCTTCTTCTCGATCAGCGGCTTGTCGAACTTCTCGTACCGGGCTGTCTGGTTCTCCGGGAGAAGCAGGCCGACCGTGATCGGGCCCTTGCTGTCCGACTTGGACGCTTCGGCCTTGTCACCGGACTCCTTCGCGCTGCCACAGGCGGCGAGGGAAACGGCCATAGCTGTCGCGGCCGTGGCCACGGCCGCGCGACGCATCGTTGCGTTCACTTCAAAAACCTCCCTGACGAGGCCGCGTCGTTGCGGCCGAGGTGGCAGGAAGTCAACTCGGCCGCGAGGCCAGCGTCAAGGAGTAAATACTTAACGAGATGACAACGGTGCCATTCGTTATCTAAGTGAAGGCAGGAAGCCCGGTGGGCAGCGTGCTCTCCAACAGGGTGGAATCGCCCATCTCGCTCAGTACGAGCGCCAGCGCCCCGAGCACCTCCGCCCGGCCGCCGAGCGCCCCGGGCAGCACCGACAGCTGCCTGGCCGCGCTCGGGATCGCGTACCGGGAGACCGAATCGCGTATCGGCGCGAGCACCAGCTCACCGGCTTCGGCGAGGTCTCCGCCGAGCACCACCCGGCTGGGGTTGAGCAGATTGCAGAGATTGGCCACCCCGCTGCCGACGTGCCGGCCGACGTCGGCGATCACCCGGCGGCAGCCCGGATCGCCCTCCCTGGCGAGCTGGACGACGCGCTCCATGGTCAGGTCGGCGCCGTGGCTGGAGCGCAGCAGCGGCAGGACGTAGCGGGCCGCCGCGAAGGTCTCCAGGCAGCCGCGGTTGCCGCAGCGGCACACCGGACCCGACTCGTCCAGCGTGATGTGGCCGATCTCGCCCGCCGTACCGCCGGGCCCCCGGTAGACCCGGCCGTCTATCACCAGCCCGGCGCCCACGCCGCTGGCGACCTTGATGTAGGCGAGGTCCTGGACGCCGCGCCCGCTGCCCCAGACCAGCTCGCCCAGCGCGCCGAGGTTGGCGTCGTTGTCCACGTACACCGGCACGCCGAGCCGCCCGGCCAGCTCGTCGCCGGGATTGATCCCGGACCAGCCCGGCAGGATCGAGGTGGAGCCGAGGGTGCCCGACTCGACGTCGATGGGGCCCGGGACGCCGAGCCCGACACCGATCACCTTCTGACGGCTGACACCGGTGGTGACGATCAGCCGCTCGACGAGTTCCTCGGCCCGGCCGAAGCCCTGGGCGGACGAGGCGTCCACATCGAGCGGCTCCGACTCCTCCGCGAGCACCTGATGGGCGAGGTTGCCGACCGCCACGCGCAGATGCGTGTGGCCGAAGTCCACCCCGATGACGATCCCGGCGTCCCCGCTCAGCGAGACGCTGCGGGCCCGCCGGCCGCCCGCCGAGGTGGGCGTGACCTGGACCGTTCCGCCGTCCTTCAGCTCACGGACGATATTGGAGACCGTGGCCGCCGACAGTCCCGTGGACCTGGCGATCTCCGCCTGGGTGAGGGAACCGGCCATACGCACCGCGCGTACGACCCGTTCGAGGTTGGCCCGGTGCAGCGAAGACTGCGACCCTGGAGTCTCCACGAATCATCCACTCCTGCCCTTGGCGGACGGCACGACCACCGCCCCCGGCCGGGGCCGCGACGATGAGACCCCGACGTATCTCCAACTTGTGAACCCTAAGCTCAGCCTTTCGGTCAGCTTCCCGTCAAGACCTTGAGCGAGTACGGGTACGGATGAGCACGGTTCACGCCATCGCCCCGGCGGGCCCGGGACCATGAGAAAACCGCCCGCGGCCGGGGCCGTCGGGCGGTTTCCAGCGGGAGGGCCGGCTACTTCAGCGCCCCCGCGGTCAGACCGGCCACGACCTGACGCTGAAAGACGATGTACGCGGCGAGCACCGGGAGCATGGCCATCACCAGCCCGGCGAAGAGCCCGGACCAGTCCCCCTTGTACCCCTGGCTGACCGCGAGCTGCACCAGCCCCTGCGAGAGGACCTTGTGGTCCTGGTCCGTGTTCAGCACCGTCGGCAGCAGGTACTGGTTCCACTGCCCCAGGAAGTTGAAGATGCCCACGCTGATCAGCCCCGGCTTGGCCATCGGCAGCATCACCTGGAAGAACGTCCGGGTGTGCGAGGCGCCGTCGATGAGGGCCGCTTCCGCGATCGAGGTGGGCAGCGTTCTGAAGAACGAGGTCAGGAAGAAGACCGTGAACGGCAGCGAGTAGGCGATGTAGACCAGGATCAGGCCGTGGAAGGTGTTCAGCAGCCCCACGTTCTTCATGACGAAGAACAGCGGAACCAGCGCGAGGATGATCGGGAAGCTCATCCCGCCGATGAACAGGTAGTAGATGAAGCGGTTGCCCGGGAACTCGAAGCGCGCCAGCACGTAGGCGGCCATCGAGCCGAGCAGCAGCGTCCCGAACAGTGAACCGGCCACCACCAGAAGGGTGTTGAGGAAGTAATCGCTCATGTGCGCCTGGGTCCAGGCGCGCGACCAGTTCTCGAAGTGAAGCCTGTCCGGAAGCGCCCACGGCGAGGTGAAGATCGACTTGTCGTCCTTGAAGGACGTCATGACGGCCCACAGCAGCGGCAGGGTGACCAGCAGGGCCCAGATCACCAGCACGCCGTGCGAGAAGACGTTGAGCACGCCGCCGCTGCGCGGCTCCTCGTCGCGCGCCGCGGGCGTACGGGGTACGGCGGGCCGGGGCGCCGTGACCGTACCGGCGGGCGGCGGGGTGTCGGCGGGCGGCGGGGTTTCGGTGGTCTTCATCAGTACTCCAGCCGCTCGCGTCGGCCCAGCCGCATCACGATGGCCGCGAAGGCCAGTGTGACGACGAGCAGGGCGACACCGATCGTGGTCGCGTAGCCGGCCTGACCGTCGCGGAACGCCTTCTGGTAGACGAGCAACGTCAGAACGTTGGTGGATTCCGCGGGACCGCCGGGCCCCACGGTCATGATCTGGACGACCGCGAACGACTCCGCGCCCAGGGCGAGGATGCCCATGTAGACCCAGCCGGACTGCACCGTGTCCCACAGCAGCGGCAGGGTGATCCGGAAGAACGTGGTCACCCGGCTCGCGCCGTCCAGCAGCGCCGCCTCGTAGAAGTCCTTGGGGATGGACGCCATACCCGCCGAGAACAGCACCACGAAGAACCCGGTGGTGGACCAGACCAGCACGGCCATCACACACCACAGCGCCAGCTTCGGATCGCCCAGCCAGATCGGCTGCACGCTCCCCAGACCGACCGCCGAGAGCGCGGAGTTGATGGCGCCGCTGTTCGGGTTGTACGCGAACTGGAAGAGCAGCGCGACGATCGCGATCGACAGCACCTGCGGGAAGAAGTACACGATCTTGTAGAAGCCGGAGCCCCGCACCCCGGCGACCGCCGCTCCCTTGCGGCGGCGCCCGCCGACGTTCAGCATGAACGCGAAGAACAGCGCGAGCCCGAGCGCCACCACCGGCAGCAGCAGAGCGAAGGCCAGGCTGTGCCGCAGCGCGCTCCAGAAGGTGCTGTCGTCGAGCATCCGGCTGTAGTTGTCGAAACCGACCATCGCGAAGTCCGGGCTGAGTCCGGTCCAGTCCGTGAACGAGTAGTAGATCGACTGGATGAACGGCCATACGACGAACAGCGCGTAGAGCGCCAGCGGGCCGATCAGGAAGCCCACGATGAACCGGTACTTGCCGTGTTGCATGTCTCCGACCCCGAATCTCCGGCGGAAGCCGCCGTACTGCCATGGGGGCGACCCGCTGGACGGGCCGGGACCGGAAGCCCCGGCGGGGCTTCCGGTCACTGGTGCGCCTACTGGTGCTTGAAGTGCTTGATCGAGCCGTCCTTGGCCGCCGCGTCCGCGAACTCCTGGCACTTCTTGACGGCTTCGGCGGGCGTCATGCGTCCGGCCATCATCTCGCCGAGCGCGCCCGAGCCGATCTTCTCCTTCTGGAGGGCCGCGTACCAGTCCTGGAGGCGCGGGTTGAGCACGTTGTCACCCGCCTTGGCGAGCGCGTCCACGCCCGCCTGGAGCGCGGTGGAGAGGGTGAGCCCGTCCGTACCGCCGTTGAAGGCGCTGAGGGACTTCACCTTGGAGGTGAAGTTCTTCGAGGACTCCTCGCTCAGCATGACACGCAGCTGCTCCATGCCGCCTTCGGGGTTCTTGGCGTTGGCCGGCACGATGAACGGCTCACCGCCCGACGCCCAGATCGTGCCGAACGGCAGCTTGTCGGAGCTGTCCAGGCCGGAGGGCGCCGACACCTTCATCTGGAAGTCCTCGGGCGTCGTCTTGGCCGCCTCGTTCTCCACCCACGAACCGTTGGGGATGAACAGCGCCTTGCCCTCGGTCCACGCGGTCTGCGACTGGATGTGGTCGAGCCCCGGGGTGCCCTTGAGGATGTAGCCCTTCTGGAACAGCTCGTAGTACGCGTCGAAGGCGGCCTTGACCGCCGGGTGCTTCCAGGCGTTCGGCTCCAGGTTGTCGATGGCGTCGAGGACCTCGCGGCCACCGATCTTGCCGATGAACGGGTAGAGCGAGAAGGGCAGGTAGTACGGGTACTTGCCCGCGTACGTCCAGCCCGCGACGCCCTTCTTCTTGGCCTTCGCGCACAGGGCCAGCATCGCGTCCCAGTCCTCGGGGTACTGCGCGTCGAGCTTGTCCAGCGCGGTCTGCGAGTACCAGACGCCGTAGACCGTGTACGCGTAGTACATGATCCACACCGGGTCGCCGTCGAGCCGGCCCATTTCGAGGACCCCGGGGCGCAGCGTGTCGCGGACCTTCTTGGCCGGGTCGTCGAAGGAGGGCGCGTCCATCAGCGCGGTGAGGTCGGTCAGCTGCTTCTTGCCGGCGAGGACGCCCATGTCCATCTGTTCGGCGCCCGAGTTGTCGATCAGGTCGGGCGGGGTGCCGCCGTTGAAACGCGGCTGAAGCTCGGTCTGGATCTTCTGCGTCGGGGTGAACGTCACCTTCGCCTCGGGGAACGCCTTCTCGTACTGCTTGACGGCGTCGGTGGCGTACTCCGTGCCGAACCCGCCGTCGAACAGGACGAAGTCGAGCGGTGCGCTCTTGTTCACCCCGAGCGGGTTCTTCGCGGACGTCTCGCCCTTCTCGGCCTTCTCGCTCCCACCGCTGTCGCTGCTCGCGCACGAGGCGAGGAAGCTCATGGTGGGGACGGTGATCAGCCCGATCGCGGCGGACCGCTTGATCACATCGCGACGGCCGAGGCCCCCGTCGTGCCGAGCGGAGGTGGATCCCATGCTCAAGTCCTCGCCTTCTTCAGGACTCTGGCGGTGTACCGGTCACCCGTCGTTCTCACCTGAGGAGAAGGGCCCCGCCACCGCGGTCGGAATGAAGCCGGTCGTGCCGGAACGAAACCGGTCGTGCCGGATTGCCGTGCAGAATTTCCCCGTCCGGATATTGCCTGCGTGATCGGGCAGAGCCCTCCCCCGCCGTCCTCCGTCCCCCGCACGGAGCGTCCGCCGGGCCTTCAGGACCGTCCGGGTCGGACGCCGACAGGTATAGTCCACTTGCCGCCGACTGAGCAAGATCGAAAGCACGTTTGGTCGGCAGTCTTTCCCTAGTTGAGACCTCGTGGATATCTGAGCCGGTCTTCCTGTCATTCGATCATGCCGACCACTCCCGGGCGATACATTCCGGACACGCCGTCACGTCAACACCCTTGACACCCACCGTCACTTGGCTCCTACTGGACCCTGCGCTTCTCGTTTGACAACGTTGTCCGACTGGGTAAGCAGGAGGAAAAGCTCGCCATGCAGCAGAGAACCGGAACCCGGAGCAGACAATGGCATACGGCCGCCCTGGTGGCGGCGGCCTCACTGCTCGTCGTGACAGCTCAATCCGCGGCTATAGCACAGCCCACCCAACCCCGTCCGCCACAAAAGGAATTCATTTCGTCATTCGAGGAAGGCGATCCCCAGCCGGACTGGCGCAATACCGTCGAAGTGGGGCCTGACGGCGAGAAGCGGGCATCCGGAGTCGACGGCGGCTCCACCAGCGGAATTCCGGGCAACATCACCGACCGCGTGGTGGATGTGCGCGCCAGCGACGAGAACGCGGCGGGCGGGGAGACCAAGGAGAACCTGGTCGACGTCGATCCGTCCACCAAGTGGCTCGCCTTCCGGCCCACCGCCTGGGTCGAGTTCGACCTCGACGCACCGGCCAAGACCGTCACGTACGCGCTCACCTCGGCCAACGACCACCCGGAGCGCGACCCCCGGGACTGGACGCTCCAGGGCTCGGTGGACGGCAAGGCGTGGAAGGATCTGGACCGCAGGACCGGCGAGACCTTCGGCCAGCGCTTCCAGACCAAGTCCTACGACGTGAGCGGCCCGACCGCCGCCTACGCGCACTACCGGCTCGACATCACCGCGAACAACGGCGCCACCGACGCGACCCAACTGGCCGACGTCCAGTTCTCCGACGGCGATACGAGCGCTCCGGCGCCCCTCGACATGCGCACCCGGACCGACCGCGGCCCCACCGGCTCCCCGACCGCCAAGTCCGGCGCCGGGTTCACGGGGAAGAACGCGCTGAAGTACGCGGGCACGCACACGCCGACCGGACGCGCCTACTCGTACAACAAGGTCTTCGACGTCGATCTGCCGGTACGCCCCGACACGGCGCTCTCGTACCGGATCTACCCCGCGCTCCCGGCGCTCCCGGAGGCCGATCTCACCTACCCCGCCACGAACGTGGCCGTGGACCTCGCCTTCACCGACGGCAGCTATCTGAGCGACCTCAAGGCCACCGACGCGCACGGCGGAGCGCTCACCCCGCAGGGGCAGGGCGACGCCAAGCGGCTCTACGTCAACCAGTGGAACCAGGTGGACGCCCGGATCGGCACGGTCTCGGCCGGCAAGACCGTGGCCCGGATCCTGGTGGCGTACGACTCCCGCAAGGGGCCCGCGTCCTTCCAGGGCTGGATCGACGACATCAGCCTGAAGCCGAAGCCGGCCGAGAAGCCGCTGGCGCACCTCTCGGACTACGTGTCCACCACCCGGGGCACCAACTCCAGCGGCTCCTTCTCGCGCGGCAACAACTTCCCCGCGACCGCCGTGCCCAATGGCTTCAACTTCTGGACGCCGGTGACCAACGCCGGTTCCACCAGCTGGCTGTACGAGTACGCCCGCGCCAACAACGCCGACAACCTGCCCACGGTGCAGGCGTTCAGCGCCAGCCACGAGCCGAGCCCCTGGATGGGCGACCGGCAGACCTTCCAGCTGATGCCCTCGACGGCCGCGGGAACGCCCGACGCCTCCCGTACCGCCAGGGCGCTGCCCTTCCGGCACGAGAACGAGACGGCGAAGCCCCACTACTACGGCGTGACCTTCGAGAACGGGCTCAGGACCGAGATGGCCCCGACCGATCACGCGGCGATGGTGCGCGTCACGTATCCGGGCTCCGACGCGAGCATGGTCTTCGACAACGTCTCCAACGCGGGCGGTCTGACCCTCGATCCGGCGACCCGCTCCTTCAGCGGCTACTCGGACGTCAAGAGCGGCCTGTCCACCGGCGCGACGCGCCTCTTCGTGTACGGCGTCTTCGACGCGCCGGTCACCGCGAGCGGCAGGCTGAGCGGCGGCGGCGGAGCGGACGTCACGGGCTACATGCGCTTCGACGCGGGCAAGAGCCGTACGGTCAACCTGCGGCTGGCGACCTCACTGATCGGGGTCGACCAGGCGAAGAAGAACCTCGCCGACGAGATCCCCGCCGCCACCCGCTTCGAGCAGGTCAAGGACCGTGCCCAGCGCGCCTGGGACGACATCCTGGGCAGCGTGCGGGTCGAGGGGGCCGGCCAGGACCAGCTGACCACGCTCTACTCCAACCTCTACCGGCTCTACCTGTATCCCAACTCCGGCTTCGAGAACACCGGGACGAAGGCCCGCCCGAAGCAGCAGTACGCCAGCCCCTTCTCCGCGCCGACCGGAACGGACACCCCGACGCGGACGGGCGCGAAGATCGTCGACGGTGAGGTGTACGTCAACAACGGTTTCTGGGACACGTACCGCACCACCTGGCCCGCGTACTCGCTCCTCACCCCGAAGAAGGCGGGCAAGCTGGTCGACGGCTTCGTCCAGCAGTACAAGGACGGCGGCTGGACCTCCCGCTGGTCCTCCCCCGGCTACGCCGACCTGATGACCGGCACCAGCTCGGACGTCGCCTTCGCCGACGCCTACGTCAAGGGGGTCGACTTCGACGCGAAGGCCGCGTACGACGCGGCGGTGAAGAACGCCACGGTGGTCGCCCCGCGTTCGGGCGTGGGCCGCAAGGGCATGGAGACCTCGACCTTCACCGGCTACGCCTCCACGGCCACCCACGAGGGCCTGTCGTGGTCGCTGGAGGGCTACCTCAACGACTACGGCATCGCGCGGATGGGCGCGTCCCTGGCCGAAAAGACCAGGGACAAGAAGGAGAAGGCGCGCTACGAGGAGGAGTCCGCGTACTTCCTCAACCGGGCGCGGAGCTATGTCTCCCTCTTCGACGAGAAGGCCGGCTTCTTCCAGGGCCGCGACACCAAGGGCGAGTGGCGGGTCCCCTCGGAGAAGTTCGACCCGCGGGTGTGGGGCCACGACTTCACCGAGACGAACGGCTGGGGATACGCGTTCACGGCGGTGCAGGACAGCCGGGGGCTGGCCAACCTGTACGGCGGGAAGGCGGGGCTGGCGAAGAAGCTGGACACGTTCTTCTCGACGCCGGAGACGGCCACGGCCGAGTTCAAGGGCTCCTACGGCTCGGTCATCCACGAGATGACGGAGGCCCGTGACGTACGGATGGGCATGTACGGCCACTCCAACCAGCCGTCCCACCACATCCCGTACATGTACGACGCGGCCGGGCAGCCCTGGAAGACCCAGGAGAAGGTGCGTGAGGTGCTGAGCCGCCTCTACGTCGGCAGCGAGATCGGCCAGGGCTACCCGGGCGACGAGGACAACGGCGAGATGTCCGGCTGGTACGTCTTCTCCGCGCTGGGCTTCTACCCGCTGGTGATGGGCAGCGGTGAGTACGCGATCGGCTCGCCCCTCTTCACGAAGGCGACCGTCCGCATGGACAACGGACGCACCCTGGAGATCAAGGCGCCCAGGAACAGCGCGCGCAACATCTACGTGCAGGGCCTCAAGGTCAACGGCAAGTCCTGGAACTCCACCGCGCTCCCCCACGACGTGCTGGCGCGCGGCGGCCGTCTGGAGTTCACGATGGGCCCGTCCCCCTCGGCCTGGGGCACGGGCAAGAACGCGGGTCCGGTCTCCCTCACCCAGGACGACAAGGTCCCCGCACCCCGCACGGACGCCCTGACGGGCCCCGGAGCCCTCTTCGACGACTCGGCCACGACCGAGGCACCGGTCGACTCGGTGGAGCTGCCGGTCGCCTCGGCGACGAAGGCGGTCCAGTACACCCTGACCTCGGGGAAGGCGGCCACGGCACCGACGGGCTGGAGACTGGAGGGCTCGGCCGACGGCACGACCTGGAAGACGCTGGACACCCGCTCCCAGGAGCCCTTCGCCTGGGACCGGCAGACCCGCGCCTTCACGATCGCCACACCGGGCACGTACGCCAAGTACCGCCTGGTGACCGGGGCCCCGGCGACGCTGGCGGAGGTGGAGCTGCTGCGGTAGGGGAAGCCGGTGCGACTACGGGGGGGGCGGGTCACCGGCGGTCGCCGGTGACCCGCCCTGCTGTCACTCGCTCCGCCCGGCCTGTGCCAGCCCCCGTTCGACACGTTCACGCGTGGCCGCCGCCCGGGGGTCGTCGTAGCCGTCGAGGAGGCGCAGCGTCCGGGTCCAGTGGCCTCGCGCCGCCGCCGGATCGTCATCCAGCAGGGCGGCCGCGAGACCGTCCAGAGCCTGCGCCTCCTCCCAGCTCTCGCCCAGCTCCCGATGGGCCGTGGCCGCCAGCAGATGGAAACGCGCGGCTTCCGTGTCCCGGTCGAGCCGACGGTAGGTGAGGCCCGCGCCGTGCCACGCCTGGGCCTCCCTGCTGCGGTTGCCGAGGCGGCGGTGGAGGGTTGCTGAGCGCTGGTGGGACTCCAGGGCGTCGGCCAACTCGCCGTTCGCGCGCTGGGCGTCGCCCAGGGGCAGCAGCCAGTACCCCTCCAGCCGGTGATCGCGCAGCCCGAGGGCGATGTCGAGGGCCGCGCGGGCCGATCCGAGGGCCGTCTCCGGCTGCCCCAGCTCGCACTCGATCTGGCTCAGGAGGCGCAGGATGTTGCCCTCGCCCCGCTGGTTGTCCAGGGACCGGTGGACCGCCAGGGCCTGCCCGGCGACAGTGGCGGCCTCCTCCAGTCGGCCGGCCCTGTAGTGGGTACTGGCGAGGTTGGAGAGTGCGGTTGCGGCCCAGTGGGGCGAGTCCTGCTCGTGGAAGACGGCGATGGCCTGCTCGAAGTGGTCGGCTGCCTGGTTCAGCTGACGGTCGCGGAGATGGAACAGGCCGATCAGATTGAGCGAGTGGGCCTCCCCGAGCCGGTCCCCCAGCTCACGCTGGATCAGCAGGGCGCCGCGGTGGCTCTCGTGGCTCTGCGCGAGGCGGTCGATCCGGCTGTAGTTCATGCCCAGCTCGGTGAGGAGCTGGGCCTCCGCGCCGCGATCGCCGAGGCGGCGGGCCGCCGCCAGGCCGATCTGCCCGGCCACCAGCCAGTCGGCGGCCGGAGCGGAGGGGAAGTACGCGTTCGCCAGGAGCACGGCGAGCTGCCAGGCCCACAGGTCGTGCCCGCAGGAGGCGGCGGAACGTACCGCTTGGAGCACATTGGTGTGGTCGCGCTCCGCCCAGTCCACGGCGGCATCGTAGTCCGGAAAGTCCAGCGGCCTCACGCCTTCCGGCGGCGGCGCGAGGGCCAGATGGGGCGTAGCGGGACTGATCCAGCTCTGCGCCGCGTCGGCGGTGTGCAGATACCAGTTCAGAACGCGGTGGAGCGCGGCTTCGCGCTGCTCGGGCGGCTCCTCGTGCTGAGCCTGGTCGGTGGCATAGGCCCGCAGCAGATCGTGGAACTGGTAGCGGTCAGGTGCGGTCTGTTCCAGCAGATGAGCCCCTACCAGCGAGTCCAGCAGCTGTCTGGTCCGACTGGTCGGTAAGGCAGCGAGGGCGGCGGCGGCGTCGAGACCGAACTCCGGGCCCGGGTGCAGGCCGAGCAGCCGGAACAACCGGGCCGCCCGGTCGGAGAGAGCACGGTAGGACCATGCGAAGACCGTACGGACCGCTTCGGCCTCCTCGTCGTCCCCTGTGCTCAGGGCATCCCACAGGGCGCTCTCGTCACGGAGGTCCGCGATCAGGTCGTCCAGCCTCATATGCGGGTGACTGGCGGCGCGTTCGGCCGCGATACGCAAGGCCAGCGGCAGCCGGGCACACAGGCCGGCCAATTCGGTGAGCTTGCCCGTATCGTCCTGCGGCCGGTACCCGGCGGTGACGGCACGGAGCAGGGCGACGGCCTCCGGCTGGGGCAGGGTACCGAGTGTCAGCCTGCGGGCCCCGTCCCGGACCGCCAGACCGGCGAGCCGGCTCCGGCTGGTCACGACCACGAGGCAGTCCTTGCCGCCGGGAAGCAGCGGACGCACCTGACCGACCGTGGCGGCGTTGTCCAGGACGATCAGCATCCGGCGATCAGCCAGCAGTGACCGGTACAGAGCGGCGGCGGCTTCGGGGTCCTGCGGCAGGGATCCGGAAGCCACGCCCAGGGCGGGCAGGAAGCGGTGCAGTGCCTCCTGGGCGGTGACGGGCTCTCCCGGGTCGTACCCGCGCAGATTGACGTAAAGCTGTCCGTCGGGGAAGCGCTCCTGGACCTGATGCGCCCAGTGCAGCGCGAGCGAGGTCTTCCCCGCACCGGCGGTTCCGGCGATGACGCAGACCGAGATGACGAGCGGGCGACCGTCGGTATCGGCCAGCACCGCGTTCAACTGATCGAGTTCGTCAGTGCGGTTGACGAATTGACTCACGTCGGCGGGGAGTTGCCGTGGTGTGGGGCTCATGGATCCTCCCTCGCCCTGCGGGTGGTGCCCATGGAAGTGAATTCCTCCGGTGACGCTTCCGGCTTGTACGACATCACGGGAAGCTCCCGACAGGTCGTTCCTCGACCTGTCGGGGGAGTTCTTGCCGCTACTGGACTCGTTGATCGCCTATTCCGCCTTCATCACCGGAGGGGGAAGGTGTGCCACCTCGCGGTGGAAGTAGCTCATCACGTCCTCACCCACCCGGTAGAGTTCCCTGATGTAGCTTTCCCAGCAGCCGATGACCTCGGGGTCGGTATAGCGGATCGCACCATTCGGAACACCGGATTCGGTGTACAGAACCTGGTACAGCACGTCGCCGCCGAGGATGACCAATTCCGGAAGAAGGCCATCGCTCTCCGACGGAGCAACCAATTCGGCGCCGACCACACGCACCCGTGTTCCGCACTCCGCCTGCTGCCGCAGCGAGTTCAGCTCCCACTGCAGATAGGGAGTCAGCGGCTGCTCGACCACCCGGACCCGGTGAAACGCGGAGTTGCGACGCTCATCGGCCTGCGCGGCGGAGAGAAGCTTCTCGCGTCGCTCCTCCATGAGCCGCAGCGATTCCATCCAGTCACCTCGCGAGAGTGCGTCGCGGCTGGGGCTGCCCTGCTCCTCGAAGTGCTGCCGTCGCTCCAGTTTCCACGAGTCCCGGTCCTGAATCGCGGCATCCCGCTCCCGGAATTCCCGTTTGTATTCATCCCGTACAAGCCTCTCCCCCTGCTCGGGCAGAAGGGCCGGTGCGCTCAGGTCAAGCATCGGCGATATCCGGCTTCGCCGCGCGGAGCATGTTGCCGGGAATGACGACCAGTCGCTCGTCCGCGGCCAGAGCGACACCCACCGGAAGTCGCCGAGCGTAATCGGAGGTGAGGTCTCTGCCGATCACGGCGACATCACCGTTGTCGAGCTGCCAGATGTCCGGGCATTCGTCGGAACCGTCGGAATTACCTAACTCCTTTGCCGACTTTCCCAGCCGGTGGGCGAATAAGGCGGACCGGTCCGCCTCCCAGGCACGTCCCATGCTTGCCTCCGCAACAAGGTGGTCGAGTGCACGATGACCGCATGGTACATCCGGACGGTTACACAGAGCAACGTACGACAAGGCCGACTTCTCGCCAACCAGGACCCGCGCACGGCCCTCGGCCGTTCAGCGTCATGCGCCCTGTCCGCGTGCCTACTTACGGATCAGGCTGCGCAGGACGTACTGCATGATCCCGCCGTTGCGGTAGTAGTCCGCCTCGCCCGGGGTGTCGATGCGGACGACCGCGTCGAACTCGCGGTGTACGTTTCCGGCTTCGCCGGGGGCCGTGTCGGTGGTGACCTTGACCGTGCGCGGGGTGCTGCCGTTGTTCAGCTCGGTGACGCCGGTGACGGAGAAGGTCTCCTCGCCGGTGAGGCCGAGGGCCTGGGCCGAGGCGCCCTCCGGGTACTGGAGCGGGAGGACGCCCATACCGATGAGGTTCGAGCGGTGGATGCGCTCGTACGACTCGGCGATGACGGCCTTGACGCCGAGCAGCGCGGTGCCCTTGGCGGCCCAGTCGCGGGACGAGCCGGAGCCGTACTCCTTGCCGGCCAGGACGACCAGCGGGGTGCCCTGCTCGATGTAGTTGCGCGAGGCGTCGTAGATGAAGGAGACCGGCGCGCCGTCGACGGTGAAGTCGCGGGTGTAGCCGCCCTCGGTGCCCGGCGCGATCTGGTTGCGCAGGCGGATGTTGGCGAAGGTGCCGCGGATCATGACCTCGTGGTTGCCGCGGCGCGAGCCGTAGCTGTTGAAGTCGCGCCGCTCGACGCCGTGCTCGGTGAGGTACGTGCCCGCCGGGGTGTCGGCCTTGATGGCGCCGGCCGGGGAGATGTGGTCGGTGGTGACCGAGTCGCCCAGCTTGGCCAGCACCCGGGCGCCGGTGATGTCCGCGACCGGGGTGGTCTCCATGGTCATGCCCTCGAAGTACGGGGGCTTGCGCACGTAGGTGGACTGCGGGTCCCACTCGAAGGTGTTGCCGGTGGGGATCGGCAGCGCCTGCCACTGGGCGTCGCCCGCGAACACGTCGGCGTAGGACTTGTTGAACATGTCCTCGCCGATGGCGTTGGCCACCACGTCGTTGACCTCGGCCTCGGTGGGCCAGATGTCCTGGAGGTAGACCGGCTTGCCGTCCTGGTCCACGCCCAGGGCGTCCTGGGTGATGTCCACCTTCATGGAGCCGGCGAGGGCGTACGCGACGACCAGCGGCGGCGACGCCAGGTAGTTCATCTTGACGTCGGGGTTGATCCGGCCCTCGAAGTTACGGTTGCCGGAGAGCACCGAGGTGACGGCGAGGTCGTGCTCGTTGACGGCCTTGGAGACCTCCTCGGGCAGCGGGCCCGAGTTGCCGATGCAGGTGGTGCAGCCGTAGCCGACGAGGTTGAAGCCGACCTTGTCGAGGTAGGGGGTGAGACCGGCCTTGTCGAAGTAGTCGGTGACGACCTTCGAGCCCGGGGCGAGCGTGGTCTTGACCCACGGCTTCCTGGACAGGCCCTTCTCGACCGCCTTCTTCGCCACGAGCGCGGCGGCGACCATGACGTACGGGTTCGAGGTGTTGGTGCAGGAGGTGATCGCGGCGACGGTGACGGCGCCGTGGTCGATCTCGTACGTCGAGCCGTCGGGGGCCGTGACGAGGGTCGGGCGGGTCGGTACGCCGTTGGTGGAGGCGGGGGCGTCGGAGGCCGGGAAGGACTCCTTGCCCGCCTCCTCGTCCTCGGAGACGTAGTTGCGCACGTCCTCGGCGAACTTCGTCTTGGCCTCGGCCAGGATGATGCGGTCCTGCGGGCGCTTCGGGCCGGCGATGGAGGGGACGACCGTGGAGAGGTCCAGCTCCAGTTTCTCGGAGAAGTCGGGCTCGGCGGCCGGGTCGAGCCAGAGGCCCTGCTCCTTGGCGTACGCCTCGACCAGGGCGACCTGCTGGTCGCTGCGGCCGGTCAGGCGCAGGTACTTCAGGGTCTCGTCGTCGATCGGGAAGATCGCGGCGGTGGAGCCGAACTCCGGCGACATGTTGCCGATGGTGGCGCGGTTGGCGAGGGAGGTCGCGGCGACGCCCTCACCGTAGAACTCGACGAACTTGCCGACGACGCCGTGCTTGCGCAGCATCTCGGTGATCGTGAGGACCAGGTCGGTGGCGGTGGTGCCGGCCGGCAGCTCGCCGGTCAGCTTGAAGCCGACGACGCGCGGGATGAGCATGGAGACCGGCTGGCCGAGCATCGCGGCCTCGGCCTCGATGCCGCCGACGCCCCAGCCCAGCACGCCCAGGCCGTTGACCATGGTGGTGTGCGAGTCGGTGCCGACGAGGGTGTCGGGGTACGCCTGGCCGCCGCGGACCATCACCGTACGGGCCAGGTGCTCGATGTTGACCTGGTGGACGATGCCGGTGCCCGGCGGGACGACCTTGAACTCGTCGAACGCGGTCTGGCCCCAGCGCAGGAACTGGTAGCGCTCGCGGTTGCGGCCGTACTCCAGCTCGACGTTCTGCGCGAACGCCTCGTGCGTGCCGAACTTGTCGGCGATCACGGAGTGGTCGATGACCAGCTCGGCCGGGGCCAGCGGGTTGATCTTCGCCGGGTCGCCGCCCAGCTCCTTCACGGCCTCACGCATGGTGGCGAGGTCCACGACGCAGGGCACGCCGGTGAAGTCCTGCATGATCACGCGGGCGGGCGTGAACTGGATCTCCTGGCTCGGCTGGGCCTGGGAGTCCCAGGAGCCGACGGAGCGGATGTGGTCGGCGGTGATGTTCGCGCCGTCCTCGGTGCGGAGCAGGTTCTCCAGCAGCACCTTCAGGCTGTAAGGGAGGCGCGCGGAGCCCTCGACCTTGTCCAGCCGGAAGATCTCGTACGACTCGTCGCCCACCCGCAGCGTGCTGCGGGCGTCGAAGCTGTTCGCCGACACGACAGTCTCCTTCATCAATGTGCGCGTACCTACGTCATGCTGCCGCCACGGCTCCTCGCCGATCCGCTAAGGTAAGGCTTAGTTAGGTAAACCTTACCGATTGGCGGCCGCAGTACGCCCTCGGCAGATATCTCGATGTCGAGATAACTCTAGTACATGACCGCCGCTCGGTCATGTCCGGGCCCGGCCGCGCCGGGCCGTCGGGGCGCGGCGCCGTGCCCCGACGGCCGCCCGGCACTCCGGCGCCGGCCGCCCGACACCCCGATGACAGACACCCGACAGACTCGCGACACCCGGGCCGCGGCGACCTCGCGCCCCGGAGCGGCGACGCGCCGCGCGCGACACCCGTTCGGCGGCGCACCGATGGCCGAGGCGGCTCCGGGCGCCGAGGATCGGTGGGACACGTGGGGACACGCAAGGGCACGCGGGGACATGCGAGGACACGCGGGGACACGCAAGGGCACGCGGGGACACGTGGGGACACGCCGACACCCCACCCCAGCAAGGCGCTTATCTCATCGATGAGATAATCTGACGCCATGGAAGACGACTACCTCGCACGCATCGGCAAGCTCATCCGCGACGCCCGTCAGCACCGGGGCTGGACGCAGAGTCAACTCGCCGAGGCGCTGGCCACCAGCCAGAGCGCCGTGAACCGTATCGAGCGCGGCAATCAGAACATCAGCCTTGAGATGATCGCGCGCATCGGTGAGGCGCTCGACAGTGAGATCGTGTCGCTCGGTTACGCCGGGCCGATGCATCTGCGGGTCGTCGGCGGACGCCGGCTGTCCGGGTCCATCGACGTCAAGACGAGCAAGAACGCCTGTGTGGCGCTGCTGTGCGGCTCGCTGCTCAACAAGGGCCGCACGGTACTTCGCCGGGTCGCGCGGATCGAGGAGGTCTTCCGGCTGCTGGAGGTGCTGGGCTCCATCGGGGTCCGCACCCGCTGGATCAACGACGGCGTGGATCTGGAGATCGTGCCGCCCGCCGAACTGGACATGGAGGCCATCGACGCGGAGGCGGCCCGCCGTACCCGTTCGATCATCATGTTCCTCGGTCCGCTGCTGCACCGGATGGACACCTTCAGGCTGCCGTACGCGGGCGGCTGCGACCTCGGTACGCGCACCATCGAGCCGCACATGATCGCGCTGCGCCGCTTCGGCCTGGACATCGCGGCGACCGAGGGCCTCTACCACGCCCAGGTCGACCACTCGGTCTCGCCGGACCGCCCCATCGTGCTGACCGAACGCGGCGACACCGTCACCGAGAACGCGCTGCTGGCCGCCGCCCGCCACGACGGCACGACCGTCATCCGCAACGCCTCGTCCAACTACATGGTCCAGGACCTGTGCTTCTTCCTCGAAGCACTGGGCGTACGGGTCGACGGCATCGGCACGACCACCCTGACCGTGCACGGCGTGCCGTCCATCGACGTCGATGTGGACTACTCCCCCTCCGAGGACCCGGTCGAGGCGATGAGCCTGATCGCCGCCGCCGTGGTGACCGAGTCCCAGCTGACGATCCGCCGCGTACCGATCGAGTTCCTGGAGATCGAGCTGGCGGTCCTGGAGGAGATGGGGCTCGACCACGACCGTACGACCGAGTACTGCGCCGACAACGGCCGTACGCGGCTGGTCGATCTCACCGTACGGCCCTCCAAGCTGGAGGCGCCGATCGACAAGATCCACCCGATGCCGTTCCCCGGCCTGAACATCGACAACGTGCCGTTCTTCGCGGCGATCGCCGCGGTGGCGCAGGGGCAGACCCTGATCCACGACTGGGTCTACGACAACCGCGCCATCTACCTCACCGACCTCAACCGCCTCGGCGGGCGCCTCCAACTCCTCGACCCCCACCGCGTCCTGGTCGAGGGCCCCACCCGCTGGCGCGCCGCCGAGATGATGTGCCCGCCCGCGCTGCGCCCCGCCGTGGTCGTGCTGCTGGCGATGATGGCGGCGGAGGGGACGTCCGTGCTGCGGAACGTCTATGTCATCAACCGGGGTTACGAGGACCTCGCGGAGCGGCTCAACTCGGTGGGCGCGCAGATCGAGATCTTCCGGGACATCTGATACGCGGGTGCCGCCGCACCCTGCCTGACCTGCGCGAAAGCGGGTCGGGAGGGGGTGCGGCGGCGCCCGTGGGACTTCTTCGGGACGCTGCGCCTGAGCGGGGCTCAGCGAGCCGTTCTCCGGGCCCGACGCCGTCCGGGCCGGGGCTACGCGATGATCGCGTCGCCGGCTCGGGCTCGCTGCCCGCGCCGCGTCGTACGCCGCGTCCGGCCGCCGCGTCGTCCGCCGGGTCCGAGCCGGTCGGCGGGGGGACCGGGAGCAGGAGCCCGCACTGACGAGGATCTGACCTGCGGGCAGGTGCTCGTCAGTGCGGGGCGGTTGCGTGCTCGTCCTCGCCCGGCGCGTTCTTACCCGCGGGGAGGAGGATCGAGAGGGCGAGGGGGACGGCGGCAAGGCCGAAGGTCCACCAGAAGGTGCGGGCGAAAGCGTCGAGCCCGGCCGTAGGTGTATGTGCGTCGTCGAGCAGGCTCTGCAGGACAACGGCGATGACAGCGACTCCGAAGGGCGCGCCGACGCGCTGGACCACACTGAAGGCCGCACTGCCGTGCGGGGCCTGTTCGAAGCTCAGCCCGGCGATAGCGAGTGTGAGAACGGGGAAGGTCGTCGCCGCGAAGCCCAGCCCTTGGGCGAACTGTCCCGCCAGCAGCCACAGACCGGGGCCGTCGGTTCCCACGAGGGCGAAAGGGAGTGTGCCGAGCATGGTCAGCGCCACGCCGGCGGCGACCACGAGCCGACCCTGGATTCTGTTGGCCAGGTTGCGCAGGCCGAGGAAGAAACACATCGTGCCCAGGCCGGTCGGTATCAGAAGCAGTCCGGTGCGGAGCACTGTCTCGTCTCGGACCTGCTGGTAATAGAGCGGGAGCAGGAAGGCCAGCGCGTAGGTGGAGAACCCGCTCATGAAGGTGATGAGGCTGCCGACGCCGAAGCTGCGGCGCGTGAAGACCCGGACGTCGATGAGCGCCGTCCGCGGCGCGCGCAGCGACCACACGGTGAACGCGACCAGCAGTCCGACCCCGCACGTCAAGGGTCCCCAGGCTTCCGGTGCGCCGAACCCGCCCGGACCGGCCGCTTCGCTGATGCCGTAGGCGATGCCGACGACACCGGGAGTGAGAAGCGCGAACCCGCCGGCGTCGAACCGGTGACCCGGCGTCCTGGGAGTCCTCGGGAGCAGCGACCACCCCAGTACGAGGGCGGCCAGGCATACGGGCACGTTGACGAAGAAGAGCCAGCGCCAGCTCCAGAACTCCACGATCGCTCCGCCCAGGACCGAGCCCAGCACGGGCCCGAGGAGACCGGGCAGCGCGACCGCGACGGTGGCGCGGTCGATGCGTTCCGGTCCTGCGGCGCGCATCGCCATCGACATGGTGACGGGCATCACGAGCCCGCCGCCGATGCCCTGGAGCACGCGGAACACGGTGAGTTGGGGCAGGGAGGTGGCGACAGCACAGAGCGCGGATCCGACGAGGAAGACGACGATCGCGAAGAGCCACGCGTGGCGGGCCCCGAAACGTTCCGAGAGCCATCCGCTGGCGGGAATCACCGAGACGAACGCCAGCAGGTAGCCCGTGGCGATCCACTGGGTCTGCGTCACCGTGGCGTCGAAGGTCGTGCGCAGGTGGTCGAGGGCGACGTTGACGATCGTGGTGTCGAGGAGCGTGATGAACATCCCGAGCGCGAGGACGAGGCTGATGAGGGCCAGGCGGCGGTCGCTCACGCGCTGCGGCGCGAGCCGGGGTGTGGAGGAGGAGGTCACACAAATAAACTAGACCGTGTAGTTCATTTTCACAAAACTGGACGGTGTAGTCTGGTCGACGTGACAGGAGAGTGCGGCAGGAGAGTGCGGCAGAAAAGAGGGAGCTGATGAGTGTTGCCGGAACCAAGAAGCCGGTGCGTGCGCGCTCCGGCCGGAAGCAAGCGGCGATTCTCGACGCTGGTCGCGAGCTTTTCCTCCAGCACGGAGTCGACCGGGTCACCATGGATACGGTCGCCGCTCGGGCCGGCGTATCGAAGGCCACTGTCTACAGCCACTTCGGCGACAAACGACGGCTGTTCCTCGCCATCCTCCACGACGCCTCGGAGTCCCTGGCCGCTTCCGCCGGCCTTACGCTTGAGCGCTACCTCGCCGATGACGCGGCAATCGAGACTCTGGCGGAATTGGAGGCTGCGCTGACGGCTGCCGCGAGTGACATCGGCACCACGATGGTCGGTTCCGCGGACTACGCCGCGGTCTTCGCTCTCGTCGCCCGGCACCGGCAAGAGGAACCGGAGTCCGACGCTGATGTCTCCATGGCGAAGCCTGAAGAAGCCTTCGCCGAACGCATCACGCACTTCACTTCCCGAGGACTCCTCGACGCCGACGACGCGGCCCTGGCGGTCGACCACTTCATCGCACTCACCGTGCTTCGCGCGTACAACCACCACCCGACCCCGTCCGTCGCCGACCTCGGCCGGGTACGCGAGATCATCGCCGACGGAGTGCACGTGTTCATCCGCGCATACGGCGCACGCTGACGAGTTCGCCGCCCTCGGTGACGCACTCGGCCTGTTCGGGATCGCCGAACACGTCCGGATCCGCCAGGGGACCGGTCGACCACACCGTCAGATCCGCGAGCCGGCCGACCCCGATGGTGCCGGTCTCGTGGCCGAGGCGGAGGATCTCCGCGTTGACACGTGTTGCGGCGACCAGAGTCAGCGAAGTGTGCTCTCCCGACTGCGAAGCCGCTGGTGGGGCCCGATGAGGTCAGAGCCCACGCCGACCTTGACGCGCTTCGCCCCGGCGCGGACGGCGTCGCGGATTCCCGCGTTGTCGTGCGCGTGCACCGTCACACGCGTCCCGCGGGCAGCCGCTTCCTCGACGGCGACCGCGATCTCCTCGACGCCGAACTGTGTGTCGGTCAGCCGGTCGTGAGTGGACACGACTCCCCCGGTGACGCACGTCTCGATGAAGTCCGCGCCGCGCCGGAATGTCCCGCGGACGTTCTTGCGCACCTCCGAGGGGCCGTCGGAGAGCAGCGAGAGAGAGCGCGGCCCCGGGATCGCGTGGTCATGCCGGTCGGCCGTCGGTTCCCCATCCGCGGCCCTCTGACCATCCCGGACGCGGCGACTCGGGCCGACCCCCGCAGCGATGCCGCCGACGTCCCTCACCGTGGTGAATCCCCCGTCGAGCGTGGTACCGCAAGGTCCCGGCGTCTCCGGGAGCCGGGCCGGGGTGCGCGATGCGCCCGTCGACGACGTGGATCGCGTTCGCGCCTCGCGGCGTGCGGAGCGACGGCGGTCACCGGTAGCCCGCGCGGGCGCCGGTCAGGGGGAGAGCCGGTGGCGCCCGCCGACGGTGGACTCCCGGGCGTCCAGCCAGTACGGCGCGAGGTGGACCTCGAACGGCAGCGGCTCCTTGGCGCGGATGCGGGTCGCCAGGCACTTCACGGCCAGGGAGGCGATCGCGGCTTTGTCGGGGATCACGGAGGTGAGGGAAGGCGTGCTGTAGAGCGCCTCCTGTGAGCCGTCCACGCCCACCACGGCGACGTCCTCGGGGATGCTCAGGCCCGCCTCGTACAGGGCCCGCCCCGCGCCGAGGGCCAGCATGTCGCTGAAGCAGAAGACCGCGTCGGGCCGTACGTCGGCGGGCAGCGAGATCAGGGCGCGCATCGCCAGCAGTCCGTTGCGGCGGTCGAACTCCGTCACCCTGGGCGCGAGTCGCGGATCGTAGGTCAGCCCCTGCTCGTGCAGGGCGAGTTGGAAGCCCTGGAGGCGCTGTCGGCTGGTCTCGGACCCCTTGTGGTCCACGCCGACGGCGGCGATGCGGGTACGGCCCAGACCCGCGAGGTGCGCGGTGGCGTCGCGCGCCGCGGCGACGTTGTCGATCAGGACGTGGTCGGCCACGACGTGATCGCCGCCGTAGCCGCGTTCGCCGAGCAGGACGAGGGGGAACGCGCTGGCGACGGAGGCGAGTTCGTCGGGGGCGACCCGCAGCGGCGAGAGGATCACGCCGTCCAGCAGGGAGGCCCCGATACCGGTGGCCAGGCGCAGCTCCTCGGTGGCGTCGCCGAGCGTCTCCTCGATGAGGACGGTGAGGCCGAGCGCCGCGGCCTCCGCCCTTACGTGATGGGCGAGTTCCGCGAAGTAGGGCATGGTCAGCTCGGGTACGGCGAGGCCGATCAGACCGCTGTGCCCGGTGCGCAGGCGGCGCGCCGACGGGTTGGGCCGGTAGCCGAGTTCGCGCACGGCCCGCGTCACCCGCTCGCGCGTGGCCTCCGACACCCGTGGAGCGTCGCGTACAACGTTGGACACGGTCTTGATCGACACACCTGCCCGCCGCGCCACGTCCTTGAGCGTCACCGCTGCCACCGATCAGCTCCCATCACCTTGGTTCTCCCGGAATTATGCACAGATCCGCGCAGGGTGTCAGCACTCCGGACGCTCCTCGAATCGCTTGACGACAAGGGGTTGACCGTGGAGACACATCGACGTTACAACGTTGGAACCGTACGCCGACGGTCGTCTCGGCGGCAGCTCGCACGGTCACCACGTCCGGGGCGGGTCACGGCCGCCGTCCTCCCTGAAGTGGCACCGCTCGCGGGCTCACGCCGAAGCCGCCACCCCCGCGCCTCGCGCTCCCCCCACCCTCCCCCGGCTGTCGCTCCCACGTCGCTCGGGCCGTCTTCCTCACGAGAGGATCCGTATGACTCCGCCTCCCTCCACCGC
>NZ_QQNA01000094.1 GCF_003346515.1 Streptomyces corynorhini
GGCAACACGGCGGTGGTGGTGGCGAGCGAACGCGCCCCGCTGCCCGCCGTCGTCCTCGCCGAGGCGCTGGCCACCTCCGACCTGCCCGGCGGCGTCGTCAACATCCTCACCGGCCGCACGGCCGACCTGGCCCCCACACTCGCCGCGCACGCCGACGTCAACGCCGTCGACCTGGCCGGGGCGGGCGACCTGGCGACCGCACTGGAAACGGCGGCGGCGGCCACCCTGACCCGCGTACTGCGCCCGGACCCCCGCCCGGACTGCGGCGGCCTGCCAGACCGTCTTCGTCTCCAGGAACGGGGTGATCCGGGCGAGGCCCGGCAGCGTCTCCCAGTCCGGGCGGGGGTCCGGGCGCAGTACGCGGGTCAGGGTGGCCGCCGCCGCCGTTTCCAGTGCGGTCGCCAGGTCGCCCGCCCCGGCCAGGTCGACGGCGTTGACGTCGGCGTGCGCGGCGAGTGTGGGGGCCAGGTCGGCCGTGCGGCCGGTGAGGATGTTGACGACGCCGCCGGGCAGGTCGGAGGTGGCCAGCGCCTCGGCGAGGACGACGGCGGGCAGCGGGGCGCGTTCGCTCGCCACCACCACCGCCGTGTTGCCCGCCGCGATCACCGGGGCGAGGACCGCGACCAGGCCGAGCAGCGGGGCGTCCTGCGGGGCGAGGACGGCGACGACGCCGGTGGGTTCGGGGGCCGAGTTGTTGTCGTACGGACCCGAGACCGGGTTCCCCGTGCCCAGGACCTGGGCGATCTTGTCGGTCCAGCCCGCGTAGTAGATCCAGCGGTCGATGGCGGCCGAGACGATGTCCTGCGCCCGCGACGGCGCGACGCCCCGCGCGTCCACGGTCGCGCGGACGAAGTGGTCGCGGCGGCCCTCCATCATCTCGGCGATCCGGTAGAGGATCTGGCCCCGGTTGTACGCGCTGCGGGCCGCCCACGGACCGAACGCGGCGCGGGCCGCGACCACCGCGTCCCTGGCGTCCTTGCGGGAGGCGAGCGCGGCGTGGGCCAGGTGGGCGCCGTCGGCTGAGGTCACGGGGATGCTCCTGCCCGACTCGGAACGCGGGAAGGCGCCTCCCACGTAGAGCTTGTACGTCTTGAGCACCGGCAGCCGCGCGGGGACGGGAGTGTGTGCGGGCGGGGAAGGGCGCGCGGGCGCCCGGTCGGGGGTGGTGGCCGGTTCAGCCATTGAGGTAAGCCTCCAGTCCGTGCCGTCCGCCTTCGCGCCCGTAACCGGACTCGCGGTAGCCGCCGAAGGGGCTGGCGGGATCGAATTTGTTGAAGGTGTTGGACCAGATCACCCCGGCGCGCAGCCGGTTCGCGGTCCACAGCATCCGGCTGCCCTTCTCCGTCCAGACACCGGCGGACAGCCCGTACGGTGTGTTGTTCGCCTTCTCGACGGCCTCCTCGGGCGTGCGGAACGTCAGTACGGAGAGCACCGGGCCGAAGATCTCCTCGCGTGCGATCCGGTGTGCCTGGGTGATGCCGGTGAAGACGGTCGGCGCGAACCAGTAGCCGCGTGCGGGCAGTTCGCAGGCCGGTGACCACTCCTCGCCGCCCTCGTCGCGCCCCGCCCGCGCGAGGTCCTGGATCCGGGCCAGCTGGGCGGCGGAGTTGATGGCGCCGATGTCGGTGTTCTTGTCCAGCGGATCGCCGAGCCGCAGCCGGGACACCCGTTCCTTCAGGCGCTCGACGACCTCCTCGGCGACGGACTCCTGGACGAGGAGCCGCGACCCGGCGCAGCACACGTGTCCCTGGTTGAAGAAGATCCCGGTGACGATCCCTTCCACCGCCTGGTCGAGCGCCGCGTCCGCGTAGACGATGTTGGCGCCCTTGCCGCCGAGTTCGAGGGTGACGCGCTTGGCGGTGCCCGCGACCGTACGGGCGATCTCCCGGCCGACGCCGGTGGAGCCGGTGAACGCCACCTTGTCCACTCCGGGGTGGGCGACCAGGGCGCGTCCGGTGTCGCCCGCGCCGGTGACGATGTTGACGACGCCCGGCGGCAGTTCCGCCTCCTGGCAGATCTCCGCGAAGACCAGGGCGGTCAGCGGGGTGGTCTCGGCGGGTTTGAGGACCACCGTGTTCCCGGCGGCCAGGGCCGGGGCTATCTTCCAGGCCAGCATGAGCAGCGGGAAGTTCCACGGGATGACCTGCGCGGCCACACCGAGCGGCCGGGGCGCGGGGGCGCCCGGCACGGCGAAGGGCAGTTTGTCGGCCCAGCCCGCGTAGTAGAAGAAGTGGGCGGCGGCCAGCGGGATGTCGACGTCCCGGGTCTCCTTGATGGGCTTGCCGTTGTCGAGGGATTCCAGCACGGCCAGCTCACGGGCGCGGTCCTGGATGATCCGGCTGATCCGGTAGAGGTACTTGCCCCGCTCCGAGGGGCTGGTGCGTGACCACACTCCTTCGAAGGCGCGCCGGGCCGCCGCGACCGCGCGGTCCAGCTCCGCCTCGGTGGCCGAGGTCACCTCGGCGAGCGGTCGCTCGTCGGCGGGGTTGACGGTGGTCAGGGTCTGTCCGCCGGGTTCGGTGAACTCGCCGTCGACGAAGAGTCCGTACGCGGACTTCAGCCGCACCGCCGCCCGTGACTCGGGCGCGGGCGCGTAGACGAGGCCGCCGGGGGCGGGGCCTGTGGTCGGTGACATGGGTGCCTGGTCCCTTTCAGTCCGCGGAGTAGTAGTCGGGACCGGGGTAGGTGCCGGTCGTCAGCTTCGCCCGCTGCATCAGCAGGTCGTTGAGGAGGCTGGAGGCGCCGATACGGAACCAGCGCGGGTCGAGCCAGTCGGGCCCGGCGGTCTCGTTGACCAGCACGAGGTTGCGCAGAGCGTCCTTGGTGGTACGGATGCCACCGGCCGGCTTGACGCCGACCTGCCGCCCGGTCGCGGCGCGGAAGTCCCGTACGGCCTGGAGCATGACCAGGGTGACGGCGGGCGTGGCGGCCGGGGCGACCTTGCCGGTGGAGGTCTTGATGAAGTCGGCGCCTGCGTGCATGGCGAGCCAGGAGGCGCGGCGTACGTCGTCGTAGCCCGCCAGTTCGCCGGTTTCGAGGATCACCTTCAGATGGGCGGGCTCGCCGTCCGGGCGGGCACAGACCTCTTTGACGGCGACGATCTCCTCGTACACCTTGCGGTAGTCACCGGCCAGGAACGCGCCCCGGTCGATCACCATGTCGATCTCGGTGGCCCCGTCGGCGACGGCGGCGCGGGTGTCGAGGAGCCGGGCCTCCAGCGGGGCGCGGCCCGCCGGGAAGGACGTCGCCACCGACGCGACGCCGACAGAGCTGCCCCGCAGGGCGTGTACGGCGACGGGGACGAGGTCGGGGTAGACGCAGACGGCGGCCACCGGCGGCACACCGCGGTCGGCGGGATCGGGCAGCAGGGCCTTCGCGGCCAGCGCCCGTACCTTGCCGGGGGTGTCGGCGCCCTCCAGGGTGGTCAGGTCGACCATCCGGATCGCGAGATCGATGGCGTGGGCCTTGGCGGTGGTCTTGACCGAGCGGGTCGCCAGGTCGGCCACCCGGGCGTGCACCCCGGCCTCGTCGACGCCGGGCAGACCGTGCAGGAAGGCCCGCAGCGCGGCGTTGCCGGTGGCGATCCCGGCCGGGGCGGCGGCCGCGACGGTGTCAGTGTCGGTGTCGGTGTCAGGCACGGGAACCCCGCTTCTCGATCAGCATGTTGAGGATGAGCGCGATCACGAGGATCAGTCCGGTGACGACCATCTGGAAGAACGATCCGAGGCCCATCAGATTGCACAGGTTGCGCAGGACCGACAGCAGCAGGACGGCGACGAACGTGCCCATCACTCCGCCGCGGCCGCCGAAGAGGTTGGTCCCGCCGAGGACGACGGCGGCGATGGCGTCGAGTTCGAGCCCGCTGAACGCGGTGGGCTGGCCGATGGTCAGCCGCGAGGTGAGCAGCACCCCGGCCAGCGCGGAGAGCGCCCCGGAGATCGCGAACACCGCGGTGATCACACCGCGCACCGGCAGACCGGAGAGCCTGGCGGCCTCCTTGTTGCTGCCGACGGCGTAGATGTACTCGCCGAAGGTGGTGCCCCGCAGGAGCAGCCCGGCGGCGAGGGCGACGGCGACGAAGATCAGGCCGACGATCGGCACGTAGCCGATGAATCCGCCGCCCAGCAGCTGGAAGGTGTGCGGGAGGTCGCCGCCGGCCGGCTCGCCGTCGGTGAGCAGATACGTCAGACCGCGAATGGCGGTGAGCCCGGCGAGTGTCGTCATGAACGCGGGCAGCGACAGGTAGGCGGAGAGCCCGCCCATGACGGCGCCGAACAGCGCGCCGGCGGCGAGGCTGGCGGCGATCGCCAGCAGGAAGTTGATGTCCTTGTCGATCAGCAGTGCGACGGTCATTCCGCCGAAGGCGGCCACACTTCCCACCGACAGATCGATCCCGGCGGTGAGGATGACCAGCGTCATGCCGACGGCGACGATCCCGGTCAGCGCGGACTGCTGGAGCAGGTTGGACATGTTGCGGGTGGTCAGGAACTCCGGTGCCAGCAGCGTCGCGACGACGCACAGCGCCAGGAAGACCAGCACCAGATTGAATTTGACGACGAGGTCGGCGCCGCGCCGGCGGGTGGATCCGGCCCCCGGGCCGCGGTCGTCGGTGGCCGGTGTCGGCTCGGCCGCCGTGGTGGGTGTGCTCATGAGGGTGCTCCAGGGGGTGTCGCTCCGGTGGATGTCGCGCCGGTCGCCGTCACCTCGGCCGGTCGCGTCCCGGCCGGGACCGCGCCGGTGATGACGGTGTGCGCGATGGTGGTCTCGTCGGTGGTACGGGGGTCGAAGCAGGCCACGTTGCGGCCCTCGTGCAGCACCCAGATCCGGTCGGCGTTGGCGGTCAGCTCGCCCAGCTCACTGCTGGCGAGGAGGACGGCCACGCCCTGATCGGCGAGGTGGCGCACCTGGCGGTAGAGATCGGCCTTGGCCCCGACATCGAGCCCGCGCGTGGGTTCGTCGAGCAGCAGGACCCGGACGGAGCCCTTGGTGATCCACTTGGCCAGGACGACCTTCTGCTGATTGCCGCCCGACAGCTTGCCGACGGGCTGGTCCGCCGAGGAGAACCGCACCCCGAGGTCGGCGAGTACCGGTGCCGACAGCCGTCGGCCGAGCGTGCGCGGTGCCAGCCAGGGCGGCCTGCCGAGCGCGGTGACGGCGGCGTTGCGGCCCACCGAAAGACCCGGCATCAGCCCCTGTTCCTTGCGGCTCTCCGGTACCAGGGCCAGCCCGGCCCGTACGGCGGCGGCGGGGCTGCGCAGCCGTACGGCCTCGCCGTCCAGGGTGACCGAGACACTCGCCCCGGTGTCCCCGAACAGCGCCTTGAGCAGGGTGGTGCGCCCGGCGCCGCCGAGACCCGCGAGCCCCACGATCTCCCCGGCCCGCACCTCGATCCCGGCGACGTCGATCAGCCCGGGACTGCGTACGGAGCCGATCTCCAGCAGCGGCGGCCCCTGCGGGCGGGGCCGTTCGGTGGTTCCGGTGAGCTTCCCCGTCGTACCGATCATGTCGGCGACCAGCTCGTCGGCCGTGGTGGTGGCCAGATCCCGCACGGCGACCGACCGGCCGTCGCGCATCACCGTGGCCCGGTCACCGATCTCCATGACCTCGTCGAGCCGGTGCGAGATGTAGATGACGGAACGGCCCTGCGCGGTGAGCGAGCGGATCACCTCGAACACCTTGCGCAGATCGCTCTCGCCGAGGGTGGCCGACGGCTCGTCCATCACGATGACCCGCGCGTCGGCGGTCAGCGCCTTGGCGATGGCGGTCAACTGCTGCGCGGCGATCGGCAGATCGCGTACGGGAGTGTGGACGGAGAACTCGCCGCCGACCCTGGCCACGGCGGCACGGGCCAGCTCGGCGCGCTCCTTGCGGCGTACGAAGGGACCGTGGGCGGGCGCGTGTCCGAGCAGCAGGTTCTGAGCAACCGTCATATCCGGTATGAGGTCCAGCTCCTGGTAGATCACGGCGATACCGGCGGCCATCCCCGCCTGCGGGCTGGTCAGTTCGACCGGTTCGCCGTCGAGCAGGATCTCGCCCTCGTCCGGCCGGTAGGAACCGGCGAGGATCTTCATCAGGGTGCTCTTGCCCGCGCCGTTCTCCCCGAGCAGACAGTGGGTCTCCCCGGCGTGCACGACCAGTTCGGCGCCGTCGTTGGCGAGGGTGCCGGGGAAACGCTTGACGATGCCGCGCATCGACAGCCGCGGTGTCGCGCCGCCGGTACCTTGATGGCTCATGGCTCCTCCTTCCCGGATGTCCGGGCTCCGCGTGCTCATCGCTCCTCGCGCGAGGGCGGGTTGAGCAGATGGGACGCGGTGTGATGGTCGGTGACGAGGGTGTTGCACAGCCCACTGGAGACCACCGCCGCGCACACCGCGTGTTTGGCGGCGCCGGAGACGACGGCCACCGACACGGCGCTGTGCCGCAGATGGTCCAGCGGAAGGCCCAGGGTGCGGTCGTCCAGCGCACGGTCCACGATCGCGCCGCGCGCGTCGATGAACCGGCCCGCGACATCGCCGACCGCGCCGGCGTCGGCCAGCCCCGCCAGGTCCTCGGCCGTCAGATAGCCGGAGTCCACCAGCACGGAGTCGGCCCCTATGCCGCCGGGACTGAACAGGACCGTGTCCGCCGACGCGGCCTGGGCCAGGACATCGGCGACGGCGCTGTCCTCTTCGAGGAGCCGGCGCGTGGCCTCCTGCTCCACGATGGACGGCACGGGCAGCACACTGAGCGTGCCCTGCGCGAGGTGGGCGATCCGCCCCGCCATGTCCTGCGCCGAGGTGGGGGTACGGGAGCGGCTGAGCCCGCCGTTGATCTGCACGACGTGCACCCCGGCCGCCCACCCCGGGTGGAGCCGGGCGGCGAGCAGGTCCAGCGTACGGCCCCAGGAGACGCCCAACTGCCGGGGTACGGGCTGGAGCCGGGCGAGGTAGTCGGCCCCCGCCTCGGCGACCCGGGCGCGCAGCCGCTCCTCGTCGTCGCCCCGGTCGGCGGCGACCACGACGGCGTCGCGCAGCCCGAAGGCGTCCCGCAGCCGGTCCTCCAGGCCGCGCATCCGCGCCTTGGGGTGGACGACCTCGATCCGTACGATCCCGGCCTGCCGGGCCTCGGCCAGCAGCCGGCCGACCTTCCAGCGGGTGAAGTGCAGCTCCTCGCCGATCTGCTCCTGCGTCCTGTTCTGCTCGTAGTACAGGGAGGCGACCTGGTACAGCAGGGCCTCGTCCTCGATGTTGGTCATCCGGACCTCCTTGTCCGTGTGCCCGGGTCAGACCGGCTGCCGCTCCGGCGTACGGTCCGGCCAGCGGTCCGGCGCGCTGAGCCGGTGGGCGATCTCCCGGGTGGCCTCGGTGGCGGCGCGGTAGTCCGCGTAGCCGCGTTCCAGGGCGTCGCGGTGGGTGGGGTCGGGCTCCACGATCCGCACACGCGGCGCGAAGCCCGCGGCGGCCTCGGCCAGCGAGGCGGCCTGGCCTGAGCCCGCGGCGGCGGCGACCGCGCACGCGCGCAGCGTCAGATTGTCCTCGCCGACCAGCCGCAGCGGGCGGCCCAGGACATCGGCGGTGGTCCGCAGCCAGAGCGGGTTGTGCCTGATACCGCCCGAGACGAACACCTCGTCCACGGCGATCCCGCCGTCGACGAACGATTCGAGCACCTGCCGGGTGCCGTAGGCGACGCCCTCGACCGCGGCCCGGTACACCTGCGCCGGGCTGCTGCCCAGGGTCAGCCCGAGGACGGCGCCCCGCAGCCGCGGATCACGCAGCGGGGTGCGGTTGCCCATGAAGTAGTCCAGGACCATCAGCCCGTGGGCGCACGGCGCCAGCGCCGACGCCTCCTCGATCAGCTCCGGCAACTGGGACCTGTCCCTGCCGAGCAGCTGCTCTCCGGCCCAGGTCAGCACGGACCCCGAGGTGACCTGACCGCCCTCCACCAGCCACCGCCCGGTGTTCAGGGCGTCCGGATAGGGGCCCCAGACGGTCGGCGGGAACACGGGCTCGTCGATCTCGGTGACGAACGCGGTCGACGTGCCGGAGACAACCGACACCCGGCCCGGCCGCGCGCCGCCCACGGCGAGCAGCGAGAGATGGGCGTCGATGCCTCCGGCGCACACCACGGCCCCGCCGGTGATACCGAGTTCGTCGCGGGCCGCCGCCCCCACGGGCGCCACCGGGTCGCCCACCGGGACGATCCGGCCGGGCAGCTTGTCCCGCAGATCGGGCACGCCGAACTCGGCGTACAGGTCGTCGGGCAGCCCGCCGCCGCGCGGATCGTAGTTCCACTTGCACACGGCGTTCATCCGCGAGCCGGTCCACTCGCCGGTCAGCCGCCACACGAGATAGTCGACGGCTTCGGTGATGTGGCGGGCCGCCCGGTAGACGCCGGGCTCGTGGCGGGCCAGCCACATGGCCTTGGGCACCAGCCACTCGACCGCGTCGGAGCCGCCCGCGTAGCGCAGGACCGGGTGGGCGGAGCGCCCCGTCAGCTCGGACTCGGCGCTGGCCCGGCTGTCCATCCAGAGCAGCGCGGGACGCAGCGGCCGGCCCGCGCCGTCGAGTACGGCGACCGTCGAGGCGGTGGTGGCGACGGCGACACCGGCCACCGGGGGCGAGCCCGCCTCGGCGAGCGCGGCGCGGGTCGCGGTGACCACGGCGCGCCACCAGTCCTCCGGGTTCTGCTCGGCCCGGCCGGGGTGCGGGAACGAGGTCGGGTAGCCGCTCTGGCTGACCCCGAGCGCTTCGCCGTCCGCGCTGTAGACGGCGACGCGGGCGCTCTCGGTCCCCAGGTCGATGGCGAGGAGCGCGGTCATGGACGGTCTCCGTTCGGCGAGGTGGTCACGGACGGTCTCCGTTCGGCAGGGTCCCGTTCGGCGGAGTCCCGTTCGGGAGGGTCCCGTTCGGGAGGAAGAGGACCTTGGAGCTGAAGATGGACCGCTCGCCGAGCTGGTGCAGGGTCGAGGACACGTCGTCCAGCCCCAGTTCGTGAGTGATCATGAACTTCCAGCGGAGGCTACCGTCGCCCATCGCGCGGGCGGCGGTGCGCCACTCGTCGCCCGGGAAGGGCGCCGAGAAGGAGTTCCAGGCGCCGTGCAGGGTGACCTCCCGGCGCAGGAAGTTGCTGAACGTGGCCTTGGGCAGGACGACCGGGTCGTGCGGGATGCCGATGAAGACGGCCTGCCCGTGCCGGGCGGCGAGCCTGACCGCCTGGTCGGCGGTGGCCGGTACCCCGGCGGACTCGATGATCACGTCGTATCCGGGGCCCGCGAGTTCGGTGGCCCGCTCGGGAGTGGTGGCGGTGTGGGTGGCGCCGGCCTCCAGAGCCATCGCCGCCTTCTGCTCGCTCACGTCGATGGAGAGCACCTCGCTCGCTCCGGCCAGCCGCGCCCACTGGACGGCGAACAGGCCGATCGGGCCCGCGCCGACGACGGCGACCCGGTGGCCGGTGCGCAGCTTGGTGCGCCAGATGGCGTGCAGGGCGATGGCGGCCGGGTCGAGCATGGCGGCGGCGCGCGGGTCGAGGTCCGCGGGCAGGACCATCAGGTTGCCCTCGGGGACGGTGACGTACTCGGCGTACGCGCCGGCCCGTCGGCTGCCGAAGTAGTCGTAGTCCTCGCAGAGGCTGAAGTGCCCCTGGGAGCAGGGCGCGCAGCGGCGGCACGGGATCAGCGGCGGCACGGCGACGAGGTCGCCCTCCTTGACCGTGCCGGCCGCGGCGAGTTCCGCGCCGAGCGCCACCACATGGCCGGAGAACTCGTGGCCGCAGATCAGCGGGAGGTGGTAGGCGCCGCCCGGCCGCAGCATCCGGGGTATGTCCGAACCGCAGACCCCGCAGGCCGCGACGCGCACGAGCGCTTCGCGGGGTGCGGGCTCCGGTACGGGAACCTCCTCGACGCGGATGTCGCCCGGGGCGTGCAGCAGGGCGGCTCGCATGGTCTGCGGCATGTTCGTATCGCTTTCTCGGACGGGGCCGGGCGCACGGTCGGATCCGGCTCGCGGGGTGGGGTGCGGTGTCATTCCTTGCCCGCGAGGGCGAAGGTGGTGGAGCCGGTGTACGTGTCGGCGTCGGCGCGGTCGATGAGCCCGGTTCCGGCGTCGACGGAGGCGGCGACCTTCTTGCCCGCCTGGACGTCCAGCGCGGTGCTCACGGCGGTGGCACCCAGGGAGATCGGGTCGTTGAGCGCGGTGGCGAGGTAGGGACCGTCGGCCGCGATGGACTTCACGGCCTCCATCAGCCCGTCGACCCCGGCGACCTTGACGTCGGTGCGGTTGTTCTCCTTGAGCACCTGGAGCGCGCCGAGGGCCATGTCGTCGTTGTGCGCGTAGACGGCCTTGACGTCGGGGTTCGTCTGGAGGAGGTCCTGCATGGCGGTGACGGCCTTGGAGCGGATGTAGTCGCAGTAGGGGCCCGCCACGATCTTGATCTTCTTGTTGGCGGCCACGGCCTCGTGGAACCCGGCGCTGCGGTCGCGGGCCACCGCGCCGCCCGCGTCGCCCTTGATCTCGATGACCTTGCCGCCCGAAGCGCCGAGCGCCTTGGCGACCTCCGCGCCGACGAGCCGGCCCATCTCCTTGTTGTCGCGGCCGACATGGGAGGCGGCGCCGGAGGGGACCGGGCGGTCGACGGTCACCACCGGGATGCCGGCGGCCTTGGCCGCGGCCAGGCCCGCCTTGACGCCCTTGGGGTCGACGGGGTTGATCAGCAGGACGTCGACACCGCGGGTGATCAGGTCCTGGATGTCGTTGTTCTGTTTCGTGACGTCGTCTCCGGCGTCCGCGAAGTTGAGCTTGGCCCCGGCCTTCTTGGCCGCCTGCTCGGCCCCGGTGCGCAGCTGTACGTAGAAGGGCGACTGCTGAGTCGCCTGGCTGAAGCCGATGGACAGGGTGCCGCTGGACTTCTTGCCGCCGCTGTCCGAGCCACCGGGGGTGGTGGAGACGGAGCAGGCGGCCAGCGACGCGAGTGTGGATGTCGCGACAAAGATCCCGAAGATGCGCTTCATACGCATGTGGGCCTCCAGATGTGGTCCTTGGCGAGGGACAGTAGGTCCGGAATTAACCTCCCGGCAACACATGTGGATTTTTTTGCTCTCATGAGCACAGACCCCGCTGACCAGCCGTGATCCGCCGGACGCGCGCTGTGACGCGGCCGGATCGGGCGTGCGCCCGCGAAAGAGGTGCGCGGGAGAGCCTGCGGGAGAGCCCGGGAAGGGGCTCACGGAGGGCGTTTTTGGCCACGCGCACGAAAGCGGGCCCGGCCGGTGGCCGGGCCCGCTGGGGGAGCGCTCATGTGCTGCGGGACCGGGTGGAACACATGCACGCCGCCGCGGTGCTCAAGGCCGGCGCCACCACCGACGCCGACGGGCTCGCCGCCCACGTGGCCGCCGTCCTGTCGCCGAAGCGCGTCCCGCCGTACTCACCCTCCACGACGACCTGCCGCTCACCGGGGCGGGCAAGCCCGACAAGCAGTCGCTGGCCGCACGGACCACCGGGGCGGCATGAGTCCCACACTGGCCTCCGTACTCGCCGAGTCCGCGCTGCGCCGCCCAGGACACACCGCGCTCGTGCACGCGTCCCGGCGGATCGGCTACGCCGAACTGTGGTACGCCACCCGCCAGTACGCCGCCGCCCTGCGGGAACGCGGCACGCGCCCCGGCGACCGGATCGCGCTGCCGCTCCCCAACACACCGCATTTCCCGATGGTGTACTACGGAGTCCTCGCACTCGGCGCCGTCGCGGTGCCGGTGCACGGGTTGTTGCGCGCCGAGGAGATCGCCCACGGTTCCGCGCTGCCGGTCGCGGTCCTGGAGGAGTTCGAGGAGGTCTTCGGCTGCCGCTGCATCGGAGTCCCGGACGAGGTGTACGGGGAGGAGGTCTGCGCGGTCGTGCGTACCCGGCCCGGCACGGAGCCGGATCCGGCGCTCGCCGCGGCGAGCGTGGCCTGGTGCAAGGAGCGGGTCGCCGCGTACAAGTACCCGCGTCGGGTGTAGTTCGTCGAGACATTCCCGCTCGGCCCCAGCGGCAAGGTACTGAAACGCGAACTGGTCGCTCTCTTCTCGCACCCGACGCCGCATATCTGACGCGGCATCAACGGAAATTCTCCGATTGACGATTCGTCACCATGGATTTTCCGGCGTTGCCGATCTTTCCTTCGGCAAAATAGATCCAACAGGTATCCGACAGGTATCCGGCATGGATCGGGCCTTGAATTCCGACGGCCCGCCGCCCGGAAACCGTCTACGGGACGTCCGTGCGCGGGGTGGGGTGCCTGTCGGTTATATGGGCGCTTTGATACCTATTGACCCTTGCGTCGATATGGGGATATTCGGGCATCTTGTCGTCCTCTGTGTGGTGTTGTGCGATCAAGGTTGCGCCCGCAGGCGTGACATGCGTCACCCAGGAGATCGCTCAGGGTTCGCGCTCTCTCCTTCACCTGGCTCACAGGAAAGGAGAGTTGAGGCGCCCCGAGGCCGAAGATGAATTTCGATCTTCCCGGCTGCAATGACCCCTCGCATCGCGTTGTGAATTCTGGGCTTGTCTCCCCCGGGACTTCTCGCTTACGTTCTCGTCACTCCGGACAGAACGCCGAATCCTGCCGCTGCCCGGAAACCCACACCTACACACGTACGGCAGGAGCGGGGGACCCAGGTAAGCCGCCGGTCCAGTGGTTGGACCGGCTTGGGGTGAAGTCGTCTTTTCTCGCGACCGGGCATCTCCTGCCCGAACCCGACAGCTCACCTCGCAGGCGACGGAGAGGAACGCGTCATGTCCGCAAAGGCCAAGCACCGCCGCCCCAGAACCGGCCCGCTCGCCCGGGGTGTCGTCGCCGTGAGCGCGGGAGGCGCCGTACTCGCGCTCCCGCTGCTGGCGGCCACCACCGCCCAGGCGGCGCCCTCCGCCGGGTACGCCACCGCCGGGGCGTCGGCATCGACCGCCGGTGCCGCTCGCCAGGCCCCCCTGACGTACTCCGTCGTCGCCGGTGACTCGCTGTCCAAGATCGCGAAGGCGCACTCCGTGACCGGCGGCTGGAAGAAGCTCTACCAGGACAACCGGCGCGCCATCGGTGGCGACCCGTCCCGGATCTTCCCCGGCCAGAAGCTGGTCCTCGGGTCCGCCACGAAGGCGGCCAAGCCGACCAAGTCGGCCACCGCGAAGAGCAGCACCGCGAAGAGCAGCACGGCGAAGAGCAGCACCGGGAAGAGCACCGCCATCGCCGCCCAGACCGTCGCCGACGCCGAGCCCGCCGCGCTGAAGACGTACTCCGACAACCTGGACGGCTGGATCCGCGAGTCGCTGGACATCATGGCCGCGCGCGGGATCCCGGGCTCCTACGACGGGATCCACCGCAACATCATGCGCGAGTCCTCCGGCAACCCGGCGGCCATCAACAACTGGGACTCCAACGCGGTCGCCGGCACCCCCTCCAAGGGGCTCCTCCAGGTCATCGACCCCACGTTCCAGGCGTACCACGTGCCCGGTACCTCGACGAACAGCTACGACCCGGTCGCCAACATCACCGCCGCGTGCAACTACGCCGCCGCCAGGTACGGCTCGATCGACAACGTCAACGGCCCGTACTGACGGTTCCCGCAGGTCCGGCCGGAGCCCGGCCCGGCGTCACCCCTGAAGGCGTTATCCCGCGAACCGCACGTCACGGGCGGTCTCGTCCACCTCCAGGGTGAAGATGTCGGGCCGGGCGTAGTGCCCGGTCACATCCAGGTCGAACCGGCCCCGGGCGAGATCGCCCAGGTCGAGTTCGGCCGTGAGGATCCCCTCGCCGTCCCTGAGCGGTCCCGCCAGGACCTCGCCCAGCGGGGAGACGATGGTGCTGCCGCCGCCGATCAGCACGGTGTCCGGCGCGTCGCCCTGTACGGGGTGGACGTCGGCCGGAAGGTCCGCGCGGCGCAGGTACTGGTTGGCGCTCAGCACGAAGCAGCGGCCCTCCAGGGCCACGTGGCACATGGTGGCCTGCCAGTTCTCCCGGTCGTCCACGGTCGGCGCGCACCAGAGGTCGACGCCCTTGGCGTACATCGCCGCGCGGAACAGCGGCATGTAGTTCTCCCAGCAGATGGCCGCGCCCAGCCGGGCGCGGCCCGTGTCCACCACCGGCATCGTGGAGCCGTCACCGGTGCCCCAGATCACCCGCTCCGCCGCGGTCGGCATCAGCTTGCGGTGGTGGGTGAGGAACCCCTCGGGGCCGAAGAACAGCGCGACACAGTGCAGCGTCGAACCACGGCGCTCCACGGCGCCCACCACCGCGTGGCAGCCCAGCTCACGCGTGAGCGCGCCCAGCTCCGCCGTCTCAGGGCCGGGCACCGTGATGGCCGACTCGGCGTAGCGGCGGAACAGCTCCCGCCCCTCCGCGGTGCGGCTGCCGACGGTCACACCGAAGTCCAGCCCCTTCGGATAGCCGCCGAGGAACGCCTCGGGCAGCACGATGACCTCCGCTCCCCGGCCGGCCGCCTCGCGGATCAGGTCCCGGGCCCTGCCGAGATCGCCGGGTGTGTCGAAGAGCCGGGAGCCCGCCTGGACGACGGCCGCTGTCAGATGCGTCATGCGGCGACCGTACGGAGCGCCCCGGCTCGCCGTACCACCGGGTATCCGGTGGTGAGTGTCTCAGCTGACCAGTTCCTTCGGCACGCGTACCGGCAGGAACGCCGACGGCTCCCCGGCCGTGCGACCCGGACCGCGCCCGTTCCTCCCGGGCGAAGACGCGGAAGGCGTCGCGCGGGGACAATCCGATCTACGAACAACCCAGGTCGGCGACGGTGCGCGCCCTCTCCCCGCTGGGCAGGGCGCGCAGCGGGTACGGGGCGAGGGCGATCCTCATCGCTCTGCTCCTCCATAGAAGGCGGGGCGTTTCTCCAGGGCTTCGATCCCTACGGTCGCGCCGGACTCCATGGATTCCACGAGCGCGTCCGTGATGACGGTCGCGGCGTAGCCGTCCCAGGCCGAGGGCCCGGTGGGCTCGGTGCCGCTCGCCACGGACCCGGCCCACTCGCGGAACTCGGTGTCGAAGGCGTTCTCGAAGCGGCCCTTCCAGTCCTGGAGCACCGCGGTGGAGTCGCGGCCACGGCCGCGGACCGCGACGGCCGCCGGGTCGGGCAGCCGTACCAGCCCCTCCTCGCCCACGGTCTCGCACTGGATGTCGTACCCGTACTGGCAGTTGACGAAGACCTCCAGGTCGATCCTGACCCCCTCTGCGGTCTCCATGAGCATGATCTGCGGGTCCTGGAGGTGCTCGTGCCGCTTGCGGGTCGGGCGCGGACGCAGCACCTGTACGGAGCGGATCTCGTCGTCCAGCAGCCAGCGCAGCACGTCGATCTCGTGGACGGCGGTGTCCTGCGCGGCCATCGCCGAGGTGTAGGAGGCGGGGGCCGTCGCGTTGCGGTGGGCGCAGTGCACCATGAGCGGCTCGCCGATCCCGCCCGACTCGATGACCTTCCTCATCTCCCGGTAGCCGGAGTCGTACCGGCGCATGAAGCCGACCTGGACGAGCCGGGTGCCATGGGCCGTCTCCGCCTCGATGATCCTGAGACAGTCCTCGGCGGTGGTGGCCAGCGGCTTCTCGCAGAAGACCGGCTTGCCCGCGGCGATGGCGCCGAGGACGTGCTCGGCGTGGGTCGGGCCCCAGGAGGTGACGACGACGGCGTCGACGTCCGCCGCGCCGATGACCTCGGCGCCGCTGGGCAGCGCGCGGGCGCCGACCGACGCGGCGACCTCCTCGGCGCGGGCGGAGTCGATGTCGAACACGGCGGTGACCCGGGTGCCGGTGACGACATGGGTCAGTCGGCGGATGTGGTCCTGGCCGATCATGCCGGTGCCGATCACACCAATGCGGACAGTCATGAGGGATCTCCCTTTCGGAGCGGCTCAGTTGGGGGAGGAGACAGGGTCGGTGGGGTGGGTGTCGAGCCCGCCGCGTCCCCTGGTCAGGACGTCAAGGGCTGCCATGTGTGGGGACCTCCAACAACTGACGCGCTCAACTGACGCGCTCTATTGGCGCGCTCCAGTTGTCAGTACGATCGTCCACGTCCATATGTCCTGTCAATGTGTGGTTACGGCCTCTTCTCCGGGGAGCGGCACCAGGGTTCATGGGCGAGTCAAGGACGAGTCACGGAAGGGGAGGGGGCCTCGGTGGCGGAGTCACCCGGCAAGCGGCGCCCGACGATGGCCGACGTCGCGCGGCGGGTCGGAGTCTCCCGTGCCCTCGTCTCCCTGGTGTTCCGCAACCAGCCAGGACCCGCCGAGGAGACGCGGCGGCGCGTGCTGCGCGCGGCCGACGAGCCGGGGTACCGCCCCGACAGCGCCGCCAGGCTGCTCGCCCCGGGCCGCAGCCGCACCCTCGGAGTCATGCTGACGCTCCATCAGCTCTTCGAGACCGACATCGTCGAGGCCGTCCTCGACCCCAAACTGGTGGTGCGGGGCACGAGTTCGGCGCCGCCGGACGGACGGCAGGCACGGCCGGGGGCGTACGTCCGCGAGGAGATCGTCCCCCGAGGGGGCGGTCCGCGAGGAGATCCCCCGCCAGGGGACGGTACGCGCGCCCGCCGCGTCAGCCGACGGGCTGCGCGGTGGCGGCCTGCTGCGCGGTGACCGGCCGGGCGGCGGCCGGGCCCAGAGGGCCCTCCCGGTCGCAGTACGCGTGCACCCGGGCCAGCAGCGCCTCCGGTTCTGGGTTCGGCTGGAGCGCGTTGAGGTGGAGGAGCCAGAGGTCGTGGAGCCCCTCCTCGATATGGCTGCGGCCCTCCAGGGCGTCCGAGACCGTGTGCAGTCCGAAGAAGGCGCACACCAGTCCGTACGCGGCCACGTCCGGCGGCACGCCCGGGGCGAGCTGGCCTTCCGCGCGGGCCTCTTCGAGCAATTCGGTAATCGTCTCCAGCCAGCCGACAAAGGGGCGGGGAAGAGTGGCGTCGATGGCGGCGCGCTCCGCCCAGAGCCTGGCTCCGGCACGGGTGACGACATCGTCGCGGAAAGCCCGCGCCACATCGAAACTGAGTGCGACCATCTTCTCCAGCGCCGGCAGATCGGCGGATCCGTACCGGCCGATCAGCTTCGGCCAGGTGGCGAAGTGCTCCTCGACAATGGCCAGGGCGAGATTCTCCTTGCTGGCGTAATGGAAGTAGATGGCTCCGCTGGTGCGTCCCGACCGTGCGCTGATATCGCTGATACTGGTGCCCGCATAGCCTCTTTCATCGAACAGGCGTGCCGCCGACTCCAGCAGAAACCTCCGCGTCGCCTTCGCCCGCATCTGCGCCGCTCGCACCTGCACGTGTACTCCGGATCGCCGTTCCGTTAACTGACAGCACGCAATGTAGCGCTTTTGGCCGAACCGGGCTGGGGTGCGCAGTCGGGTGAATTGAGTTGTGCTTATCGTATGAACGCATCGGTGGATGGTGTAGCGGTCGGCGGCGTGTCCGCGAGTGGCACACCCGCGGGTGACACGCCCCCGGACGGCGGGCCGCGCGGCCGGTCGGCCCGGGTCCGTCCGCTGTCCTGGTCGCGCACCGTCCCGCGCGAACTGGTCCACCGCGACTCCGTGGCCGAGGTGCTGCTGACCGACGTACGGCGGGCCCGGGGCGGCGGGTTCGAGGCCGCGGCGTCCTGGCCCCGGTCGCATCCGACATTCCCGCGTGACGGCGCCGATCTGCACAGCCCGCTGATGATCGTCGAGACGCTGCGGCAGCTCGGCATCTACGTACCCCTCCGGTACTTCGGGGTGGCGCCCTCGGACCGGCTGGTGATCACCGATCTGTACTTCGAGACCGATCCGCGCGGCGAGCCCGTGGCCCGCTCGGGCGCCACCAGAGTCGACTGTCGTGTGCTGGTCGGCGGGGTGCGCCGGGGTCCGGGCGGCGAGGTCACCGGGTTGCGGCTCCAGGTCTCCTTCCGGGCCGGTGGCGTGGTCTTCGCGCGGGCCGGCGGCGGCTCGCGGTTCCTGGACGCGGAGCGGTACGCCGCCGTACGGGCGGGGGGCGCGCGGACCGGCGAGCCGGCGCGGGAGACTCCGCGCGCGCCGGCCCCGGCACCCCGGCCGGTGCGGCCCGCGGCCCACCGGCTCGGGGTGAACGGCGCGCACGATGTCATGATCGCGGCCGACGGCGCCACCCTCCTGGTGGAACCCGCCGACCCGAGACACCCCTACTTCTTCGATCACGCCACCGATCACCTGCCCGGCATGATCGTTCTGGAGGCGGCCCGGCAGGCGGCGGCCCTCGCAAGCGGGGGAAGGCTGATGCGGCCTACCGCCGGTCGGCTGAAAACCGCGCGCTTCATCGAATACGCGCCCCCCGCCCGAGTTCTGTGCGTGCCGCACCACACGACCTGCGTCTTCCGCTTTCTGCAGGGCGGTGAACAGAAGGCATTCGGCGCGCTGCGCTACCAATAAACACATAGGGACACTAATGGCAATCGCTTGACTGCCCTGAGTGATGCTCCCTAGCGTAGTGATCGTTATGTTCTTCGGCGGTCGCCCGACAGGCTCTCCGTAGAGGCCGGTGCCCGCCTGGAATCCCACCCGCATGTCCGCGGGTGACCACAGACGCGCCCGCGGTGTTTCGCACCGGTGCGGCGGCCAGCGCTGCCGCGATCAGGGCTTTCCCCGAATGGAAAAGAACCGGATGACAGCTCAACGCATCCTTTCCTGGACCCCCGCCGCCATCGTCTTCGACTGTGACGGCACTCTCATGGACACCGAAATCCACTGGCAGGACGCCCGTATTCACGCGTTGCGGGAGTACGGATTCACTCCCGCGCCCGGTTTCGCCGAGCGCGCCAAGGGCCTGCACTACTCGGAATGCGGTCTGCTCATGGCGACGGAGGCCGGCCGGCCCGAACTCGGCGAGGAGATGACCGGCAGGCTGCTCGCGCACTTCCGCGCGCTGGTCGACGACAACCCGGTCACCATGCCCGGCGCCCGTGAACTCGTCGAGGACGCCGCCCGGTTCGCCCCGCTGGCGGTCGCCAGCAACTGCCCGAGGGAGGTCGTCGAATCCTGCCTCGGCACCGCGGGTCTGCTCCGCCACTTCGGCCATGTCGTGGTGCCGGACGGCGCCATCAGGCCCAAACCCCACCCCGACGTCTACCTCGCGGCCGCCCGGCTCTGCGGCGCCGAGCCCGCCGAGACCCTCGCGGTCGAGGACTCCCACGTCGGCATCCAGGCCGCCGAGCGCGCGGGGATGCGCATCATGGGCGTCGGCCCCTGGCCGGGCGACCGGACCGTGGCCCTGGTGGACCTGTGGGTCCGCTCGCTGGACGAGCCGGAGGTGCGCGGCTGGGCGGACACCCGGGTGCCCGCGCAGTTGTCGCGCGGAAGCGCGCCCGTACAGGAAATCGGCCTACCATGAATCCCTGAAGGACATATCAGCCCCAATGCCGCCGCGCAGGGAGATGGCCACGGATGGATGAGGAACGCGCCGGCCGTCTCGTCTCGTCGCTGCGTGCCCGGGGCGTGCTGGCGCACCTGGCCCATCTGGGCGTCTACCAGTGCGGGGTGCAGATCGTGCTCATCGGCGGCGGTGAGGCGATCTGGGACATCGACGCGGTGATGGGGCTGCGCGCCGAGGTCGTACAGGACGGCGTCCTGGTCGGATTCGTTCCGCATGTACGCGGCTCCGAGGAGTTCACCGAGGAACAGCTGGTGCAGACCATCGCCACCGCCCGTTACGACAAGGAGGGGCTGCACCCTCCCGCCGACACCGCAACCGGCCCCGAGGGCACGGGCGGTGAGGGCACGGGCCTGCCCTACCGGGGCGCGGGACCCGCGCTCCCCCAACGGCGGCGCCGGGGGCTCAGGCTTCCCCGCTGGCCCCGGCGCCCGGGATAGCCCGCCCGGCGACCGGCACGGCGCCCCGGAAGCCGCTTCGATTTCACACGTGTGTACGAGTACGCGGTCATGTCACGCGGTCGGCTGTTGTTTCCGCCGATTCACCCCGTGCGCCCCGTCCACATGGGCATGCTGGTGCGCATGGCTGAGCATGGTGAGAACGTGCCCGCGTACCGCACGATCCGGGTGACAGGCCCGGACGGCCCGGTCGAGGCGGTGGCGGATGTGGCGGCGTGGCAGGCGCGCGAAGCGTATCCGGACATCCTTTCGGCGGGTGGTCCGGTCTTCGGCGTGGTACGGGAGCGCGAGGCGGGCGGCTGGGAGCTGGTCTCGCCGTTCTCCGGACTGGCTCCGCAGGACTCCCGCGACAGCATGGGTGCGCGGTTCCGGCTGCTGGCCCAGGAGCGCAGGCGCGCCGGTGACGAGTCCGCGTACCAGGAGTGCATGAGCGCGGCGGAGCGCACCGAGTGGGAGACGACCGACGAGATGACCGTGCTCGGCACGCGCTACCGGGTGGTGCGGGCGGAGTGCTTCGTACGGTCGGGCCCCGACGGGCCCGAGCCGCCGCGCCCCACCGACCCGGACCCCATGGTGGCCGGCGAGTCGCACCGGGCCCCCGACCCCGCCGCCGGGTTCGTCTTCGATCCGGTCATCGCCACGGGCATGTCCGAGGGCATCCTGAAGGTCGAACTCCTCTCCCTGATGCCGAAGGCCGGCACGGTCCCGCAGGACGTACGCGCGGACGCGCTGACCGCGGCGCACACGCATCCCGGAGGGGTGCTGCTGCCGCCCTCGTTCATGACGACCGAGTACGGCGGCGGGCACTGGCGGCCCCAGTCCACCGTGATCGCCGTCACCCCGCAGAACGCGCGGGACTCCCTGGCCATGAAGTTGCGCGTGATGATCCCCTGGAAGGGCCGGCTCGGCCCGGCCGAACGCGCGCCCTACTCGGCGGCGGCGGACCGGCTCGACGCCGAGCGCTGCGACGAACTGACCGTCGAGGGGCGCCGCTTCAGAGTCGCCCGGGTCGAACGCCTGGTCCGCATCGGCCCCGACGGCCCGGAGGGGCCGCGCCCCTCCGACCACGACCCCGAGCCGCCGGTGATGGTGCAGCACCAGCAGCAGCTCGCACAGGGGCTGATCTCCGAGGACGACGACGGAGCCGACTGCGCCGAACTTCCCCCCGGGGCGCAGCGGTTCAACGACCTCTTCGACGAGGAGCAGCGACGCCGCGACGCGCTGCGGGCGGCGCGCGGGCCGTCGGACGGCGACTCCTGAGCCGGACCCCCGGGGCCCGCCCGCGGCGCACCCCGGGGGGACCGTTCCTGGCGAGGGGGTCAGCAGCGCTCGTTCACATGGCCGGAGCGCCCCGCCGGTACGAGATCACGGTCCCGCAGGACGATCGGCAGCCGCTCGCCCCACTCCCGGCACGCCGCGGTGAGATCCGCCCCGCGGTACTCGATCACCAGCACCTTGTCGTCGTAGGCGTCCGCGTAGGCCGCGCACTCCTCGTACCGCGCACACTCCTCCGCGATCGCGAAGTCGAATCCCAGCCGGTGGCCCACGGGGGCCATGTCCGCCGCGTTCTTCTGGCCGATCGCCAGCCCGGCCCGGTGTGCCCGCGCCACCAGCAGCTCGGCGAAGGCCGACGCCTGCTTCCGGTCGAGGAGGCCGTCCGAGCGCAGATACGAGTCCAGGTTGTCCGAGTCGAGCCCGTCGAACCCCTTCTTCGCGCAGCCGTCGAACCAGCCGCCGACGATACGGGCCAGCCGCTCACGGTGACCGGCGGTGGAGATGTCCAGCAGCGGTTCCTGCCAGTCCTCGTCGACGACCAGATCGCCGTCGGCGTCGCGCAGCAGCAGATCGGGATGGTTCTTCCGCCACCATCCCACCTCGTCCGGCTGTGTCTGGTACGCGTTGACGTAGCAGATGTTGTAGGCGCCGGGCTCGGGGGCGGCCGTCCGGTCGCGGACGACCGTACGCACCCCCTCGGGCGGGGGGTAGGCGCCGCCGAGCTGGTAGTCGAACGGCTGATCGGGCAGCTGCCGAACCTGGCGGTCGGAGTCGGCCGGGCTCTTCGTCGCGGGGGCGCCCTCGGGGGCGCCGGATTCCGCGCACCCGGACAGGGCGAGCGCGAGGGCGAGCGCGAGGGCGAGCAGCAGGGGTGCCACCGGTGTACGGGTGGCGGAGCGGAACGGCACGGTGGCGCCTTGACGTCGGAGGGGCGGCGGACGCGTCAAGTTTCCCATCGCGTCCGCCGCCCGCCCGACCTGGTCACTCCTTGACGGCGCCGGAGTTGGCCCCGTTCACGAAGTAACGCTGGAAGCAGAAGAACAGCGCCGCGACCGGCAGGGTGGACAGCAGCGCCGCCGCCAGCTTCAGCGGATACTGGGTGCCGCCGCCGAGCCCGCCGGAGACGAAGCGGGCAAGTCCCGTGGTGAGCGTCTCGTACTGGCCGGACTGGGTGGCGACCAGGAAGTGGGTGAACTCGTTCCACGACCCCTGGAACGACAGGATCGTCAGCGTGATCAGCGCCGGTCTGGCCATCGGCAGCACCACCGACCAGAAGATCCGGAAGACCCCGGCCCCGTCGACCCGGGCGGCCTCCTCGACCTCGCGCGGCACCGACTCGAAGAACTGCTTCATGATGAAGATCCCCGCCGCGTCCACCAGCAGCGGCACGATCATCGCGGTGTACGTGTCGAAGATCCCGAAGGTGTTGAGCACCAGGAACTTCGGGATGAGCAGCGCCACCCCCGGCACCGCCATCACCGCGAGCACGAAGCCGAACAGCACCGAACGGCCCCGGAAGCGCAGCCGCGCCAGCGCGTACCCGGCCATCGAGTCGAACAGCACCCGGCCCGCGGTCACCACCACCGCCACGAACGCCGAGTTGGACAGCCAGCGCAGGAAGGGCACCCCCTGCGCCGATTCGCTCAGCCCGAACAGCCGCTGGTAGGCGGCCGTTGTCGGGGTGGCGGGCAGCAGCGACAGCGGATGCGACGCCGCGTCCGGGTCCGTCTTGAACCCGGTGACCAGCTGGATCGCGAAGGGCAGCAGATAGAGCAGCCCGACCCCCACCACCAGGGTGTATCCGAGCACCCTGGCGGGCGAGGGGAAGCGGGGCAGCACCGGTCGGGCGGCGGAGCGCGCGGCCTTGCGGCGGGTCCGCGCGGCCCGCCGGTCCTCGGTCGTGGCGGTGGCGGTCATCGCTTCCTCCCGGTGCGCTCGCCGCGTTCCCGCAGCACCCAGCGCTGGAGCACGGTCAGACAGAGGATCAGGGCGAGCAGGATGAACGCGATCGCCGAGCCCTGGCCGAAGTCCGCGTTGTCGAAGCCCGAGGAGTACGACAGGAACGCGGGCGTCAGCGTCGTGTTGCCCGGGGCGCCCTGCCCCATCACGTACACCTGGTCGAAGACCTGCCAGGTGGAGATCAGCCCCAGGGTGAGCACCAGGAACAGCACGGGACGCAGCGCGGGCAGCGTCACGTACCGCAGCAGCTGGCGGCGGTTGACCCCTTCCAGGGCGGCGGCCTCCTCCAGCTCGCGGGGGATGTCCTGGAGCGCCGCGAGGAAGATCAGCATGAAGGTGCCCGAGGTGGTCCAGACGGCCAGCAGGATGATCGTGCACATCGCGACCGAGGGGCCCGAGAGCCACTCGAACCAGGACAGGCCCATGAAGGAGTGGTTGGCCAGCGCCCCGGCGGGCTTCTCGGGATCGACGATGCCGAGATCGCCGAGGATCAGCGAGAGGACCCCGCGCGGATCGGCGAACCAGTTCGGGCCCTTCACCCCGATCCAGGACAGCAGGGAGTTGACCGCCCCGCTGCCCTGGAAGAGGAAGAGGAACACCGTCGAGACGGCGATGGAGCTGGTGACCGAGGGGAAGAAGAACGTGGTGCGCAGCGCGCCCCTGGCCCGCAGCACCTTCTGGTTGACGATCAGCGCCAGCCCGAGCGCCAGCAGGGTCTGGAGCGGCACCGTCAGCAGGACGTAGTACGCGTTGTTGCGCAGCGAGGTCGCGAAGAGCGTGCGGTCGAGCCCGTCCTGGGTGAGCAGCGCCCGGTAGTTGTCCAGGCCCACGAAGTCGGCCTGGCCGCCGAACGGGTTGGACTGCCCGTCCCAGTGCAGCAGGCTGACCCAGAGCGCCATCAGGATGGGCAGGACCAGGAAGAGACCGAGGATGATCACCATGGGGCTGACGAACAGCCAGCCCCAGGCGCCTTCCCCCCGACGGCCCGCGCGCGGGGCACGGTTGCGGGCCGTCGGGGGCGTACCGGTCGCGCCGGGCGTGTCAGGTTCGCCCGGTGCGCCGGTCGATCGGGGGGCGCCGCGCGCGGCGGAACCGCGCGAGCGTGTGGTGCGCAGGGACATGGGGGCTCAGTTGCCCTTCGCGATCGCCTGTTCGCCGTTGCGCTGAAGGTCGGCGAGGATCTTCTTCGGGTCGGCGGTGCGCAGCGACTGGAGGTCGGTGTTGAACTGGCTCAGCACCTTGTCGAAGCCCGCGATGGTCACCGGGCCCTGCGCGTAGGCGCTGCCGTCCACCCACGCCTTGGCGGCGGGGTGCTTCTCGGCGTACGTCGTGAGGGCGCTGGTGCGCGAGGGCATCACACCGAACGCGTCGGCGAAGGTGTTCTGCTGCTTCGCGGAGGTCAGGTACTTCACCAGGTCGACACCGGCGGCGCGGTGCTTGCTGTCCTGCGCCACGCCCCAGCAGTTGCTGTAGGCGAGCGTGCCCTGCCCGGCCGGGCCCGCGGGCAGCGGGGCGATGGCGTAGTCGACGTCGGGGTAGTCGAGCTTCATCCCGCCGTCGAGCCAGTTGCCCTCGATGGTCATGGCGGCCTTGCCCTTGCCGAGCGCCTCGCCGCCCCAGCTGGTGTCGACCTGCTTGGCGAACTTCATCGAGCCGGACTTCAGCAGGGACTGGACGTAGGTGAGGCCCCGCACATTGGCGGCGGAGTCGGCGGTCATCTTCTTCTGGTCCGCGTCGGTGATCCAGCCGCCCGCCTCCTTCATGAAGACCCCGAGCCGCTGGAACTCGTCGCTGGTGACCAGACCGGTGACGCCGCCGCCGGTGAGCTTGGCCGCGACGGTCTTCAGCTGGTCCCAGTCCTTCGGGTAGTCCTTCTCCGTCAGCCCGGCCTTCTTCCACAGGTCGGTGTTGATGGCGAGCCCGAGGGTGGAGGTGTCCTTGGGCAGACACACCAGCTTGCCGTCGTACGAGAAGGAGGTGCGCAGCTGCTCCGAGAAGTCGTCCGCGTCGGATATCTGGTCGCCGTACGGGTAGAGCGAGCCGCCCTTGGCGTAGTTCGCGAACTGGTCGGAGTTGACGTAGAAGACGTCCGGCGGCTTGTGCCCGGCGAAGGCCTGGCCCAGCTGCTGGTTCATGTCCTTGGCGATCTCGACGGTGACCGAGTTGCCGGACTCCTTGGCGTACGCGGCGGTCGCCGCCTTGACTGCCTGCGTCTCGGCGTCCCCCGAGGTGGCGATCAGGACCGTCAGTTTCTGCTTCGCGGCCTTGTCCTGGTCCGGCTCCTTGCCACTGTCGAAGCTGGACGAGCAGCCGGTGGCGGCCAGCAGCGCCGCGCAGGTGGCGAGGGCGGCGACGGCCGTGCGGGTGACCATGTGTTCCTCCATGAAAGATGAGAAATGCGGCTCTGTCGCCCTGGAGAGGGCGTGGTGCGGAAGGGTTCGGTGGCTGTCGGCGGTACGCGGCTGTCAGCCGCCCGGCAGGCGGGGTGTGCTGTCGCGTACGGCGAGCGTGGGTTCGAGCAGTACGCGCTCGGGGGCGGCGCCGGGCGTCGCCATCCGGGACAGCAGCAGCCGTACGCACTCGCGGCCCACCGCCTCCAGCGGCTGGGCGAGCGTGGTCAGCCCGGGGGAGAGCAGCGCGGCGGTGGGGGAGTCGTCGAAGCCGATGACGGCGACGTCCTCGCCCGGTACGGCGCCGCGCTCGCGCAGCGCCTGGTAGCAGCCCATGGCGAGCACGTCGCTGGCGGCGACCACGGCCGTGGCGCCCGCGTCGAGGAGCGGGCCCGCGGCCTGCCGGGCCGAGGCGATGTCGTCGACGCTGTGCGCCCGTCGGCCGCGTACGGGCAGCTCGTGCCGGCGCATGGCCCGCCGCCAGCCGTCCGCGCGGTCGTCACCGACGCCGGAGCCGCGCGGCCAGCCGAGGAAGGCGATCCGGCGATGGCCGAGGGCCACCAGGTGTTCGACCGCCGCGTCGGTGCCCGAGGCGCCGTCCACATCGGCCCAGTCGCCGATCTGCCGGCCCGACCACATCCGGCCGAAGCCCACGAACGGCACCCCGCGTTTGGCGAGCCACGCCTGGCGCGGGTCGCCCCTGTCGGTGCCGCTCAGTACGAAACCGTCGACGCTGTGCAGGTCGAGGAGTTCCTCGTGGCCGTCGAGGCTGGCGGTGCCGGGCGGCGAGGCGAACAGCAGGATCCGGTACCCGGCCTCGTCGGCGGCCTGGGACAGGGCGTGCAGGAAGCGGTCCATCACCGGGGCGGGCGCCCCGGGGGCGGTGGGGCGGATGCCGTACCCGATGAGCCTGCTGGAGCGGGTGCGCAGGGTCTGGGCGGCGCGGTGCGGGCGGTAGCCCATCTCGTCGATGGTGCGGCTGACGCGCTCCAGCGTCTCGGGGCGCAGCAGCCCGGGGGAGTTCAGGGCGTTCGAGACGGTCTGCGGGGACACCCCGGCCCGCCGCGCCACCATGGCCAGGGTCACAGGACCGGCTTTGGGCGCGGGGCTGTCGGCGGGGCGGGGCATGACTGTCTCCGGAACCGTTCGTGTGAAGCGATGAGTTGTTCGTGTGAAACGACGAGTTGATTGGAGCGTTCCAATGCCATTGTCAACGAGCTGAAGTCGTCGTTAGGGTTCTTGGAACGCTCCAATGACTGAGAGGTTCTGCTCTGTTGTCCACTACTGTCAAGACCCACGACGTTATGAACTCCGTCGCAGCGGCGGCCGGCCCCCAGGCCGAGGGCCTCCAGCCCTTCCTGCACGACGCGTGTGTGACGCTGTACGCGCCGAGCTTCGCGGTATCCCACGCGGACGGGCAGATCGACGGGGGCGCCGACGGCTTCTACCACGGCGACAGCAGAGCGCTGGCCCGGCTGACCGTCGAGGCCGACGGCATCGCCATCGCCCCCGCCAGGGGCGGACTCGACGGCGCGGACCGCGCCGCCTTCCGCGCCGTACTGCGCGGCCTCGGCGAGTCGACGCCCGACCCGGCGCTCACCCTGCACCGGCGCCGGCGGCTCACCGCCGGGCAGTTGGAGGAGACCCTCGAAGTCGGCAACGCGGGCATCCGCGACGTCACCTTCCGGATGGTCGTCACCGCCACCACCGACCTCGCCCCGATGGAGCGCGTCAAGCAGGGCGACGCGTGCGACCTCCTGCCCGCGTCCCCCAACGCCGCGGGCGACGGCTTCGGCTGGACCCGCGACACCTTCTCCGCCACACTGACCAGCTCCCCCCGGCCGACCGCCCTGGACGCCGGATCCGGCCGCCTCGCGTACGACATCGAACTGGCGCCCGGCGAGAGCTGGACCGCCGTACTGCGCTGTGACGCTTCTCATGCGGACGGCGACCAGTTCCCGGCGCCCCCCGTCGGCACCCTCCCCTGGAGCGCCCCTGCCCTGCGCAGCGCCGACCGGCGCTTCGACCAGTGGCTGAGCCAGTCCGTCGCGGACCTGGACCGGCTGCGGCTGACCGACCCGACCGGCCCCGCGGAAGAGGGCCGCCCCGCCGACCAGTTCCTGGCCGCGGGCGCCCCCTGGTTCCTCACCCTCTTCGGCCGTGACTCCCTCTGGGCGGCCAGGATGCTGCTGCCCCTGGGTACCGGCCTGGCCGCCGGTACGCTGCGCACGCTCGCCCGCCGCCAGGGCACCAGGACCGACCCGGCCACCGAGGAGCAGCCCGGCAAGATCCTGCACGAGGTGCGCAGGGCGACCCAGAACTTCGACGACAACTTCTCCCTGCCGCCCTGCTACTACGGCACGGTCGACGCCACCCCGCTGTGGATCACGCTGCTGCACGACTCCTGGCGCTGGGGCCTCGCCCCCGAACAGGTCGAACAGCTGCTGCCGCAGGCCGAGGCGGCGCTCGACTGGATGCGCGCCCAGGGCGACACCGACGCCGACGGCTTCCTGAAGTACGTCGACCAGACCGGGCGCGGTCTGGCCAACCAGGGCTGGAAGGACTCGGGCGACTCCATCCGGCACCGCGACGGCCGGCTCGCCGCCTCCCCGATCGCGCTGTGCGAGGTCCAGGCGTACGCGTACGAGGCGGCGCGCGGCGGCGCCGCGCTGCTGCGCGCCTTCGGACGGCCGGACGCCGACCGGTGGGAGGAGTGGGCCGAGCGGCTCGGCGACCGCTTCCGCGCCCGGTTCTGGGTGGAGGACGAGCGCGGCCCGTATCCGGCCGTCGCCCTCGACCGGGACGGCAGGCCGGTCGACTCGGTCACCTCGGGCTTCGGCCATCTGCTCGGCACGGGCCTGCTCGACCACGACGAGAGCGCGCTGCTCGCCGCCCGGCTCAGCGCGCCCGACCTCGACTCGGGCCACGGGCTGCGCACCCTGAGCAGCGACTCCGTCGGGTTCAACCCGTACGGCTACCACATCGGTTCCATCTGGCCGCACGACACCGCGATCGCGGTGCACGGGCTGGCCAGGGCCGGGTTCGCGGACGCCGCCGCGAGTCTCGCCGGGGGGCTGCTGACGGCCTCCGCGGGCTTCGACGCCCGGCTGCCCGAGCTGTTCGCGGGTCATGGCGCCGCGAGCGACCCGGTGCCCTCGCCGTACCCCGCGTCCTGCCGTCCGCAGGCGTGGGCGGCGGCCTCGTCGGTCGTCGTGCTGCAGTCGGCGCTGGGGCTCTCGGCCGATGTGCCCGGCGGTACGCTGACCGTCGCGCCCGCTTTCGCGGAGCCCTACCGGCCGCTGAAGGTCGAGGGACTTGCGGTCGCCGGCGGCCGGCTGGACGTCTCCGTGGACGCCGACGGCACCGCGCACATCGAGGCACCGGCCGGTCTGGAGGTGCGGCGGGAACACCCGGCGGCCCGCTGACGGCGGCCGGGGGCCGGTCCGGGTCCGAGCGGCACGACCGAAGCCGATCGCCGCTCGGGCCGTGTCGCTGATGGGCCGAACGGGTGAGGGACGGGAGGATGTCCGGATGCAGACACAGTGTGCGGGCGAGGTGGTCCGGTGAGCAGGTACGACAGGTACGACGCCACCGACGAGCAGTGGGAGGGTCTGGCCCAGGTCGTGCCCCTGCGGGGCCGCGACGAATGGCCCTCACGGGTCGACCACCGGGCCGTCCCGGAGTACCCGGCGGAGAACCGGCGGTTCATCGTGCTGCGGGTGCAGGTGTTCGGCGACGCGCGGGAGGTCGCCGACCACCTGCTCGCCGAGATCCCCGTGCTCCTCGATCTGACCAGCGCCGAGCCCGATGTGGCCAAACGGATCCTGGACTTCAGCAGCGGTGTCGTCTTCGGCCTGGGCAGCGCGATGCACCGGGTCGACAAGAACGTCTTCCTGCTCGCGCCCGACGGTACGGAGGTGGACGGGACGCCCGAGGACACGCTGCCCTGACCGGCGTTCGTGCCGGGCGGTGCGGTGCCTCGCGGCGCTGTCGCGCCGTGTTCCGGGCCGTCCCCCGAAGGTGGGAAGCGGGCTCGGCAGGAACGGTTCGGCGCCCGGGTGGCCGCATACGGTCCGGCCATGGAACCTTCCCGTACCCGTCCCGCCGTCACCGAGCTGCGGCTCTCCGCCTTCACCTCGCACCGCGGAGCGGCCTTCCCGCTGGGCCCGATGACGCTCTTCACCGGGGCGAGCGGCAGCGGCAAGACCACGGCGCTGCGCGCGTACGAGTCGCTCGCCCGGCTCGGCGCGGGCGCCCCGCTGCGGGAGGCGTTCCAGGACGCGGCGGCCTGTGTCCCGGAGCGGGCCGCCGCCGACGCGCAGGGCCGGCGCGGATTTCGGATCGGTTGTACCGTCGACGGGCCCGCCGGTCCCGTACGGCTCGACCTCGCGGTCCAGGCCGAGCCCGAACTGCGCATCGTCGGCGAGCGGCTGACCGGCGGCGGGCAGACCCTGCTGGCCACGGCGTTGCGCGATCCCGGGCGCCCCACGGTCCAGGCGGCCTGGCACACGGCGGGCGCCGTCCCCGTGACCCGCGCGCCGCTGCCCGACGACCGGCTCGCCACGGCGCTGCTGCCGCTGCGGGTGGCGGGCCGCACCGAGGGCCAGCTGCGGGTGCTCGCCGCCGCGGAACAGACGGTGCTCGCGCTGCGCTCCGTCCTGGTCTGCGACCCGCAGCCACAGCTCATGCGGCGGCCGGTGGCCGCGGGGCGCGAGCGCCTCGGCCGCGGCTGCGAGAACCTGCCCGCCGTCCTCGACCGCCTCCTCGGCCGGGCCCGCGACCCGCACGGCGGGCTCCGGGCGCGGCTGGCGGCGGCCGCGCGGGCGGGCTGCGCGGGCCCGGTCACCGAACTGGCCGTGCAGCGGCTCGCCGACGGTACGGTACGGGCGCTGCTCGCCCGGGACGACTCCGGCGTGCGGGCCGCGACCCCGCTGGAGCGGCTGGGCGAGGGCGAGTTGCGCTATCTGGCGCTGGCGCTCGTGCTGCTCGCCGGAGCCGGCGTGCCCGGCCTGCTCGGGCCGGGCGGGCCCGTCGAGGTGGACCCGGCGCTGCGCTCCCTGACCGTGCTCGCCGACGGATTCGACCGCGGTATGGACCGGCGGCAGACGCGGGAGCTGATCACGCTGGCGGCCGGGGTCTGCGCGGAGGGCGGCCTGCGGCTGGTGGGGACGGTCGCGGACGCCTCGTGCGCGCGGGGGACCGCCGGGGCGACGGTGGTAGACCTGACCCCGTGAAGGACAAGAACATCGACACCGACACCGACACCGATCTTGATACCGACACCGACACCGACACCGATCTTGATACCGACACCGATCTTGATACCGACACCGATCTTGATACCGACACCGATCTTGATACCGACATCGACACGGACATGGACACAGACATGGCTGCCACGGACACGGACATGGCCGCCACGGACATGGATATGGCCGGGCTCCAGCGGCGGTTGGCCGAGTTCGCGGCGGCCCGCGACTGGGAGCGGTACCACACCCCCAAGAACCTGGCGGCGGCGCTGAGCGTCGAGGCGTCCGAACTGCTGGAGATCTTCCAGTGGTTGACGCCGGAGCAGTCCGCGCGCGTGATGGCGGACCCGGAGACGGCTCACCGGGTACGGGACGAGGTCGCGGACGTGCTCGCCTACCTCCTGCAGTTCTGCGCGGTACTGGACGTCGACCCGCTGACGGCGCTCGCCGCGAAGCTGGAGCGGAATGAGGTCCGCTTCCCCGTCAAGGGGCCCGAGGAGCGCCCGGATCCCGCCTGATCGTCACTCTGCGGAGTGAGTGAGTTATGCACAACGAGTCAGCTGTCCACAGATTTCCGCAATGCTCTGGCCTTTCTGTCGCCGTTCCCTCACTCTGGGTAGTGGGAGTTGGTGGGCAGGATTGTCGTACGAAGAGGGGCAGCGGATGAATGCGGAACGGCTCATCGGGGTGAGCCGCCATGCCCTGGCGGGAAGCACGGAGGCGCTGGAGGTCCTCACGGAGGCGTGGCAGGCGCAGGCCCTCGCGCGGGCGATCGGCCACCATCTGGCGACGGGCGGACCGGCGGAGTTGCGGGGCGAGGCGCGGGAGCTGTGCGAGGCGAGCGGGCGCGGCTGCGGGCGGCCGGACCAACCGGGTCTGACCGAAGGGGGGATACGGGCGCGCAGGCTCTCGGGAGTGCCCGATGTGCGGGCGGCGCTCGGCGCGCTGGCCGCGCTGCTGGGCGAGGTGGGGATCGCGCTGGTCGCGGTGGCGTGCGACACGGACGAGGAGGGGCTGTACTGGCAGTGCATGGAGGCGATCGACGCGGCCGACGAGTCCGGCGACCAGGTGGGCGCGATGCTGCGCAGGCTCATGACACAGGAGCGCGACCGCGAGCGGGAGCGGGAGCGCCACCCGGACTGGGGCGGGGCGCTGGAGCGGCGCTGGGTGCGCGAGCGGGACGGCGCCGCGGACTCGCCGGTGGGGCCGCTGTGAGATCCGCCCCGACGGGAGGGTGCCGAGGAGAGCGGGGCGAAGGTGCAGGATGGAGCCATGGATCTTCGAATCTTCACCGAGCCCCAGCAAGGGGCGAGCTACGACACGCTGCTGACCGTGGCCAGGGCCACCGAGGAGCTTGGCTTCGATGCCTTTTTCCGCTCTGATCATTTTGTGAAGATGGGCTCCGTCGACGGTCTGCCGGGGCCGACGGACGCCTGGATCACCCTGGCCGGGCTGGCGCGGGAGACCAAGCGGATCCGGCTCGGCACCCTGATGACCGCCGGGACGTTCCGGCTGCCGGGGGTGCTGGCCATCCAGGTCGCGCAGGTGGACCAGATGTCGGGCGGCCGGGTCGAGCTGGGACTCGGCGCGGGGTGGTTCGAGGAGGAGCACACGGCGTACGGGATCCCCTTCCCCAAGGAGAAGTTCGCCCGGCTGGAGGAGCAACTGGCCATCGTGACCGGGCTGTGGGCCACGGAGGTCGGCGAGACCTTCACCCACCGCGGCACGCACTACCAGCTCACCGACTCGCCCGCGCTGCCCAAGCCCGCACAGTCCAAGGTGCCGGTCCTGATCGGCGGACACGGCGCGACGCGCACCCCTCGGCTCGCCGCGCAGTACGCCGACGAGTTCAACATCCCGTTCGCCTCGGTCGAGGACACCGAGCGGCAGTTCGGCCGGGTGCGGGCCGCGGCCGAGTCGGCCGGGCGCGCGGCGGACGACCTCGTGTACTCGAACGCGCTGGTGGTCTGCGTGGGCAAGGACGACGCGGAGGTGGCCCGGCGCGCGGCGGTCCTGGGCCGGGAGGTGGCGGAGCTGAAGGAGAACGGGCTCGCGGGCTCGCCCGCCGAGGTGGTCGACAAGATCGGCCGCTACGCCGCCGTCGGTTCGTCGCGGATCTATCTCCAGGTGATGGATCTCGACGACCTCGACCAGCTGGAGCTGATCTCCGCCCAGGTGCAGTCCCAGCTCGGCTGAGTTCGGTCCGACTCCGCCGGGAGCGGTGCCTGCGAGACTGGCCGGGGAAGTGATGCCGTCTCCGGTGTCCCGGGTGCGCCGAGCGGCCGGGACACCGGGCACCGAGTACCGGAGCAGCCGTGAAGCCCGTCCGCGCCCTCGCCGACGTCCTCGCCGAGGAGACCGTCGTCCTCGACGGCGGTCTCTCCAACCAGCTCGTGGCCCAGGGCTGTGATCTGTCCGACGCGCTCTGGTCGGCCCGGCTCCTGGTCGACAGCCCCGAGCGGATAGAGGCCGCCCACGCGGCGTACGTGCGGGCGGGCGCGCGGGTGCTCATCACCTCCAGCTACCAGGCGACGTACGAGGGCTTCGCCCGGCGCGGCGTCGCCCGCGACGAGGCGACCGCGCTGCTGGCGCGCAGCGTGCAGCTGGCGCGCCGCGCGGCCGACGCGGGGGAGCGGGAGGTGTGGGTGGCCGCCTCGGTCGGCCCCTATGGCGCGATGCTCGCGGACGGCAGCGAGTACCGGGGGCGCTACGGGGTACCGGTGGCGGAGCTGGAGCGCTTCCACCGGCCCAGGATCGAGGCCCTCGCCTCGGCGGGTCCCGATGTCCTCGCCCTGGAGACCGTGCCCGACGTGGACGAGGCGCGGGCGCTGCTGCGGGCCGTCGAGGGGTGCGGCGTACCGGTGTGGCTCTCGTACTCCATCGCGGGCGAGCACACCCGCGCGGGTCAGCCGCTGGCCGAGGCGTTCGCGCCGGCCGCCGGGGTCGACCAGGTCATCGCCGTGGGCGTCAACTGCTGTGAGCCCGGCGATGTGGACCGTGCCGTGGAGATCGCCGCCTCGGTGACGGGCAAGCCCGTCGTCGTCTACCCGAACAGCGGGGAGAAGTGGGACGCGGCGGCCCGGGAGTGGCGCGGGCGGCCCGGGTTCGACCCGGGCCGGGTGCGGTCCTGGAGCGCGTCCGGGGCCCGCCTGGTCGGCGGCTGCTGCCGGGTGGGGCCCGCCGGGACGGCGGAGCTGACGGCGCTGACCGCGCCGCCGACGGCCTGACCGCCCCGACCGTGCCGCCCGCTGTCTGGCCAAGAGTGACGGTGGTGCTCCCGGGGCGATCGCGCCACGATGGGGGCATGGGATTCCAGGTGAACTCCGAGACCGGGCGGCTGCGCCGCGTCATACTGCACCGCCCCGATCTGGAGCTGAAGAGGCTCACTCCGGGCAACAAGGACGCGTTGCTCTTCGACGACGTGCTCTGGGTCCGCCGCGCGCAGGAGGAGCACGACGCCTTCGCCGCCGTGCTGCGCGACCGAGGGGTGCGGGTCCATCTCTTCGGCGATCTGCTCCGCGAGTCGCTGGAACTGCCGGTCGCGCGCGGGCTGGTACTGGACCGGGTCTTCCACGAGAAGGAGTACGGCCCGCTCGCCACCGGCCATCTCCGGGAGGTCTTCGACAAGCTGCCCACGGCCGAGCTGGTGGAGGCGCTGGTCGGGGGGATGACCAAACGGGACTTCCTGGAGCGGCACACGGAACCGACCTCGGTCCGCTTCCATGTGATGGACCTCGACGACTTCCTGCTCGACCCGCTGCCCAACCACCTCTTCACCCGGGACACCTCCGCCTGGATCTACGACGGAGTCTCCATCAACGCGATGCGCTGGCCCGCGAGACAGCGCGAGACCGTGCACTTCGAGGCCATCTACAAGCACCATCCGCTCTTCGCCGGAGCGCCGGCGGGCGAGTTCCACCACTGGTCCGAAGGACAGGACGACTACCCCTCCACCATCGAGGGCGGCGATGTCCTGGTCATCGGCGCGGGCGCCGTGCTGATCGGGATGAGCGAGCGCACCACCCCGCAGGCGGTCGAGATGCTCGCGCGCGGCCTCTTCGCGGCGGGTTCCGCCACCACGATCGTGGCGCTCGACATGCCCAAGCGGCGGGCGTTCATGCATCTCGACACGGTGATGACGATGGTCGACGACCACACCTTCACCCAGTACGCGGGGCTCGGCATGCTCCGCTCCTACACCATCGAACCGGGCGCCGACGGCCAGGAGCTGAAGGTCACCGACCATCCGCCCGAGCACATGCACCGGGCCATCGCGGCGGCGCTGGGCCTGGACGCGATCCGGGTGCTGACCGCCACGCAGGACGTGCACTCGGCCGCGCGCGAGCAGTGGGACGACGGCTGCAACGTGCTCGCCGTCGAGCCCGGGGTGGTCGTCGCGTACGAGCGCAACGTCACCACCAACAGCCATCTGCGCGAGCAGGGCATCGAGGTGATCGAGATCCCCGGCGGCGAGCTGGGCCGGGGGCGGGGCGGGCCCCGGTGCATGAGCTGCCCGGTGGAGCGGGACGCCGCGTAGGTCCTGTCCGGGCGGCCTTGTCCGAGCGGACCTGGGCACTTTCGCCCGGATCGGGCCGACCAGGACTGTATAGCAATACAGGGCATCGTATATAGTTACGGCTCCATTTGTTCTTCCCTCACCCTCACGCGCTCCGGGAGCAGCCAACATGGCGATACACCTCGAAGGCCGCCACTTCCTCAAGGAGCTGGACTTCACGGCCGAGGAGTTCCGCGGTCTGATCGATCTGGCCGCGGAACTCAAGGCGGCGAAGAAGGCGGGTACCGAGGTCCAGCGGCTGCGCGGGAAGAACATCGCGCTGATCTTCGAGAAGGCGTCGACCCGGACGCGCTGCGCCTTCGAGGTGGCCGCCGCCGATCAGGGCGCCTCCACGACGTACATCGACCCGGCGGGCTCGCACATCGGCAAGAAGGAGTCGGCCAAGGACACCGCCCGCGTGCTCGGCCGGATGTTCGACGGCATCGAGTTCCGGGGGGACGCGCAGGCGACGGTCGAGGAGCTGGCCGCGTATGCGGGGGTCCCCGTCTTCAACGGGCTCACGGACGACTGGCACCCCACCCAGATGCTCGCCGACGTGCTCACCATGACCGAGCACACCGACAAGCCGCTGACCGAGGTCGCTTTCGCCTATCTGGGGGACGCCCGCTTCAACATGGGCAACTCGTACCTGGTCACCGGCGCCCTGCTCGGGATGGACGTACGGATCGTCGCGCCGCGCGCCTACTGGCCGAGCGAGGAGATCCGGGCGCTGGCCGAGACCGCGGCGGCAGCCAGCGGCGCCCGGCTCACGCTCACCGAGGAGGTCGCCGAGGGAGTCGCGGGCGCCGATTTCGTGGCCACCGACGTCTGGGTGTCGATGGGGGAGCCCAAGGAGGTCTGGGACGAGCGGATCGCGGCCCTGGGGCCGTACGCCGTGACGATGGACGTGCTGCGCGCCACCGGCAACCCCGGGGTGAAATTCCTGCACTGCCTGCCGGCCTTCCACGACCTGGGCACCGCGGTCGGCCGCGAGATCCACGAGCGGCACGGGCTGACCGAGCTGGAAGTCACGGACGAGGTGTTCGAGTCGGCACACGCGGTCGTCTTCGACGAGGCCGAGAACCGGCTGCACACCATCAAGGCCGTACTGGTGGCGACGCTGGGCCGGGAGTCCGTAGCGGAGTGACGGGGCGGGCCGGGGGCGGATCTCAGACCGCGGGCAGGGTGAACCAGACCGCCTTGCCCTGGTCCGTGGCGCGGTGACCGCAGGCCGAGCTGAGGGTGCTGATCAGCAGCAGGCCGCGGCCGTCCTCCTCCCAGGGGTCCGGCATGTCGCCCGGCTGCGAGAGATTGCCCGGCGGCGCCGGGTCGCCGTCGTGCACCTCGACCTGACAGCCGGTCGGGAGCAGCACCACGACCAGCTCGATCGGATGGTCGCCGCCGGTGTGCTGGATGGCGTTGGCGACCAGCTCGGCGGTGAGCAGCTCCGCCGTCTCGCTGTGGGTGCTCTCCTCCACGTGCGCGAGCGCCGAACGGACCAGGGCGCGCGCGAGCGGCACCGCTTCGGCGCTGTGCGGAAGCGTGACTCGCCAGGGTGAGGAGCCTGCGGCTTCGGTCATGAGCGGGTGGTCCGATCGGGGGCGCAAGTAATCAGGAGTGGGGAAGTCCTATTACGTTCAACTTTACGGAGCGTAAAGGGAGAGGCAAGGGGCGGCGGCCCGGCCGGGGCAGGACCTTCGGCCCCGGCGCGCGGGACTTTCGGCCCTTCGGAGCCCCCTCTATCGCGTACTCGTGACGATAGTCACACATGGGTGATACCTTCGGAAGGCAGCCGGTACAGAGCGACCGAGGCACACGACGGCGCACGGCGCACCACGCACGGCACACGACGGCGCACGGCGCACGGCAACAGCATCCGCAGCACACACGCGCTGAAGGAGGCCGCCTTCCATGAGCCCGTTCGAAGGTTCCGCGCCCCGCACCCGGGACTGGCGGCATCTGCGGCTGGTGAGGCAGGACGACGGCGTCGCGACCGTCACGCTCGCCCGCCCCGACAAACTCAACGCGCTCACCTTCGGCGCCTACGCCGATCTGCGCGATCTGCTGGCCGAACTGTCCCGGGAACGTTCGGTACGCGCCCTGGTGCTGGCCGGAGAGGGGCGCGGCTTCTGCTCGGGCGGTGACGTGGACGAGATCATCGGCGCCACCCTCGCCATGGACGCCGCCCGGCTCCTGGACTTCAACCGGATGACCGGCCAGGTGGTACGGGCGATCCGCGAGTGCCCCTTCCCGGTGATCGCGGCCGTGCACGGAGTCGCGGCGGGCGCGGGCGCCGTGCTCGCGCTCGCCGCCGACTTCCGGATCGCCGACCCCTCCGCCCGCTTCGCCTTCCTCTTCACCCGGGTCGGTCTCTCCGGCGGCGACATGGGCGCCGCCTATCTGCTGCCCCGGGTCGTCGGCCTCGGCCACGCGACACGGCTGCTGATGCTCGGCGATCCGGTACGCGCCCCCGAAGCCGAGCGGATCGGGCTGATCAGCGAGCTGGCCGAGGAGGGCCGGGCCGGTGACCGGGCCGCCGAGCTGGCCCGTCGGCTCGCCGCGGGCCCCGCCCTGGCGTACGCCCAGACCAAGGCCCTGCTCACCGCCGAGCTGGACATGCCGCTCGCGGCGGCGGTCGAACTCGACGCCGCCACGCAGGCGCTGCTGATGAACAGCGCGGACTACGCCGAGTTCCACGCCGCGTTCACCGCGAAGCGGGCGCCCCTCTGGCAGGGCCGATGACCGCCCCGGGGACAGGCACAGGCATCGGCACAGGCAAGGACGGCGGCAAAGGCGAAGACACGAGCGGGGGCAACGGCAACGGCAACGGCAATGGCAACGGCAATGGCAACGGCAACGGCAACGGCGCGCTGCGCGTCGCCGTCATCGGCGGGGGCCCCGGCGGGCTGTACGCGGCGGCCCTGCTCAAACGCCTCGACCCCGCCCGGGAGATCACCGTCTGGGAGCGCGGCGCCCCCGACGACACCTTCGGCTTCGGCGTCGTCCTCTCCGACGAGACCCTCGGCTCCGTCGAACACTCCGACCCCGTCGTCCACCGGGCGCTGCGGGCGGCCTGCGTGCGCTGGGACGCCATCGACATCGTCCACCGAGGCCACACCCTCACCTGCGGCGGCCACGGCTTCGCCGCGCTCGCCCGGCGCCGGATGCTGGAGATCCTGGCCGAGCGCTGCGCCTCCCTCGGCGTACGGCTCCACCTCCGTACGGAGGCACCGCCCGCCGCCGAACTGGCCGCCACGCACGATCTGGTGATCGCCGCCGACGGCGTGCACAGCCTCACCCGCGCCGCCCACGCCGACGCCTTCGGCCCGGCCGTCACCACCCACCGCTGCCGCTACATCTGGCTCGCCGCCGACTTCGCCCTCGACGCGTTCCGCTTCGAGACCGCCGAGACGCGGTACGGGGTGATGCAGCTGCACGGCTACCCGTACGCCCCGGACGCGAGCACCGTCATCGTGGAGATGCGCGAGGAGGTGTGGCGCGCGGCCGGTTTCGACGCCCCGGACCCCCGGGCGTCGGTGGACCGCTGCGCCGCGATCTTCGCGGGCGCCCTCGGCGGCCGGCCGCTGCGCTCCCGCGCCTCGTCGGGCTCACCCGCCTCGCCTTGGACCGCGTTCCGTACCGTGGTCAACGACCGCTGGAGCCACGGGAACACGGTGCTCATCGGCGACGCCGCGCACACCGCCCACTTCTCCATCGGCTCCGGCACCAAGCTCGCCGTCGAGGACGCCCTCGCCCTCGCCGCCTGTATCGAGGAGCGGCCCGATCTGCCGGCCGCGCTGGCCGCCTACGAGAGCGAACGCCGCCCCGTCGTGGAGTCCACCCAGCGCGCGGCCGCCGCCAGCCTGCGCTGGTTCGAGGAGCTGGCGGCCTACACCGCCCAGCCGCCGCACCGGTTCGCCTTCGGCCTGCTCACCCGCAGCCGCCGGGTCACCCACGACAACCTGCGGCTGCGTGATCCCGGCTTCACCCGGGCCGTCGAGAAGGACTTCGGCTGCCCGCCAGGCACCCCGCCCATGTTCACCCCGCTCCGGCTGCGCGAGCTGACCCTGCGCAACCGCGTCGTCGTCTCCCCGATGGACATGTACAGCGCGACCGACGGGGTTCCCGGCGACTTCCACCTCGTCCATCTCGGCGCCCGCGCCCTGGGCGGCGCCGGTCTGGTCATGACCGAGATGGTCTGCGTCAGCCCCGAGGGCCGGATCACCCCCGGCTGCACCGGCCTCTACACCCGCGAACAGAGCGAGGGCTGGCGCCGCGTCACCGACTTCGTCCACCGCCGCTCACCGGGCACCGCCATCGGAGTCCAGCTCGGGCACGCGGGCCGCAAGGGCTCCACCCGGCTCATGTGGGACGGCATGGACGAGCCGCTGCCGGGCGGGAACTGGCCGCTGTACGCCGCCTCCCCGCTGCCCTACCGGCCGGGGGTCGGCCAGATCCCGCATCAGCTCGACCGGCGCCAGCTCGACACCGTACGCGAGCAGTTCGCCGCGGCGGCGCGACGGGCCCAGCGCAGCGGCTTCGACCTGCTCGAACTGCACTGCGCGCACGGCTACCTGCTGTCGGGATTCCTCTCCCCGCTCACCAACCTGCGCACCGACGCCTACGGCGGCACGCTGGAGCGGCGGCTGCGCTTCCCGCTCGAAGTCTTCGACGCCGTACGCGCCGACTGGCCCGCCGAGCGGCCCATGACGGTGCGTATCTCGGCCGCCGACTGGGCGCCGGGCGGCACCACCCCGGACGAGGCCGTCGAGATCGCCCGCGCCTTCGCCGCGCACGGCGCCGACGCGATCGACGTCTCGACCGGACAGGTCGTCGCGGACGAACGGCCCGAGTTCGGCCGCTCGTACCAGACGCCGTTCGCCGATCTGATCCGCAACACCCTGTCCCTACCCGTCATAGCCGTCGGCGCCATCTCCTCCTGGGACGACGTCAACTCCCTCATCCTGGCGGGCCGCACCGATCTGTGCGCGCTCGGGCGGCCCCATCTCCACGACCCGAACTGGACGCTGCACGCGGCGGCGGCCCAGGGGTACGAGGGCCAGGCCGCGCCCTGGCCCACGCCGTACCGCGCGGGCAGCAGGCCGCCGCCCGCCGGCCGCACCGACGCACCGAAGGCGCGCCTCACTCTTCGCTGAGGACCCCGTCGACGAACTCCCGTGCCGGATCGCGCAGCAGGTCGTGCAGCCGGGCGAAGACCTCGGCGCAGCGCCCACCGGGCCAGTCGGGCGGCAGCAGCTCGGCGGGCAGACCGGGATCCGCGTACGGCAGCGCGCGCCAGGAGTCCAGCGCGAGCAGATAGTCGCGGTAGGCGTCGCGCGCCGATCGCTCCCTTCCGCCCTCCCTTCCGCCCTCCCTTCCGCCCTCTCCGCCGCTCTCCCCGCCGTCCTCTCCTCGGGCCTCCCAGTCCCGCAGCACCGGTTCGTGCACCGCGAGGAACTCCTCGTACCGCCCGGCGATCGCGGGCAGATCCCACCAGCGGGCCACCGCGTCCGCCGTCGCCCCGAAGCCCAGGTACGCGCCGCCGAACAGCTCCACGTACGCGTCGAGTTCGAGCCTGCGCAGCATATGACCCGTCTCCTCGCGCAGCCGCGCGGGCGCGATCCACACCCCGGGCGCCGCCGTACCGAAACCGAGCCGGGCCAGCCGGGAGCGCAGCAGATGGCGCTTGTGGCGCTCCGACTCCGGCACGGTGAAGACGGCCAGCACCCAGCCGTCCGCGATCCCGGGCGGAGCGGGGGCGTATATCCGCCGGTCCCCGTCGTCGAGCAGCTGCCGCGCCTGCGCGGAGAGCGCGTACCCGGCCGCGCCCCGCGCCGTACGCTCCGCGACCAGCAGCCCGCGCCGCTTGAGCCGGGAGACCGACGAGCGCACCGAGGGCGCGTCCACCCCCAGAGCGTCCAGCAGCCGGATCAGCTCGGCCACCGCGAGCGGCGCGCCGTCCGGGGAGCGCCCGTACGCGCCGTACAGGGTGACGATCAGGGATCGGGGGGAGTGCTGCTCGGCCACGTGATCATGTTACGCACCGGGCCGTCAGGGCATGTCCCCCTCCGCCTCGCGCAGCCGGAAGCGCTGGAGCTTGCCCGTCGGCGTCCGGGGGAGCGCGGCCACGAAGACGAACACGCGCGGGCACTTGTACGGAGCCAGCCGCGACCGCACGAACTCCCGCAGCGCCTTCGTCGTCTCCTCGCCCGGTGCCACACCGCCGCGCAGCACGACATACGCCGCCACGATCCGGCCGCGCACCTCGTCCGGAAGGCCGACGACCGCCGCCTCCACCACGTCCGGATGTGCCAGCAGCGCCTCCTCGACCTGGGGGCCCGGGATGTTGTGTCCGGACGAGATGATCATGTCGTCCGCGCGCGCCACGAACCGGAAGTAGCCGTCCGGCTCGCGCACATACGTGTCACCGGTCAGGTTCCAGCCGTCCCGCACGTACTCCCGCTGGCGCGGATCGGCCAGATACCGGCAGCCCACCGGCCCCCGGACGGCCAGCAGCCCCGGTTCGCCGTCCGGTACGGGCGCGCCCGCCCCGTCCACGACCCGGGCCTGCCAGCCGGGCACCGGCACCCCCGTCGTCCCCGGTCTGATCGCCCCGTCCGCCGCCGAGATGAAGATGTGCAGCAGCTCGGTCGCCCCGATGCCGTTGACGATCCGCTGCCCGGTCCGCTCCCGCCACGCCCGCCAGGTCCCGGCGGGCAGGTTCTCGCCCGCCGAGACACACCGCCGCAGCGAGGAGAGGTCGTAGGAGCGCGCCGCCAGCTCGTCGAGCATCAGCCGGTAGGCGGTCGGCGCGGTGAACAGCACCGACACCCGGTGCTCGGCCGCCGCCGCCAGCAGCTGCCGGGGACCCGCCTGTTCGAGCAGCAGCGCACAGGCGCCCGCCCGCAGCGGAAAGATCAGCAGACCGCCGAGACCGAACGTGAAGCCGAGGGGCGAGCTGCTCGCGAAGAGATCGCCTGGCTCCGGCCGCAGCACCTGACCTGCGAAGGTGTCGGCCACCGCCAGCACATCCCGGTGGAAGTGCATGCACCCCTTGGGGCGGCCCGTCGTGCCCGACGTGAAGGCGATCAGCGCCACGTCGTCGGCCGCCGTCGCCACCGCCTCGTACCGGCCGGGCGCGCGCCCCGCCCGCCGCAGCAGATCGTCCGCCGCCGCCGCGTCCCCGTACGTGGTGATCCGCAGCCCCGGCACCTCGGCCGCGACCAGCTCGTCCACCGCCCGGACGTCGCACAGCGCGTGGCCGACCCGCGCGATCTCGCACATGACGGCCAGCTCGCCCGCCCGGTGCTGCGCCAGTACGGTCACGGCCACCGCGCCCGCCTTGAGCACCGCGAGCCAGCAGGCGGCGAGCCACGGGGTGGTGGGACCGCGCAGCAGCACCCGGTTGCCCGGCACCACGCCCAGATCGGCGGTGAGCACGTGGGCGATCCGGTCCACCCGGTCGCGCAGCTCCCCATAGGACCACAGTCCTTCGGGGGCCGCCGTGCGGAAGGCGGGGCGGTCCGGGCCGAACCGGTCGACGGTCCGGTCCAGCAGCTCGACCGCGCAGTTGAGCCGGTCGGCGGCGGACCCGGGTGGCAGGGGGAGGAGCCGGGGCCACTGCTCCTCCGGCGGCAGATGGTCGCGCGTGAAGGTGTCGGTGTGGGCGGACGGGGTCAGCTCCATGGATCGCCCCCTACTTGGTGCCGGTCTCGGCAGTACCTGTGGTGGGGTCGCCCTACGAGCGTATCGTGAACGTGACGACAGTCAACGGTCCGCGATACAAGCGCTGGAGGCAGGGGATCGGATGCCCGCATTCTCGCTCGATCCGGTACAGACCGCATGGTGCGCCGACCTGCGCACCGTGGCCGCACGCAGGCTGCGTCCCCTCGCCGAGCGGGGCGAGCCGGGCCGGGTGAACCGGGAGCTGCTCACGGCTCTGGGCGAACTCGGCCTGCTGGAGAAGGCGTTCGGCTCCGGGGCGCTGGACCTGTGCCTGCTCAGGGAGTCCCTCGCCCAGGGCTGCACGGACGCCGAGACCGCGCTCGCGCTCCAGGGGCTCGGCACGTACCCGCTGGTGCTGGCCGGTACGGAGGCGCAGCGCGCCCGTTGGCTGCCCGAGGTCGCGGCGGGCCGCGCCGTGGCGGCCTTCGCGCTGAGCGAGCCGGGCGCCGGGTCGGACGCCGCCGCGCTCTCCCTGCGGGCCGACCCGGACGGCGGGAGCGATCGCCGGAGTAACGGCGGGAGCGACGGCGGTGGCGACGGCCCGAGCGACAGTGGTGGCGACGGTCCGCATGACAGTGGTGGCGACGGCGGTGGCGACGGCGGTGGCGCCGGTCCGGGCGACGGCGGTGGCGACGGCGGCTGGCTGCTGACCGGCGAGAAACGCTGGATCTCCAACGCGCCCGAGGCCGACTTCTACACCGTCTTCGCCCGCACGGGCGGCGCCGGAGCCCGCGGTGTGACCGCCTTCCTCGTCCCCTCCGGGCGGCCGGGACTGACCGGCTCGCCGATCGAGATGCTCGCCCCGCACCCGGTCGGCGCCCTCACCTTCGACGCCGTGCCGGTGACCCGCGCCGATGTGCTCGGCGAGGTCGGCCACGGCTTCCGGGTCGCCATGGCCACCCTCGACCTCTTCCGCCCCAGCGTCGGCGCCTTCGCCGTCGGCATGGCACAGAGCGCGCTGGACGCGGCCGTGCAGCACACCGCGACCCGTACCGCGTTCGGCGGCCCGCTCAAGGCACTCCAGGCGGTCTCCCACCAGGTCGCGGAGGTGGCGACCCGGATCGAGGCCGCCCGCCTCCTGGTGTACGCGGCGGCCCACGCCCACGACAGCGGCGCGCCCGATGTGCCCGCGCGCTCGGCGATGGCCAAGCTGTACGCCACCGAGACCGCCCAGTTCGCCGTGGACACCGCCGTCCAGCTGCACGGCGCCCGCGCCCTCCAGCGCGGCCATCGGCTGGAACACCTCTACCGCGAGGTCAGGGCGGTGCGCATCTACGAGGGAGCCAGCGAGGTCCAGCGCACCATCATCGCCAAGGAGTTGTACCGGGCAGCGGACAACACCCCACGGGAGGAGCACTGATGGGCCTGGAACGGACCAACCCCGCCGCGCTCTCCCCGGCCACCGGCTTCTCGCACGCCGTCACCGCCACCGGCGGCCGGCTGGTCCTGCTGGCCGGACAGACCGCGCTCGACAGCGCGGGCCGGATCACCGGCGACACGCTCCCGGACCAGTTCGCCGTCGCGCTCGGCAATCTGCTCACCGCGCTCGCGGCGGCGGGCGGCACGCCGGGCGATCTGGCCCGGGTCACCGTCTACACCACCGACGTCGCCGACTACCGCGCCCACACGGCCCGGCTGGGCCGGATATGGCGGGCGGCGGTCGGCCGCGAGTATCCGGCCATGGCCGTGATCGGCGTCGTACGCCTCTGGGACGAACAGGCCCTGGTGGAGTTGGACGGGATCGCCGTACTGCCCTGAGGCCGGGCACCCATGCCCATGCCCATGCCCGTGCCCGTGCCCGTGCCCGTGCCCGTGCCCGTGCCCGCGTTCGCACCCGCGCCCGTGCGCACGGCCGCACATGGCTCCGGCCCGCGGCGCCGTACCCCGGAGGGGGAGCAGCCGCGGGCCGGAGCCCGATCGGGGAGACGCGCCGTGTGCGCGGTGGCGTCAGACAGGCGTGGTCTGGGTGCAGTTCTTCCACTCGACCCAGGGGCGGGCCCCGCCCTTGTTGGGCGCCGTGGCGTAGGTCGGGTCGCCGGTGATCCGGCTGTTCTTCTCCTCGTGCGTGACGTCCAGGCCGAAGAGCTTGAAGCCGAGGGTGACCTGTCCGGCGGAGACGCCGAAGCCGATGCCGAGCGAGGCGTTCCACCAGTCCGTATTGGCGGTGTAGTCGAGCCGGGAGAGCTTGGCCTTGTCGTGGAGGAGGGTCTCCAGGGGACCGGCGTCGTTGCCCAGGGGCTTCGCGGCGTCGGAGGGGCTGGGCAGGGCGTCGGAGGCGGGGAAGTCGCCGCGTCCGCGCAGCCAGTCCTCGACGAGGGTGCTGTCGCCGTCGTTGTCGAGGGGCAGTTCGGCGGTCTCGGTGTGGATGGTGGACTGGATGTTGCCCGCGCCGCCGCCGACGTCGATGGTCACCGGGAGGGGACCGGCGTTGGCACCCGCGCCGACCTTGACACCCGTACCCGCCCCGGCCTCCTGGCTGGTGGTGATGGCCATCTTCTCGGGGTGGTGGGGGTCGCCGTTCTTCTCCTCCGCGTCGTAGGCGGCGGCGTCGTAGGTGACCGAGACCTGCTGCATCTTGCTGCCCTTGCCCTGGACTCCCTCGCCGCCCTGGCCGCCGACGCTGAAGGTGTAGACGAAGGTGATCTTCCCGGCGTCCGCGCCGGTCTTGGTCCGCATGACGACGACGTCCTCGGTCATCGACGCGGAGAGGAGGTCGGTGGAGAGGGAGCCGAGGTCCTTCTTGTCGTCGCCCTTGCCCTTGCTGAAGGACTTGCCGAAGCTCAGCCCGCCCGCCAGCTCGGTGGTCGACTTGGTGATGTCGACGTCCGGGGCCTTCTCGGGGTCGAGATCGGGCCTCTTCTTGTTGGCCGCGTCGTTGCAGATCATCCCCAGCTCCGCGCCCCAGGCACGCGGCGGCGCGCTCTTGCACTTCGAGGATGCCTTGAGGTACTCGGCGAACTGCTTGGCGTCCTTGAGGTTGGCCTCCAGATCGGCCTGCGGGTCGTCGCTCTTGTGGCCGGAGAACATCCACTGTCCGCCGCTGCCGCTGCCCTTGGAGTAGCTGCCGCTGAGCGAGGCGCTGCCGCCCCAGTCCTTCAGCCCCGGAATGCCCGCCGAGATGCTGGCGGTGACACCGACGCTGCTGTCCACCACCCGTTCCAGGGTGACGGTGCCGTCGGACCACTGGCTGACCTTCACCTGCTCAGAACCGCTGATCTTGATGAAGAGGATCTGGACGGTGTAGGTGTCCTTGGTCTGGTCCTCGGCCAGCAGGCACTTCGCCGGCTCGAACGGGTCGTTCTCGGGCGGTACGCCGGGAACGTCGGGGTCGTCGGGGTCCCCCGAGGGGTTGTCGGGGTCGTCGAAGTCGCCGCTGGAGCAGGCTTCGGAACCGCTCGTCGGGTGGAGTACGCGGCAGACGGCGGCCTTCAGCCCGGTGGCCTCGTCCTGGGGGACCGAGAGCCCGACGATCGCCGCGATGATCATCGCGACGACGAGGATCATCGCGACGTACTCGGTACCCGCCACGCCCCGGTCCCGAGCGGCGCGTATCGCGCTACCGCCCGGTGTGTACCGGACACGGACCATGGCCCGTCTCATCCGAACTCCTCATTGCCTCATGACCGCAAGCCGCCAACTCCCCCGAGTGGCAGCAGCCTAGGGAGGGGTCCGGGCCCATCGGCAGGGCCCACAGGCCCACTGGTGGGCCCACTGGGACGGGTGGTTCGGCAGCTGACGGACGATCCGGCCGATGTCGGGCGGGCCCGCCCGTACGGGTGGCCCGCCCCGCGGGTACGGCGCGAGGCGCCGGCGGTGTGGGGACCGCCGACGCCTCGGGGCGTGCTCGCAGAGGTGGCCGGATCGCGCCCGGCCCGCTGCCGGGCCGTGCGCCGGATCAGGTCGGGATGGGCTTCGTCCTGGTGCAGTTCTTCCATTCGACCCAGGGGCGACCGCCGCCCTTCTGCGGCCCGGTGGCGTACGTCGGGTCGCCGGTGATGGTCTGCTTCTTCTCCTCGTGGGTCACGTCGATGCCGAAGAGCTTGAAGCCCAAGGTGACCTGACCGGCCGAGATGCCGAAGCCGATGCCCAGGGAGGCGTTCCACCAGTCGGTGTTGGCCTCGTAGTCGAGCCGGGAGAGCTTGGCCTTGTCGTGCAGCAGTGTTTCGAGGGGGCCCGCGTCGTCGGTGAGCGGCTTGGTGGCGTCGGAGGGGTTGGGCAGGGCGTCGGAGGCGGGGAAGTCGCCGCGTCCGCGCAGCCAGTCCTCGACGAGGGTGCTGTCGGCGTCGTTGTCGAGGGGCAGTTCGGCGGTCTCGGTGTGGATGGTCGAGTGGATGGTGCCGCCTCCGCCGCCGACGTCGATGGTGACCGGACCGGCGTTGGCGCCCGCGCCCACCTTGACGCCGCCGCCGTCGCCGATCTCCTCACTGGTGGTGATGGCGAGCTTCTGGGGCCGGTGGGGGTCGCCGTTCTTCTCCTCCTCGTCGAAGGCGGCGGCGTCGTAGGTGACGGCGACCTGCTGCATCTTGCTGCCCTTGCCCTGGACCACCTCGCCGCCCTGACCGCCCACGGAGAAGGTGTAGACGAAGGTGACCTTGCCCGCGTCCGACCCCGTCTTGGTCCGCAGGACGACGACGTCCTCGGTCATCGACGCGGAGAGGAGGTCGGTGGAGATGGAGCCCAGGTCCTTCTTGCCGTCACCCTTGCCCTTGCTGAAGGACTTGCCGAGGCTCAGCCCGCCGGCCACCTCGGTGGAGGTCTTGGTGATGTCGACGTCCGGAGCCCGGTCCGGGTCCAGGTCGCCCTTCTTCTTGTTGGCGTGGTAGCCGCAGATCATCTGGAGTTCGGACCGCCCCGGCCGGTTGTTGCAGTCCTGGACGTCCTTGAGGAAGTCGGCGAACTTCTTGGCGTCCGCGAGGTTGGCCTCCAGGTCGGCCTGCGGGTCGTCGCTCTTGTTCTTGTCGAAGACCCACTGTCCGCCGCTGCCACTGCCCTTCATGTAGCTGCCGCTGAGGGAGGCGCTGCCGCCCCAGTCCTTCAGCCCGGGAATGCCCGCCGAGATGCTGGCCGTGACCCCGCCGCCGACCTCGGACACGCGCTCCATGGTGACGGTGCCGTCGGACCACTGCTGGACCTTGACCGTCTCGGAACCGCTGATCTTGATGAAGAGGATCTGCACGACGACGGTGGTCTTCGTCTGGTCCTCGGCCAGCAGACACTTCGCGGGCTCGAAGGGATCGTTCTCCGGTACGTCCGGTACGTCCTTGGGGTTGTCGGGGTCGTACGGTTCGTCCGGGTCCCGGTAGTCACCGTCGGCACAGGCGTCGGCGCCGTCGAGGGGATGGATGACCCGGCAGACCGCGGCCTTGAGCCCCGTGGCCTCGTCCTGGGGTACGGAGAGCCCCACGATCGCGGCGACGATCAGGGCGACGACCATGATCATCGCCGCGTACTCCGTGCCGGCCGCGCCTCTGTCCCCGGCCCGCCCGGCGGTTATCCCGCCATGGGCATGCCAGTCACGGAGGTTTTTGGCTCCCCTCATGCGTCACTCCCTTGTCGTCCCGCGTCCCGAACTCCCCCGAGTCCGGAAAGACTAGATATGGCCGCGGGCCCACCGGCAGGGCCCGCGGACCCATACGCGGGCCCAAGTCGCCGACGACGAACAAAATCGATAGCTGTGCGAGTGAACCCATCGGGGTCGGCCCTCGTCTATCGGGCTGAAACGATCGCCAAGATCGAGATATGCGCCAACCGTGCCCGAGAAGGGGCGAGTTGTGCGCTCTGTGCATCGTGGCGGGCGGGGTGATTCTCCGCATGTGCGGAGTGTGTGCATACTCAGCACGCATGCACTTCGGGGATTTGTTCGATAAATGCCTCAAGGGTTGGGGGAGTTTTGCGCACTGACAGGAAGAGAGCGGGAGCGGCCATGGTCGCCGCTCTGCTCACGGCCGGACTCATGTCCGGAGCCGCCGCGGGTACGGCCGCCGCCACGGGTACGGCCGCCGCCGGGGAGACCGCGGCGGTCCAGTCGTTCGCGGCGAAGGCGCGCCAGGCGCGGTCCGACGCGTCCGCGGTCACGCTCATCACCGGCGACCGGGTCCACCTCGACGACCGGGGCCGGGTGACGCGCGTACAGGCCGCCAAGGGCCGCGAGGGCATCCGGATGAACGTGAACCGCGTCGCGGGCCAGGTGTACGTCCTGCCGGCCGACGCCGCGGAGCTGGTCGCCCAGGGGAAGCTGGACCGGCGGCTGTTCAACGTGACCGGCCTGCTCAAGGCCGAGTACGACGACGCGCACCGGGCGACGCTCCCGCTCATCGTGTCGTACGCGAAGGACACGAACCAGAAGGCGCGCGCGAAGTCGGCGATCGCCGCCGCGGACGTCTCGGTGCGCCGCACCCTGCCCGCCGTCGGCGGCGAGGCGCTCACGGCGCCCAAGGACGACGCGGCGGACGTCTGGGACGCGCTCACGGCGGAGGGCGACTCGCGGAGCGAGGCCAGGGAGGCCGCCCCCGGTATCGCCCGGGTGTGGCTGGACGGCAAGCGCAAGGCCGCGCTCGACAAGAGCGTGCCGCAGATCGGCGCGCCGACGGCGTGGCAGGCCGGGTACGACGGCAAGGGCGTCAAGATCGCCGTGCTGGACACCGGGGTCGACGAGACGCACCCGGACCTCAAGGGTGCCGAGATCGCGCAGAAGGACTTCTCCGGCTCGGGCAACACCGTCGACCACTTCGGCCACGGCACCCATGTCGCGTCGATCGCCGTCGGTTCCGGCGCCAAGTCGGGCGGGAAGTACAAGGGGGTCGCGCCCGGCGCGAAGATCCTCGACGGCAAGGTGCTCGACGACAACGGCTTCGGTGACGACTCCGGCATCATCGCGGGCATGCAGTGGGCCGCGGACCAGGGTGCGCGGATCGCCAACCTGAGCCTCGGCGGCGAGGACACCCCTGAGGTCGACCCGCTGGAGGCGGCGGTCGGCAAGCTCTCCGCCGAGAAGAACATCCTCTTCGTCATCGCCGCGGGCAACGAGGGACCGGACGCGCAGACCATCGGTTCCCCCGGCAGCGCCGCCGCGGCCCTCACTGTGGGCGCGGTCGACAGCAAGGACAGGATCGCGAGCTTCTCCAGCGCGGGCCCCACGGCCGACGGCTCGCTGAAGCCCGACATCACCGCGCCCGGCGTGGACATCGTCGCCGCGAAGGCCGCCAAGGGCGTCATCGGCGACCCGGCCGCCGCCGGATACGTGTCGATGTCCGGCACCTCGATGGCGACCCCGCACGTCGCGGGCGCCGCCGCGATCCTCGCCCAGGAGCACCCGGACTGGACCGGTGCCCGCATCAAGCAGGCGCTGACCTCCTCGGCCAAGTCCGGCACCGGGCTCACCCCGTATCAGCAGGGCACCGGCCGCGTCGACCTGACGAAGGCGATCACCCAGACCGTCGTCAGCGAGCAGACCGGGATCAACTTCGGCACGCAGCAGTGGCCGCACACCGATGACAAGCCGGTCACCAAGAAGGTCACGTACAGCAACAGCGGTACGCGGGACGTCAGCCTCGACCTGTCGCTGGAGACCACCGGCCCCAAGGGCAAGGCGGCCCCGGCCGGCTTCTTCACCCTCGGCGCCGACCAGGTCACCGTCCCCGCCGGCGCCTCGGTGAGCGTCGACCTCACGTCCCACACCAGCGTGGGCAGCCAGGACGGCGCCTTCAGCGGTACGGTCGTCGCCCGCGCCGCCGACGGCGGCCAGGCCGTCCGTACGGCCTTCGGCGCCGTCCGCGAGGTCGAGTCGTACGACCTCACGGTGAAGTTCGTCGACGTCAAGGGCAAGCCCTCCCGGTCGACGGCCACGGTCTTCGGACACAACGTCAGTTTCTGGAGGGACGCGACCGCCACCAAGAGCGACGGGATCGCCAAGATCCGGGTTCCGAAGGGCGCGTACCTGCTCGACGCACAGGTCGAGACCCCCAAGGGCAAGGCCGACCCGGACGTCGCCTGGATGGTCCAGCCGAAGCTCGACGTGACCAAGAACGCCACGGTCACCTTCGACGCCCGCAAGGCGAAGCCGCTCAGCGTCACCGCGCCGGACTCCGCCAAGGTCGTCGAGTCGTACGTCAACTACGACCTCGCGTCGGCCAACGGCGGCTTCAGCAGCATGTGGCTGATGGACTCCTACCAGGGCTTCCGCGTCGGCCAGGTCGGCCCGTCCGTCCCGGCGAAGCTGTTCAACTCCCAGGCGGGCGGCACCTGGCAGAAGGGCTCCACCACCTACAACCTGCTCTACAACCGCGCCGGTTCGTTCTACACCGGGTTCACCCACAAGGCCGCCAAGGGTGAACTCGCCCTGGTGAACACCAAGATCGGCTCGTCCGTCAAGAACCGCAAGGGCTCCGTCAGCCCGTACTGGATCGCGCCGTCCGGGATGTTCTCGATCGGCACGATGGGCAACCCCTTCGCCCTGCCCGCCACGGCCAAGACCTATCTCTCCACGCCCAAGGGCTACACCTGGGGACTGGGCGTCGACCAGTTCGACAGCCGGGGCGCGGCCGATGTCTCGCTGGTCTCCACGCCGAAGACCTACACGGCCAAGAAGACGTACACGGAGACGTACAACGTCGGTGTGTTCAGCCCGAAGGTCGGCGGACAGAGCGGCGCCCAGCGCTACAACAACGAGATGATGGCCTGCATAGCCGAGTTCACCGACGGCGCCGGCCACCTCGGCACCTCGGTCGTCAGCAAGCAGCAGTCCCTCCTCACCGTCGACGGCAAGAAGGTCGCAGGTGAGAAGGGCCAGCTGTGCCTGTACACCGATGCCCTTCCCGCCAAGTCCGCCAAGATCAAGGTCAGCACGGACGCGACCCGCGCCACCTCGGTCGCGGGCGTCAGCACCCGGCTCACGGCCGCTTGGACGTTCGCGTCGAAGAAGGGCGCGGCCGACAAGGTCGTCAACCTGCCGGTCTCCACGGTCCGGTTCGCCCCGGCGCTGACCCCGGCGAGCACCGCCAAGCCGGGCAAGAAGCTCACGGTCCCGCTGACCATCCAGGGTCCGGCGGCCAAGAACTTCAAGTCCCTCGCCGTCCAGGTCTCCTACGACGGCGGCAAGAAGTGGTCCAAGGCCCCCGTCACCACCAAGAGCGGCAAGCGGACCCTGTCCCTGAACCACCCGAAGAAGGCCACCTCGGTCTCCCTCAAGGCGAAGCTCACGGACAAGAGCGGTAACACCTACGACGTCACCGTCATCAAGGCGTACCTGCTCAAGTAGGTCACGCGACGAGCCGCGAGCGGCACGTACGACGATCCGGCCGCGCCCGGGGAACCCGGCACCACGTTCCCCGGGCGCGGTCGCGTCCGCGTACGGCGGGGCCCCCACCGGGTCAGCGCCGCACGCCCTCCGTGGCCCCTGGGAGTTCGAGACCGACCGGAGGACAGCGGTCGCGAACGGGGACTTCCGGACCGCGCCCCGACCGGCACGATCCTCGTCCCCTTCCCGCCGGAATCGGAGCTGTCCGGCGTCGGCGACACCGGCTCCCTGGCGGCCGTGTGGTACCGGCGGGTCCTCACACTGCCCCTCACCTGGGCCGGACGGCGGGTGCTGCTGCACTTCGGCGCCGTCGACCACGACACCACCGTGTGGGCCGACGGCGTCGAAGCGGCCCGCCACCGGGGCGGGTTCACCCCGTTCACCGCCGACCTCGGTGGCCTCGGTGGCCTCGGTGGCCTCGCGGGCTCCGGCGACGAGGTCGTCCTCACCGTCCGGGCCCGCGACCCGCGTTCCGGTCCGCAGGCCCGCGGCAAGCAGGCCGTCCCGTACGCCGACCACGACTGCCACTGCACCCGCGTCACCGGCATCTGGCAGACGGTGTGACGGGAGCCCGTACCCGAACTCCACCTGAGGCGCCCCCGCATCACGCCCGACCTGGCGGGACCGGCGTCCCACCTGGAGCTGCCCCTCGCCGGCAGCCGCCCCGGCCACCGGGCGCGCGCCGTGCTCACCGACGCCGACGGCGAGGTCTGCCGCGCCGAGGTCCGCGCCGAACTCGATCGCGCACCGCGGGACCCGGCCGCCGCCGCCGGGCAGTCGGGCGAGGACCGCGGGGAATCCTGGGGGTACGGGCAACGGGTGCGCGACGAGGAGGAGTTCCACGCGCGGTTCGCGGGCCTGACCGGTGTGCTGCTCGACGACCCCGCCACGTTCGGCTACTGCTGCACGCAGCCGACCGACGTGTTCCAGGAGCGCGACGGCGTCCACCGCTTCGACCGTGGCGCCGAGCTGGACATCGAACGGATCCGTGCCGCGCGCTCCGCCCGGCAGCCGTGGAGGAACGGGGCCGGGAGTAGGCGGCGGCGGGAGCACGGTTCGCCGGGCCCCGGGGCCCCACCGCCGCCGGGGCCCCGGTGACGTGGGCCGTTCCCGGATGGAATGATGGGCCGCCGACAGGGCGACGGTGATCCGGGGAGGAGATTCGGCATGTCCGCGAATCCGGCCGGAGGGGCCCGGGACCACCCGGCGCCCGCGCACGCGCGGACGGCCGGTCCCGCGCCGTGCCGGGTCGTCGTGTGCCGGGACTGCTGCTGCGGCAGCGCCAAGGTGATCGGCGTCGATCACGCGGCGCAGACCGCGCGGCTGCGCGCCGAGGCCCCCGTCCGCGTCTCCGCCTGCCTGGACGTGTGCGACCAGGCCAACGTCGTCGTCGTGCAGCCCTCCGCGGCGGGCCGGGCCGCCGGTGGCCGTCCGGTCTGGCTGGGCCTGGTCAACGACCCGGACGCGACCGAGGACATCGTCGCGTGGGTACGGGCGGGCGGCCCCGGGGTCGCTCCCCGCCCGGAGATCCTCGACCTGTACGCCTTCGGGCCGCCGCGCCGCGACAGGGCGTCCTGACCGGCGCCACCCGCCTCTCCGCCCGACCACAGGCCCGCCCGCTTGCCCCGGCCGTCCCACCGTCGCAGGGTGGAGACATGGCCGCTGCTTCGTCCGCCGCCGGTACCCACGGTGGCTGGGCCGTGCGCAGACCGGGCCCGGTCGGGACGGCGCGGACCGGGACCGGGCCGCTGGAGCGGGTCCGGCGCGGGACGCCGGAGCCCGGCCCTGGAGAGCTGCTGCTGCGGGTGGAGGCGTGCGGTGTGTGCCGCACGGATCTGCATCTGGCCGAAGGGGATCTCGCACCGCACCGCCCCGCCACGATCCCCGGCCACGAGATCGTCGGCCGGGTCGCGGCCGCGGGCGCGGGCGTGAGCCGCTTCCGTACCGGTGACCGGGCGGGCGGGGCCTGGCTGCGCTCCACGTGCGGCGCGTGCCGGTACTGCCGGGCCGGCCGGGAGAACCTCTGCCCGCGCTCCACCTATACGGGCTGGGACGCGGACGGCGGCTTCGCCGGGACGGCGCTGGTTCCCGAGGCGTACGCGTACCGGCTGCCCGAGGACCGGGACCCGGCGCTGCTCGCGCCCCTGCTCTGCGCCGGCATCATCGGCTACCGGTCGCTGCGGCGCAGCATGCTGCCCCCGGGCGGGCGCCTGGGCCTCTACGGCTTCGGCGCCTCGGCCCATCTGACCGCTCAGGCGGCCCTCGCGGAGGGCGCCACGGTCCATGTGTTCACCCGGTCGGCGCGCGCCCGTGAGCTGGCCCTGCGGCTCGGCGCGGCATCGGCGGGCGGCTCCCGCGACAGACCGCCAGAGCCGCTGGACTCGGCGATCCTCTTCGCCCCGGTGGGGGAGCTGGTGCCGGTGGCGCTGGCGGCCCTGGACCGGTCGGGCACGCTCGCCGTCGCGGGGATCCATCTCTCCGGCATCCCGGCCCTCGACTACCGGCGCCATCTGTTCCAGGAGCGCGATCTGCGCAGTGTCACCTCCAACACCCGCCAGGACGGCCGGGACTTCCTGGCGCTGGCCGAGCGCGTCGGGATCCGGGTCACGGTGAGCCGCTACCCGTTGGACAGCGCCGACCGGGCGCTCGCCGATCTGGCGGCCGACCGGGTCGAGGGCGCGGCCGTACTCGTACCCGGCTGACGTCCGCCCGTACCGGAGGACGGACACGGACCTGCGCACGAGTACGAGCACGGCACGAGCGCGAGTACGAGTACGAGCACGGCACGAGTACGAGCACGGCACGAGCGCGAGCGCGAACGCAGGCACGAGCGCGAGCGCGACGAAGCGCGGCGCGGGACCCGCTCAGTCCCGCCCCGCAACCTCCCCGGCGCGCGCCGCCACCGCGGTGGCGGCGAACGCCAGCGGTCCGGGCAGCAGCGGGATCAGCAGCGGGATCGACCAGACGAGGAGCGCGGCCAGGAGGACGGCGCCGGCCAGGAGCAGGCTGCCGCGCGGATCGGCGACCGTGCGCAGCAGCCCCTCGCGCGCGGACAGCCGGTGCGGGGCCGTGAGCGCGGTGGCGCGCAGTCCCACGACCGCGATGCCCAGTGTGAGCAGCGCCAGGGCGGGGGCCATGACGACGGCCCCGGGCAGCGCGCCGCGCAGCAGCGCGGCATCGGCCGTCACGACCACGGCGAGCAGCGGCGGCAGCAGGCCCATGGCCAGCGTGCGCGCCGACAGCAGGCCGCGCAGCCGCCGGGCGTACGCGCCGACACCGACCGGCACACCGGTGTCGACGCTCCTGCCCAGGCACGCGGCCGCCGCGGCGAAGGCGGCCGGGGCCGTGACGACCGGGAGACAGGCGAGCGTGGTGAGCAGGCCGACGAGCAGCACATCGGCGAAGAGGGAGAATCCCGGGCCGAACACCTCTCCCGGTTCCCGGCGGTCACGCGGTGGTGCGGGTGCGTGGGACATGGTGGGTCAGCCCTTCAGTCCTGAGGTGGCCATGCCCTGCACCAAGTAGCGCTGGAACACGAAGAAGAACAGCACGATCGGCAGGACGGAGATCACCGACATCGCGAACATGGGGCCGTAGGCGGAGGTGCTGGACTGGTCGACGAAGCTGCTCAGCGCGAGGGTGATGGTGTACTTCTCCGGCGAGAACAGGTAGATCATCTGCGTGAAGAAGTCGTTCCACGTCCAGATGAACGTGAAGATGGCCGTGGTGATCAGCGCGGGCCTGCTCAGCGGCAGTGTGATCGAGCGGTAGATACGGAACGGGCCGCAGCCGTCGATACGGGCGGACTCCTCCAGTTCGCGCGGCAGACCGCGCATGAACTGGACGATGAGGAAGACGAAGAACGCCTCCGTGGCCAGGAACTTGGGCAGGATGAGCGGCCAGTACGAGTCGACCATCCCGAGCCGGTTGAAGATGATGTACTGCGGGATCAGCACGACGTGGTGCGGGAGCATCAGGGTCGCCACCATGAAGGCGAACATCACCTTGCGCATGCGGAAGCGCAGCCGGGCGAAGGCGTAGGCGGCCAGCGAGCAGGACAGCACGTTGCCGACGACGGCGCCCACCGCGATCAGCACCGTGTTGCCGAGCAGTTGGGTGACGGTGATGCCCGACACCCCGTCCAGGGCGGTCGTGTAGTTGGACCACTCGGGACGGCTCGGCCACAGGTTCAGGCTGGTCACCACCTCGTCGGCCGGTTTGAGCGAGGTCGCCAGCAGCCAGGCCAGCGGGTACAGCAGGACGAGCAGGGACAGCGCCGCGAACATGTGCGGCAGCCACCGTTTCGTGGCGATGTTCATCGTCCCTCCTCGTCCGCGTAGAAGACCCAGGACCGGGACGTCCGGAACAGGACCAGGGTGATGACGCCGATGGCGGCCAGCAGCAGCCAGGCCATGGCCGCCGCGTAGCCCATGTGCGAGGTGACGAAGCCGCGCTCGTACAGGTACAGCGTGTAGAACATGGTCGCGTCGGCGGGCCCGCCGTCGCCGCCGCTGACGGCGTAGGCGGGGGTGAACACCTGGAACGAGTTGATGATCTCCAGCACCAGGTTGAAGAAGACGACCGGCGACAGCATCGGCACGGTGATGGAGACGAACTGCCGCCACCGGCCCGCCCCGTCGAGGGCCGCCGCCTCGTAGAGATCGGGCGAGATCTGCTGCAGTCCGGCCAGGAAGATCACCATGGGAGCGCCGAACTGCCACACCGTCAGCAGGACGACCACGTACATCGCGAGCCGCGGATCGCCGACCCAGCTGCCGGTGTGGATGCCGATCGACTCCAGCAGCCGGGGGACCGAACCGCCGTCGTTGAACATCGCGCGCCACACCAGGGCGATGGACATGCTGGCCCCGAGCAGCGACGGCGCGTAGAACGCGGAGCGGTAGAAGGCCCGGCCGCGGTGGGCGAGGTTCTTGAGCAGCATCGCCACGCCGAGCGCGAGGGCCAGTTTCAGCGGAACGGCCACGACGGCGTACAGCGTGGTGGTGCCGACCGACCTCCAGAAGCGCGGGTCCCGGCCGAGCAGGTCGCCGTAGTTGCGCAGCCCCACCCAGCGCGGTGGGTCGAACAGGTTGTAGTCCGTGAGCGAGAGGTACAGCGACACGGCCATCGGCACGAGGGTCAGGGCGACCGCGCCGATCATCCACGGGGAGAGGAACACATAGGCGGGCCACCGCTTCTCACGGACGCCCCGGGGCCGTCGTCCGGTGGGCCGGGGCCGGTCGCCGGAGCCCTCGGCGCGCAGGGGCGCCCTGGTCGAGACGGTACTCATGACCTCAACTCCCGGTTGGCCTGGCTGATGAGTTCGCGCGCCGCCCGCCGCGGCGTGGTGAGCCCGAACAGCACACGCTGGTAGGTGCGGTTGAAGGCGAGGTTGATCGCCACGTCACCCGGTGGCGGCGCGCTCGGCGGCGCGTCGAGTCCGTACTCCTCCATCCGGCGCTGGTACTCGTAGGTCTCGCGCTCCGGACCCTTGAGGGTCTTGGCGACCCGGGCGGCGACGGCGCGGTTGGGCGGAGTGGCCCGGGTGGTGCCCAGAATGTCGCCCGCCCGCTGGTCGTTGAGGAGGAAATCGACCAACTGAGCCGCCTCCTCGGGGTGTTCGGTATGCGCACCGATGCTCAGCAGCATGCTGGGCTTGAAGTAGGCGCCCTGCCGGCCGTCGGTGGTCGGCGTCGGCGCGAAGTGGGTCGAGTCGCCGATGAGGGCCGTGTACCCGGGGAAAGGGGCGTCCCAGGTGAAGTCGGCGGCGGCGAGGCGGCGGCCCATGGGACTGGACTCGGTGGTGTTGGCCTGCACGGTGTCCTTGGCCTGCGCGGTGGCGCCCTGCGCGCGCAGGGTGTCGCAGAACGTCCAGAACGCGGTGAGGTCGTCCTCGGTGAAGCCGAGCCGGTTCTGGCCGTCGTAGAACTGTCCGCCCCGGCTGCGCAGCCAGTTCTCGAACACGTCCTCGTTGCCGCCGCCGTCATTGGCGCCCGCGACCGGGCGGCCGTTCGGGGACTTCAGGCCCAGGGCGGCGATCCTCCGGTTGGCGTCGGCCCAGTCCTGCCACGTCCAACTGGGGCGCGGATCGGGAATGTTCGCCTTCCGGTAGACGGCGGAGTCGTAGGCGAAGCCGGTGATGCCGCGTCCCATGGGCAGCGCGTACTGCCTGCCGTCGAAGGTGCCGGTGCGCAGGAACGCCGCGTCCATCTCCGACGTGCGGACCGTGCCGTCCCGGACGAAGGGGGCGAGCGGTCTGATCGCCCCGCCGCCCGCGTACTGGGAGATCTGCCGGTAGTCGAGCTGCGCCACGTCGGGAATGCCGCCGCCCGCGGCCTGCGTGGCCAGCTTCGGGAGGTACGAGCCGTAGGTCGAGTTGGAGGTGCGGACGGTGACGCCCGGGTGTTCCTTCTCGAAGAGCCGTACGGCCTGCTCGGTGCGTGCGGCCCGGTCGTCGTTGCCCCACCAGGAGAACGTGAGGGTGACGCCCCGGGACGACGCGCCGCCGTCGGCGCCTGAGCACGCGCCGAGCGGAAGCGCCAGGACGGTGCCGAGCCCGGCGGCGGCAACGGTGAGGACGGCCCGGCGGCCCGGCGGTCGGCGCCGGGCCGGGTCCGTCGTGTTCACCACGCCCGCGCCCGGGGACGCGCGGTGACCGCGCGTCCCCGGGCGCGGG
>NZ_QQNA01000095.1 GCF_003346515.1 Streptomyces corynorhini
CGGTGCAGCATCTGCCAGGCGGTGATGCCGTTGACCACCATGGTCTCCGCCTCCGCCGCGCCGATCCCGGCGGGCACCGGGACCACGTCCGCCGCGTCGACCAGCACGTGGCTGGCCCAGCCGCCGACCTTGACCAGCGCGGCCACCCGGGTGCCGGACAGGCCAGGGGCGACGCCGGTGCCGGTGGCCGCCACCGTGCCGACCAGGTCGTAGCCGGGGACGAAGGGGTAGGCGGGCTGGTCGTAGTACCGGCCGCGGCGCATCTGCTGCTCCGCGAAGGAGACCCCGGTGGCCTCCATCCGGATCACGAGCTGTCCCGGACCCGGCGTGGGGACCGCGCCGTGCCGCAGCTGGAGCCCCTCCGGCTCCACCTTGCCGGGCAGGACGACCTCGACGAGTCCATCGGTGTTCATGACGCCTCCACTGTGTCCGTGGTTGTTATTCCCTATTGCGTTAGCTACAAGCTATAACCCCAGGAGGAGAGTGTCAATCACCTTGGTGATACCTTCTAACTGAGCTTGATGGTGTCGTGAGGTGGTTATGGCGCGAGGACATGGAGAGAGGCAGGTCATGGCAGCAACAGTGAGTGCGCAGACCCCGCGCGAGCGCTACCGCGCTCAGGTGCGCGCCGAGGTCAAGGAACGCGCGTGGGAACAGATCGCCTCAGCGGGGGCGTCGGCGCTCTCCCTCAACGCGATCGCCAAGCTGATGGGCATGAGCGGACCGGCGCTCTACCGGTACTTCGCGAGCCGGGACGAGCTGATCACCGAGCTGATCAGGGACGCGTACCGGAGCCTCGCCGACACCATCCAGGGCTCCGTCCGGCCCGACGACGACGTGCTCGCCCCGGCGCGCGCCCTGCGCAGGTGGGCGCTGGAGGACCCGCAGCGGTACTTCCTCGTGTACGGGACGCCCGTCCCCGGCTACCACGCGCCCGACGACATCACCATGATCGCGTCGGAGATCATGGCGGCCCTGCTCGAAGCCTGCGTGGCCCCGGCCCCCGACGGTCCCGCCACGCCGCTGGAGGAACACCTGCGCGAGCGGCTCGAAGGCCACCGGCCATGGGCGGAGGGCCGGCACGACCCGCCCCAGGTGCTCCACCGGGCCCTGACCGTCTGGACCCGGCTGCACGGCGTGCTGTCCCTGGAACTGGCGGGTCACTTCAACGGGATGGGGTTCGACCCCGAGCAGCTCTTCGAGGCCGAAGCGCACGGCCTGCTCCCGTAGCCGTGCCGCGCACACGTGCCAAGTGCAGGGCCGGGCCTGCCAGTCGGCCGGCCCGGCCCTGCCCGCGGTCGGTCAGATGATCGGCGGACGGCCCAGCGCCGTCATCCGCCGTACCGTCCGCCAGCGCATCGGCTGCCGCTTTCCGCACGGTGTCCTCACGCCCTCGAAGAAGCCGCCGAACCACGCCTTCAGCCCGCTCACCGACCGGGTGCGCGCCAGCGTGAGCAGGATCCACGTACCGAGGTACGCCGGTACGAGAAGCGCGGGCAGATGCCTGCGGGCCAGCCACACCCGGTTGCGGGCGGTCATACGGTAGTACTCGGCGTGCCGGGCCGGTGAGGTCCTCGGGTGCTGCAGGACCAGCTCGGGCGCGTAGAGGATCCGCCACTCCGCGTCCAGCGCGCGCCACGCGAGGTCGGTCTCCTCGTGCGTGAAGAAGAAGGCGTCGGGCCAGCCGCCCGTCCCCTCCAGCATCCGCATGGACAGCGCGTGCCCGCCGCCGAGGAACGTGGTCACCTCGCCGCCGCGCATCGGATCGTCCACGCGCAGCCGGGGCACGTGCCGCCGCTGGGTGAAGCCGGTCTCGTCGGCGATGCGGAAGCTGACGATGCCGAGCCGGGTATCGGCTTCGTACAGATCGGCGACGCGGGTGATCACATCGGCCTCGATGAGCAGGCCGTCGTCGTCCAGGTTGACGAGTACGTCCACGTCACCGGCCTCGCGGAGCCTGTCCATGGCGACGTTGCGCCCGCCGGAGACGCCGAGGTTCTCCGCCAGCTCCACGCCGATGACGCCCTCGGGCAGTTCGGGCAGCGGCGCGCCGTTGCCGACCACCACGATCCGGGTGGCGGACTCCTGCTGCTTGGCCACCGAATCCAGCAGGGCCCGCAGCTCGACGGGCCGGTTGCCCATGGTCAGCACGGCCACACCCACACGCGGTCGGGACACGTCCAGATCACTCCAGCATTCAGTAGGGCGTCGGGCGCCGGCCGCAGCGGCCGTCCGCCGAGGCAGCCGACCCGCCGGTGCGGCGATACTGCCGGGGGCACCGTAGGGCAGAGCACCGATGCTAACCGGCGGCCGTCGTTCACCGGCCATCGGAAGGTGCTCCGGTGGACGCCCGTGGTTCACCTTCACGGCGTAAACGACCCGGTTGGTCCGCGGGTGACACCGGCTGGGAACGGGGCTTTGCCAACGGCTCACGATCCCGCAATCCGTCCGTGATCCAGTGCCATGTCCCTGGTCACGCCGCTGTGGCAAACTGCCCACATGCTGGTGTCCGGTGGTCAGGAGTGAGCGAGCCGCGGCCTGCGCCCACCATCGGCCAACTGGTCCTGGGCAAACAGCTTCAGACGCTCCGTGAGCGGACCGGCATGGACCGGAACCAGGCGGCGGGACTGCTCCACGTAGCCGCCGCCACCGTACGCCGGATGGAGACCGCCGAGGTCGGTTTCAAGATCCCGTACATAGAGATACTGCTCCGGGCGTACGGCCTTCCCGAGGACGAGGTGACCACCTTCCTCCGGCTGGCCGACGAGGCCAACAGGCCGGGCTGGTGGCAGCGGTTCCACGATGTGCTGCCCGACTGGTTCAGCGGGCACGTCAGCTTGGAAGAGGCGGCCAGGACCATCAGGGGGTACGAACCGCACTACGTGCCAGGACTGCTCCAGACCGAGGACTACGCCCGCGCGGTCCTGACCTACGGCGAGGTGGGCCGCGGCGACCCCGCGCGCATCGAGCGCCATGTCGCCCTGCGGATGGAGCGGCAGTCGCTGCTCACCCGGTCAGGGGCTCCGGCCTTCTGGGTCGTACTGGACGAAACGGTCCTGCACCGCCGGGTCGGGTCGGCCGCCGTGATGCGGGCGCAGCTCGACCGGCTGCTGGAGGCGACCGAGCTGCCGAACGTGACGCTCCAGGTCGCCGAGTTCGCGGCCGGGCACCACCCGGGGACGTACAGCCCGTTCGTGCTGTTCCGCTTCGCCGTTCCCGAACTGCCCGACATGGTCTACGTCGAGTATCTGACGGGCGCGCTCTATCTCGACGACCCGGCGGAGGTCTCGGAGCACGTGGAGGCGATGGACCGCATGGTGGCCCACGCGGAGTCCGCGCGCAGGACCCGGCAGATCCTCGCTGATTTCCGTAAGGAACTGTGATGGCGGCATCAGCCGCGGCACCCCCTGCGGTGCCGGACACCGAACGCGCCACCGTGTCGCATCTCACGTCGCATCTCACGTCGCATCTCACGTCGCATCTCGCGTCGGACACCACGACGGAACAACGGAACAACGGAGTCTCCTCATGACGGCACGCACCCCCAAGCCCCAGGTCGACACCAGCAAGCCGCATCCGGCGCGCGTCTACGACTATCTGCTCGGCGGCAAGGACAACTACGTCGTCGACCAGGAGGTGGGCAAGCAGCTGCCCGAGGCGTCGCGGCGGGACTCCCGGCTGAACCGGGAGTTCATGCACCGCGCCGTCGCGTGGGTGGCGCGTGAGGGGATCGCCCAGTTCCTCGACATCGGTACGGGCATCCCGACCGAGCCGAATCTGCACCAGATCGTCCAGGGGATCGCCCCCACGTCCCGGGTCGTGTACACCGACAACGACCCGATCGTCCTGCGGCACGCGGAGGCCCTGCTGATCAGCACGGCGGAGGGCGTCACCGACTACATCGAGGCCGATGTGCGCCGACCGGGGGAGATCCTCGACCACGCGCGGGGCATCCTGGACTTCAGCCGCCCCGTCGCGCTCTCGCTCATCGCGCTGATGCACTTCATCGCGGACGAGGACGACCCGTACGGGATCACCCGGACCCTGGTCGACGCGCTGCCGTCCGGCAGCGTGCTGGTCTTCTCACAGGGCACCGCCGACTTCCAGCCGCAGAGCCTGGTGGGACGGGTCACCCATACGTACGGGAAGGGCGGCATCGCGCTGCGGCTGCGCACCCACGCCGAGGTGCTGCGCTTCTTCGACGGGCTCGACCTGGTGGAGCCGGGGCTGGTGACGGCCCCGCACTGGTACCGGGACACCCCGGCCCCCGCGGACGAGCAAAGCTCCTTCTACGTGGGAGTCGCGCGCGTCCGCTGAGAGCCGGGGCGGGGCCCGGAGGCGTCGGGTCAGAAGGGCGAGTGGTGCGGCGCGCGCTGCGCCGGCGGCTTCTGGAGGCGGCGGCGCCGGTGGTGCGAGCCGCCCCGGTTCCGGGGGAGGGCGTCGGTGTTGTCTGCCTTCACCGGCCGGGCGAGCAGCAGTGCGGTGATGATCGCCACCGCTGCTCCCAGGATGGCGAGCGTGATCACGGACATGGGTCCCGCCTTTCGCGTCGCGTTTCGTGTCTCGTCTCTCGCGTCTCGTCTCTCGCGTCTCGGTGTCCCGCTCGGCGGGGACGTCTCGTACGGAATTGACGAGTCGTTCGTTCGCTTGTCGCAGCGTGTTACCTGTTCTCGATCATGTAAACGCGCTGCGTGACCGATCGAGGGTGATCTCACCCGGGTGGACGTATCGGCGCGGGGCGGTGTTTGCGTACGGGATCGCCGGGCACCCGGTCTGTCGTCAGGGATTCAGCAGACGCGAGCCATATGCGAGCCAGACGCGAGAAGGAGAGCGGCCGACATGAGCGACAGCACCGAGAAGAAGACTTCCGCCAAGGTCGACCAGGTCAAGGGCGCCATCAAGGAGAACGTCGGCCGCGCCGTCGGCAACGAGCGCCTGACCGCCGAGGGCCGCGCCGAGCGCGCCAAGGGTGACGTTCGTCAGGCCGGCGAGAAGGTGAAGGACGCGTTCAAGCGATGAGCGCGGCGTACAGAGTTTTCGAGCGGGGAAGCCCGCGAGGTGACTGTACGTGCAGAGCAGGTGGGTGATGGCCCGGCGGATGTCCTTCTGCCGGGCCATCGCCCTGTCCGGCACACGTAGGACCCGGCACGCGAAGGGCCCGACGCGCGTAGGGCCCGACGCGCGTAGGGCCCGGCACACGTAGGGCCCGACGCGCGTAGGACCCGGCACGCGAAGGGCCCGGTCGGCTTTCCGCCGACCGGGCCCTACCGTTGTGCGCGCGTACCGCGCGTCAGTCCGTCACCTCGACCCGGCCGTTGTTGGCCGAGCCGCCGGTGCCCTTGACGCCCGCGTCCGAGGCGCCGTTGGTCTCGGTCGCCGCCGGGGCGGAGGCCGACGGGATCAGCGCCGTGCCCTTGCCCGCGGTGATGCCCTTGAGCAGCTCCGCGAGGTCGACTCCCGTGGTGGAGCTGAGCAGTTCGACGCCCTGCGCCACGTTGTCCGCGACGGTACGGGACAGCTGGCTGGCGCCGTCCGTCGAGATCACCGTCATCTTGTCGATGGCGCTCAGCGGCTCGGACGCCTTCGCCACGACGGACGGCAGCACCTCGACGAGCATCTGGAGGACAGCCGCGTCGCCGTACCGCGCGAACGCGTCCGCCTTCTTGTGCATGGCCTCGGCCTCGGCGGCGCCCTTGGCACCGATCGCGGCGGCTTCCGCCTCACCCTCGATCTGCACGGCGGCGGCGAGCGCGGCGCGGTGCGCCTTCTCGCCCTCACCGGTGAGGCGGGAGCGCTCGGCGTCGGCCTCGGCCTGCTTGACCAGGGCGACCCTGCGGGCCTCGGCCTCCTGCTCGGCCTGGTAGCGCGCGGCGTCGGCGGGCTTACGGACCTTCGTGTCCAGCTCGCGGTCGGTCAGCGCGGCCTGGCGCTCGGCGACCTTCTCGCGCTCCATGAGCACGTCCTGCTCACGGGCGGCCTGCGCCAGCGGACCGGCGGCGGCGGCACGCGCCGACGCCTCGTCCGTCTCGGCCTTGATCTCGGCCTGCTTCAGCTGGAAGGTCCGCTGGGCGATCGCGATCTCTTCCTCGGCCTTCAGCCGCGCCTGCTCGGCGGCGCGCCGGGAGACCGCCTCGGCGATGTCGGCCTCCTGCTTGGCCCGCGCTGCCTCGGGACGGCCGAGGTCCTCCAGATACGAGCCCTCGGTGGTGATGTCCTGGATCTGGAAGGCGTCGAGCACCAGGCCCTGGCCGGAGAGGCTGGCCTCGGCCTCCTCCGCGACCTGTCCTGCGAACGCGGCCCGGTCACGGATGATGTCCTCGACCGACATCCGGCCGACGATGGAGCGCAGCGCGCCCGACAGCACTTCCTGGGTGAAGCCGACGATGCCGCCCTGCTGCTGGAGGAAGCGCTGGGCCGCGGCCCGGATCGAGTCGTCCGTGCCACCGACCTTGACGATCGCCACGCCTTCGAGGTTGGCCTTCACACCGCGCAGGGTGACCGCGCCGCGTACGGCGATCGGGATGTGCCGGCTGGACAGGTCCAGGGTGAACTTCTGCTGGACGAACGGGACGACGAAGACGCCGCCGCCGACGACGACCTTCTGGCCGCTGTTGTCGACGGAGATCCGGCCGGTGTCCGGATCGGTTGACTTCTTGCCGCGCCGACCGGTGACGATGAACGCCTCGCTGGGCCCGGCGACCTTGTAGCGCGTGACGACGACAAGAGCCAGCAGGACGACGAGTACGACGACCCCCAGCACTGCGATGACGACTGGACTCATGGCTCTCTCCCTTGCCTCCCGCGGGATGGCAGTTGTGTACGGTGCCGCGCGGGGCCTCCCGCGCGGCATGCGTGTCGAGCGTCTGCTCGCGAAGGGCTCCGGTCAGCGCTCGACGGGGCGTACCGAGACGGAGCTGGACGACAGGGTCTCCTCGACCCAGACCTCCGTGCCGTACGCCACCGGCTGTGCGCTCTTCGCGGAGAACTTCATCGGCTGACCGCCGAGCCGCAGCAGCACCTCTCCGTACCCCGTGGCCGGAATCGCCGTGACCACCGTCCCCGAGCTGCCCACCAAGTGGCTGCCGCTCGGCGTCACGGACGTCTGGTCACGCATCAGTGCTTTGCTGAACTTCCAGGTCAGCCAACCGGCACCGACACCTGCCGCCACCCCCGCGGCGGTGGCCGGTACGGTACCGAGATTCGTGGTGCCGAGGACTATCGCGCCGCCGAAGCCGAACATCGACAGGAAACCGGCGATCACCGGCAGCGACAGAAGGCCGTCGAAGATCCCGTCGAGCGCGCTGACTCCGTCGAAGAGTCCTTCGAGCACCCCGTCGAAAATCAGTGAAAGGACGAGCAGAACAATCCCCGCGATGCCGATTCCCAGAAACAAGGTCATCGGATCCACCTCCCCCTCTGCCGCAGTTTCCTCGGTCAGGACTCCATAGTGACATCCCGTACTGACATTCGGCACTGCCGTGTTCCGGCAGTCTTAACGCGTTCTTGATGCCGACTGACACCGGCCGGGGCCGGACGGGCGGCGCTCGGTCGGCCCGGGGTCAAGGCGACGTTTCCGGCCAGCCCATCAGCCTGGCCCCGATCACGGCCGTCTGCAACGTGTAGCGATGCGTGGGATCGGCGGGGTCGGCGCCGGTGAGTTTGTGGATCCGCTCCAGGCGGTACGTCAGGGCCCGCACGCTCAGCGACAGGCGCCGCGCCGCCTCGGCCGCCACGCACCCCGCGTCGAAGTACGTCGTGAGCGTGTCGATCAGCGGCTGGGCCCCGCCGCGCGCCGCCTCCAGCGGGCCGAGCGTCCCCACGACCAGCTCCGTCATGGCGTGCCGGTCCCGGGTCAGCACCGGATAGACCAGCAGATCGGCCGCGCGCAGGAGCGGTTCGCCCATGTCGAGCCGTTCGGCCAGGTCGAGTACGTTCAGCGCCTCCTCGTACGACTGCACCACCCCGCCCACGCCCGGCTGCGGGCGGCCGACCGCCACCCGGCCGCCGTCCGTGGCCGCGAACGCCTGCTTGGCGAAGTAGGTGAGCATCTCACCCTGGTCGCCGGGGGCTATGCACACCATCCGGCCCGCCTTGGTGGTGAGCAGCACGCTGCGGTCGCCGAACCGGCCGAGCAGCGCCTGCTCCACGGCGCGCGGCACCGCGTCCTCCTCGTCGTACGCGACGAACCCCTCGGCGACCGCCACGGCGTGCTCGTACGACAGGCGCAGCCCGAACCGTTCGGCGCGCTCCGCCAGCCGACCCAGGTCGCTGCGCCCGTACAGCAGGTCGTCGATGAACTCGCGGCGCGCCGCCGTCTCCTGCCGTACGGCGAGCCGCTGCGCCCGTTCGTATCCCTCGGCGAACGCGTCGACGGCCTGCTCGACGGCGGCGAGCACGCTCTCCGGGGACCCGGTGTCGGGCCAGTGGACGCGGGCGGCGGCGAGGTGTGCGCCGACCAGCGCACGCAGCTGGAACCCGGCCTCGGCGGCCTGCTCGCCCAGCGCCCGCCGGGAGAGCAGCTCCGCGCGCGTGAGCCTGCGGCCGGTCAGCGAGGCCGCCATGAGGATCGGGGCGTACCCCTCCAGGAAGTCCTCGGGCGCTCCCCGCCCGCCGGTCCCGCCCTGCCCGCCCGTGCCGGAAGCGCCGCTGGTGCCGCTCCCGCCGCTGCCGCCGGTTCCGACCGTCACGACTGCCCCCGGTCCCTCGATGAACGGATTCTCCTGACCGATCTTGTCAAACGGCCCGGCCCCGCCGGATGGCCCGGCCCCCGCTCCTTTGGAGACGCGTCCTCGGCGCGTGGTGAGGACACATCCACGGCGCGTGGTGAGGACACATCCACGGCGCGTGGTCGAGGACACGCCCTCGGCGCCCGGGGACGACCGTTCCTCCTATGGTGCGGTGATGCCGCCGGGGAGCGCGACACCACGGGGCCGTTCCCCCCGGGCCGTGAGCCGATGTCAGGGCAGTGGAACTCCGAGCCGGGGGTGGATGTCGGCGAAGTCCTCGATCACACCGTGGTCGGCGTCGGCCAGCGCCGTCCGGGGGGTGGGGCCGCCCGCGTAGCCGATGACCGGCATGCCCGCCGCGCGGGCGGCGGCGACCCCGGCGGGGCTGTCCTCTATGACGAGGCAGCGGTCCGCCGGGACGCCCAGGGTACGGGCGGCGTGCAGGAACAGGTCGGGCGCGGGTTTGCCGTGCTCGACGTCGTCGGCGCTGAAGACGCGGCCGGTGAAGCGCGCCCACAGGCCGGTGACCGTCAGGGAGTGCTCGATGCGTTCGTGCCCTCCACTGGAGGCGACGCAGTACGGGACCGCGCCGCCGTCGAGCGCGTCCAGCAGCTCCCGCACCCCGGGCATGGTGTGCGGGCGGGCGGTGAACGCGTCGCGCACGCGGACCCGGTAGGCGTCGAGCCAGTCGGGGCCGACGGGGGCGGTGGCGTGGGCCCGTATCTCCGTATAGAGGTACGACTCGGGGCGGCCGAGGAACCGTTCCCGCACCTCGTCCGCCGTCAGCGGCCAGCCGGCCTCGGTCGCCATCTCCGCGACGACGGCCGGGCCGATCCGCTCGGTGTCCACCAGCACGCCGTCGCAGTCGAAGACGACGAGCCCCACATCGAGGGAGGCGCTCACCGGGAGCCCGCGGCGGTGCCCGCCGCAGTGCCCGCAGTGCCCGCAGTGCCCGCAGTGCCCGCGACGTCGAGCGACTCCAGCGCCGCGGCGACCACCGCGTCCGTGGTCATGCCCATGGCCGTCATCGCGTCGGACGCCGAGGCCGAGAGGCCGAACCCGTCGATCGTCACCGCGCGCCCCGCGTCACCGATCAGATCGTGCCAGCCGAAGGCCGACGCCGCCTCGACCACCACGCGCGCCCGGACGGACGGCGGCAGCACCGCGTCGCGATAGGCCGCGTCCTGCTCGGCGAACCAGTCCTTGCACGGTACGGAGACGACCCGCGCCGCGATCCCGCGCTCCGCGAGCACCGCGCGCCCGGTCAGCGCGAGCGCCACCTCGCTGCCGCTCGCCAGCAGGATGACGTCGGCCGTCTCACCGGCCCCCGCCACCACGTACGCCCCACGGGCCACGCCGTCGCGCACCGCCTCCGTCGCGGTCGGCAGCACCGGCAGCGCCTGACGCGCCAGCACCAGCCCGACCGGGCCGGCACGGTGGGCGGCGGACGGCCCCGCGCCCGCGCGCGCCAGCGCGCTCAGCCACGCGGCGGCGGTCTCGGCCGCGTCGGCCGGGCGGACCACCGACAGCCCCGGCATCGCGCGCAGCGACGCGAGGTGTTCCACCGGCTGGTGCGTCGGGCCGTCCGCGCCCAGCGCCACCGAGTCGTGCGACCAGACGTGCACGACGGGCAGCCCCATCAGGGACGCGAGCCGCAGCGAGGGCCGCTCGTAGTCGCTGAAGACCAGGAACGTACCGGCGAAGGGGGTGTCGTAGCCGACGATGGCGATGCCGTTCAGCGCGGCGGCCATCGCGTGCTCCCGTACCCCCCAGTGGATGTTGCGGCCGGAGAGCCCCGCCTCGGCCGCGGGGAGGAAGGAGCCGCCGTTCTTGATCGTCGTACGGTTCGAGTCGCCCAGGTCGGCGCTGCCGCCCCACAGCCGCGGCAGCGCTTCGGCCAGCGCCTGGATGACCTGGCCCGACGCGTCGCGCGGCGCGATCTCGGCGCCCGGCTCGAAGACCGGCAGCGCGGCGGCGGCCTCGGCCGCGTCGACCGGGCGGATCGCCCGCTCGCGCGCGGCGGCGCGGGCGGGGTGCGCGGCGGCCCACTCGGCCAGCGCCTCGTCCCAGGCCCGGTGCAGCTCGGCGCCCCGGCCCAGCGCGGCCCGGGTGTGCGCCAGAACATCGGCCGGTACGGTGAACGGCTCCTCCGCCACGCCCAACAGCGCCTTGGTGGCGGCGACTTCGGCCGCGCCCAGCGGCGCGCCGTGCGAGGCGGGGGTGTTGACGGCGTTCGGCGCGGGCCAGGCGATCTGCGACTTCAGCACGATCAGGCTGGGCCTGCCCTCGTGCGCGCGGGCGGCGGACAGCGCCGCGTCGAGGGCGTCGGTGTCGATGTCGCCGTCGGCGCCGAGCCCCACGGTCCGGACGAACCAGCCCTGCGCGGTGAACCGCGCGGCCGTGTCCTCACGCGTCGTCAGATCGGTGGACCCCTCGATCTGGATGCTGTTGTCGTCCCAGACGACGACGAGGTTGTCCAGGCCGTGCCGCCCGGCGAGCGCCCCGGCCTCGTACGAGATGCCCTCCTGGAGGTCGCCGTCGGAGCAGACGACCCAGACCGTGCGCGCGGGTACGGCGGACCCGGCGGAGCTGCCGTCGTGGGCGTCGACGCCGCCCGTGAAGCGGCCCTCGTCCCGCTTCAGCGCCATGGCCATGCCGACGGCGGTGGCCACGCCCTGCCCCAGCGGCCCGGTCGTCATCTCGACGCCCGTGGTGTGCCCGAGTTCGGGGTGACCCGGCGTCAGAGAGCCGAGCTGCCGGAAGCGGCGCAGGTCGTCGACCTCCAGGCCGTAACCGGTGAGGTGCAGCTGCGTGTACTGGAGGATGCTGGCGTGCCCGCACGAGAGGACGAACCGGTCGCGCCCCTCCCACGCCGCGTCCGCCGGGTCGTGCCGGATGTGCCGCTGGAACAGCAGGTGCGCGACGGGCGCGAGCGCCAGCGCCGTACCGGGGTGACCGGAGCCCGCCGACTCGACCGCGTCCATCGCCAGCGCGCGGGCCACGGCGATGGCGCGGTGGTCGGCCGCGCCGAGCACGGACCGGCCGCTCGTACGTGAGGAGGACGGTGCCGGGGACGGCGCCGGGGACGATGCCGGCGGCTGTGTCGGCGGCTGTGTCGGTATGGCGGCGGTCACGGCAGCTCCTTGGGGATCATGTCGTCTTAGAGATCATGTCGTCATGATGACTTTGGACAACGTAACCCATCCCCGAAACCCCGATCCGAGCCAGTTGAGGCGTCCGGAGTGTTACGCGGAAATTGCCTATTGACGTCTTCTGAGGTTCTGGTCATTATGACGTCTTGATGACGCAAGGACTCGATGAGGAGACCACGGATGGCCGAGCACAAGTACGCCAAGGTGCGCGACCATCTGCTGCGCCGGGTGAGCGGTCTTCCCGTGGGCGGGCAGCTCCCTCCGGAGGCGGTGCTCTGCGAGGAGTACGCGGTGAGCCGCATCACACTGCGCCGCGCGGTGGAGGAGCTGGTCAACGACGGCCACCTTATCCGCGAGCACGGCCGTGGCACCTTCGTCACCCGGCCCCGTTACGCGCTGAAGCACCGTGAGCGGTTCGTCAGCGAGGTCACCGGCTTCTTCACCCAGATGAGCCGGCAGGGGCACACCGTCACCTCCGAGGTGCTGATCCAGAAGCGGATGCGGGCGGGCACCCGGCTCGGCGCCGCGCTCGACCTCAGCCCGGCCGCCTCCGTCGTCCGGCTGGAGCGGCTGCGCCGGGTGAACGGCGCGGTGCACCACCTCGCCGAGTCGTACGTGGAGGAGGAGCGGTTCGAGGACGTTCTGACCGCGGACTTCTCCTCCACCTCCCTCTACGCCTACCTGCGGGCGCACCACGATGTGCTGCTCGCGCGGAACGAGATCGTCGTCGGGCTGCACGAGTGCGACCGGCGGGAAGCGGAGCTGCTGGGGGTCGAGGGGGGATCACCACTGCTGCTGGCGACATCGAGGGTGTTCGACCTCAACCGAAAACCGGTGATCCACGGGACGTCGAAGTTCCTGCCGGAGACGGCGGAGCTGTCCTTCGACATCATCGCGGACGCCGAGTAGCGGGCGGGTCGGTCGTCCGGTCGGCCCGTCGGTCTGCCGGTCGGTCTGCCGGTCGGCCTCGGATCCACCCTCCCCGCCTCTCACTCTCCCCCTGCCCCTCCCCCCCCTGTATGGAGATCACATGCTCAGCGAACTGCTGACCGAGGAGAAGATACGTTTCTCCAGCGACAGCCTGACCTGGCGGCAGGCCGTGACCCAGGTCGCGGAACCGCTCCTCGCGGCCGGTGACATCACCCCCGGCTACGTCGACGCGATGATCGACTCGATCGCCGCCGGCGGTACGTACATCGACCTCGGTTACGGGATCGCGCTCGCCCACGCCCGCCCCGAGAGCGGCGCCGTCCGTACGGCCATCTCGATGCTGCGGCTCACCGACGGCCCCGCGCCCCTGCTCGACCGGCCGGAGCACGCCGTCGACCTCTACTTCTGCTTCGCGGCGGTCGACGCCACCGCGCACACCCAGGCGATGTCCTCACTCGCCCGCATTCTGTCGGACACGGAGACCCGCGAGGCCCTGCGCGCCGCGACCTCCGCGGCCGATGTCACCAAGTTGATCACTCGATTCGAGGAGGACCGATGAAGTTCCTGGCCATGTGCAGCACCGGACTCGGCAGCAGTTTCATGGTGCGGATGAACATCGAGGACATCGTGCGTGAGCTACAGCTCCCCGATGTCACGGTGGAGCACTGCGACATCAGCTCGGCCGGTCCGGAGAGCGCCGACGTCTTCTTCGTCGCCAAGGACCTGGAGGAGGCGACGGCCGGACTCGGTGACGTCGTCGTCCTGAACAGCATCATCGACAAGGACGAGCTGCGCGAGGCCGTCAAGGCCGCGGCCGTACGGCACGGAGCGCTCTGATCCCGTGCCCGGCGCGAGGAGCGCTCGCCAACCCCCGCTTATTACCCCCCTTCACCCCGCACCACCCTCAAGGAACGTCCTGACCCGCCCCGGCGTCCGACCCTCTCCACACCGCCCGCGCCCTTCCCGGCGCTAGCGGTACGAGGCCGACCGCGACGCCGGCGGGACCGCGGATCCCCCTGCCCGCCGACGTCCTGCCCGCAGTCGTGCCCGTAGACACACGCACCGCGCATTCGCGCCGTCGTGCCCGCAGAGAGGCGTATCCCGTGAACAGCGTTCTGAACACCTTCGTGGACATCTTCCGCGAGCCATCCGTGATCATCGGACTGATCGCGCTGCTGGGGCTCGTACTCCAGCGCAAGTCCCTCTCCGACACGCTCAAGGGGACGATCAAGGCGTTCGTCGGCTTCCTGGTGCTGGCGGCGGGCGCGGGAGTCGTCTCCGACGCGCTGACGCCGTTCGGCGACATGTTCCAGCACGCCTTCGGTGTGCAGGGCGTCGTACCGAACAACGAGGCGATCGTCGGCAAGGTGCTGACGGACTACGGTTCGCAGGCCGCGCTGATCTTCTTCTTCGGGATGGTCGTCAACGTACTGCTGGCGCGCTTCACCCGCTTCAAGTTCATCTACATGTCCGGCCATGTGGCGCTCTACCTCTCCGCGATGATCGCCGTGATCCTCATCGCCAACGGCTTCAGCACCTGGCAGGCCATCCTGTGGGGCGCCCTCGCCCAGGGCCTGGTCACCACGGTCTCACCGGCGCTGGTGCAGCCCTGGATGCGCAAGGTCACCAAGCAGGACAACGTGGCGCTCGGCCACACCGGCAACTTCGGCATCGCGACCAGCGGTCTGGTCGGCAAGCTCGTCGGGGACACGAAGAAGTCCACCGAGGACCTGAAGATCCCCAAGAACCTCGGCTTCCTGCGCGACACCACCGTCGTGATCGCCGTGTCGATGGGCATCATCTACCTGCTCGTGACGCTGGTGGCCGGTCCCGGTTACGTGGAGGACAAGCTCAGCGGCGGCCAGTGGTACCTGCTCTGGGCGGTCATGCAGGCCGGTAAGTTCTCCGCCGGTGTCTTCATCATCCTGGCGGGTGTGCGCGTCGTCCTCGCCGAGATCATCCCCGCCTTCAAGGGCATCTCCGAGAAGCTCGTCCCCAACGCCAAGCCCGCGCTCGACGTCCCGATCGTCTTCACGTTCGCCCCGAACGCGGTCCTGATCGGCTTCCTCGCCAGCTTCGTCGGCGGTCTGATCGGGATGGGCATCCTCGTCGCGGTCGGCGGCACGATCATCATCCCCGGCATCGTCGCCCACTTCATGACCGGCGCGGCTTCGGGCGTCATCGGCAACGCGACCGGCGGCCGGCGCGGCGCGGTGCTCGGCGCCATGACCAACGGCCTGATGATCACCTTCCTCCCGCTGCTCGTCCTGCCGTTCCTGGGCGACGTGGGCCTGGCCAACTCCACCTTCTCCGACGCCGACTTCGGGGTCTCCGGCTTCCTGCTGGGCAGCGCGGTCCGCTGGGGCCACGCGGCGGTGATCGTCCTGATCCTCGCTTCCCTGGTCGCGCTCTTCGTGGGCAGCGCCCTCGCCACGCGCCGCGAGGCGGCGCGGGCGGCGGCGGAGCCGGCCGAGCCCACGGGCGAGGCGGAGGCGACGCAGCAGCCGGTGGGGTGACGCGGCGGCTGGTGGGGTGACGCGGCGGCCACTCGGCTGTCGGGTGGCCCGGTGATCGAGGCGGGGCCGGACGCGGGTGCGTCCGGCCCCGTTCTGTTGTGCCGGGGGGCGCCCCTGTGCCGGGCGTGACCCTGTGCTGGGCGCACCTCTGTGCCGGGGCGTGCCCCCCTTCGTTTCGTTCGTAGCCGACTTTGTCGCTCTTGTTGCCCAAATGGCCCCTGCCGTACCGGCTTTCGTTCGGAATCGGACCCCTGAAGGGGTCTGTGATTGGGCCCACGGGCCCTGTCTCGACAGCCGGACTGGGCCCTACAGTGCGTGGGTGATCGCGGGGGGACGCGCACGGGATACAGGCCAAGGGCAGGAACACACAGAGACACGAGCGGTCGGCAGAGCGGTGCGGTGGCCTTGACGCGGGAAGCCGGGTCGCCGCCCCACGCGCCTGTGTCGTGTGTGCGCTGATCAACTCAGTCGCAGACCAGGAACGTTGGGTGAGGCACTTGTCCGGGCTCGGTCTCCACATGCCTACCGGCGGCACGGCGCACACCGGCATCCGGGTGCCTTCCAGGGGCGAACGCCCTCCGCTGCCGACACCGCTCAGGGCGGCGCGGGTTCTGCTGCACGTACTGTTCGCGCTCACCTGCGTGGGCGGATTCGGGGTGATCGCCGGGGCTGTGACCGGCGGCGTGATGTCCGCGGGGCTCGTGGGCATCGCGCTGTACGCGGCCCTGCCGGGGGTGGTGTCATGGCTGCTCGCGTGGCGCGTTCCCCGGCGCGGCAGGCGGGTCTGGGGCGGTCTGGCCGCCCTGCAGATCTGGCTGATCGTCAGCAGCCTGCTCAATCTCGCCGCCGGTTCGTATCTGGGCCTCAGCCAACTGCTGCTGCCCGTCATGATCCTGACGTTCCTCTCCCGGCCGGAGAGCCGTCAGTGGTTCGGTGTTCCGGCCGGGAGAGGAACGTCA
>NZ_QQNA01000096.1 GCF_003346515.1 Streptomyces corynorhini
GGGACAACCGGTGCGGGGGCGGGATCCGGGGAGGGCCGAGCGGTCAGCCCATGTGCGGGTAGCGGTAGTCGGTCGGCGGGACGAGCGTCTCCTTGATGGCGCGGGTGAGCGTCCAGCGCATCAGGTTCTGCGGCGCGCCCGCCTTGTCGTTGGTGCCGGACGCGCGACCGCCGCCGAAGGGCTGCTGGCCGACGACGGCGCCGGTCGACTTGTCGTTGATGTAGAAGTTGCCGGCCGCGTAGCGCAGCTTCGCCATCGTGTGGGCGGCGGCGGCGCGGTCGCCCGCGATGACCGAGCCGGTCAGGGCGTACGCCGAGACGGACTCCAGCTGGTCGAGCACCGCGTCGTACCGGTCGTCCTCGTACACGTGCACCGCGAGGATCGGGCCGAAGTACTCGGTGGTGAAGACCTCGTTCGCCGGGTCGGTGCAGACGATGACGGTCGGGCGGACGAAGTAGCCGACCGAGTCGTCGTACGTGCCGCCCGCGACGATCGTGCAGGCGGGGTCGGCGGCGGCGCGGTCGATCGCGGCCTTGTTCTTGGCGAAGGCGCGCTCGTCGATGACGGCGCCGATGAAGTTCGACAGGTCGGTGACGTCGCCCATGGCAATCCCGTCGACCTCGGCGGCGAACTCCTCGGCGAAGCCGTCGTGCCAGATCGACGCGGGGACGTACGCGCGCGAGGACGCCGAGCACTTCTGGCCCTGGTACTCGAAGGAGCCCCTGGTCAGCGCGGTCTTGAGGATCGCGCGGTCGGCGCTCGGGTGGGCGACGACGAAGTCCTTGCCGCCCGTCTCGCCGACGATCCGCGGGTAGGAGCGGTACTTCTCGATGTTGTTGCCGACCGTCTTCCACAGGTGCTGGAAGGTCTTGGTCGAGCCGGTGAAGTGGATGCCCGCCAGCTCGGGGTGGCTCAGGGCCACCTCGGAGACGGCGATGCCGTCGCCCGTCACCAGGTTGATGACGCCCTTGGGCAGTCCGGCCTCCTCCAGCACCCGCATGAGCAGCACGGCGGCGAGGGTCTGCGTCGGGGACGGCTTCCACACCACGACATTGCCCATCAGCGCGGGCGCGGTGGGCAGATTGCCCGCGATGGCCGTGAAGTTGAAGGGCGTGATCGCGTAGACGAACCCTTCGAGCGGCCGGTGGTCGAGCCGGTTCCAGACGCCGGGCGAGTTGGCCGGCGGCTGCTCGGCCAGCAGGTCACGGGCGTACTTGACGTTGAAGCGCCAGAAGTCGACCAGTTCGCACGGGGTGTCGATCTCGGCCTGCTGGGCGGTCTTCGACTGGCCGAGCATGGTGGCGGCGGCCAGCGTCTCGCGCCACGGCCCGGCGAGCAGCTCGGCGGCGCGCAGGATGATCGCGGCACGGTCGTCGAAGGCCATCGCGCGCCAGCCAGGGGCGGCGGCGAGCGCGGCGTCGACCGCGTCCCGCGCGTCCTGCTCGGTGGCGCCGGCGAAGGTGCCCAGCACGGCCCGGTGGTTGTGGGGCTGGACGACGTCGACGCGGGCGCCGCCGCCCATCCGCTTCTCGCCGCCGATGGTCATCGGCAGGTCGACGGGGTTCTCGGCCAGCTCCTTGAGCCTGGCCTCCAGGCGGGCCAGCTCGGCGGAGCCGGGAGCGTACCCGTGCACCGGCTCGTTGACCGGCGCGGGAACCTGGGTCACAGCGTCCATGGTGGCGAATCTCCTCAATGTGCTGGATCTGTACGTCGGTCGTGCTCGGTCGCGCCGGTCGTTCCCCGTCGCCGGGGAGCGGGCCGGCCGCTCAGCCGCGGGTGACCAGCGAGCGCAGGAAGAAGGCGAGGTTGGCGGGTCGCTCGGCGAGGCGGCGCATGAAGTAGCCGTACCAGTCGGTGCCGTACGCGAGGTAGACCCGCATCCGGTGCCCCTCGGCGGCGAGCCGGAGCTGCTCGGCCTCGCGGATGCCGTACAGCATCTGGAACTCGTACTCATCGAGCTTACGTCCGGCGCGCCGGGCGAGATCCTGGGCGATCGCGACGATGCGCGGGTCGTGGGTGCCGACCATCGGGTAGCCGCCGCCCTCCATCAGGATCCGCAGCGAGCGGATGTACGCCCTGTCGACCTCGCCCTTGTCCTGGTGGGCGACGGAGGCGGGCTCCTTGTAGGCGCCCTTGACGAGGCGGACGCGCGATCCGGCGGCGGCGAGGGCGCGGCAGTCGTCCTCGGTGCGGAAGAGGTACGACTGCACGACCGCGCCGGTCCGCGGGAAGCGCGCGCGCAGCTCGCCGTGGATGGCGAGCATGGAGTCGATGGTGGTGTGGTCCTCGGCGTCGAGGGTGACCGTGGTGCCGATCGCGGCGGCGGCCTCGACGACGGCGGTCACGTTCTCCAGCGCGAGGTCGTGCCCGCCGGGCAGCGCCTGGCCGAAGGAGGACAGCTTCACCGACATCTCGGCGCGCTCCCCCAGCTCCAGCGGCGCGAGGGCCTCGACCAGCCGCAGATAGGAGTCCCGGGCGGCGAGCGCCTCGGCCCGGTCGGTGATGTCCTCACCGAGCACGTCGAGGGTGATCTCCAGGCCGTTGTCGGCCATCGACCGGATCACCGGGGCCGTCTCCTCGACGGACTCACCGGCGATGAAGCGGTTCACCACGGGCTTGGTGACCGGGGCGGCCGAGACGGCGCGGCGCAGGGTGTCGCTGCGCGACGCGGCGAGGATCACGGGACCCAGCACGGGTCACCTCCACGGTGGAATCGAAACGGGGAACCGCAAACGGGGAACCACTGCGAAACCTAGAGATCGCTCCGATCCTCTGCCATCGACAGCTGTCACGCATCCGTGGCCCCGATCTCAGACATATGTCTGAAGGCGGTGGGAGAATGTCCGGGTGAACGACGGTTATCAGGAATTGGTCGACGAGATCTCGGCGCTGCTCGGCGTCCCCGCGACGCTGGAGGACCGCGACTTCGGGCTGATCGCCTTCGGTGCGCACGACAGCGAGGACGACGCGGCGATGGACCCGGTCAGGACGCGCTCGATCCTGACCCGGAAGTCGACGCCCGCGGTCCGCGCCTGGTTCGAGGCGTTCGGGATCGCCCGCGCCACGGATCCGGTCCGTATCCCGGCCGCCCCGGACGCGGGGGTCTTCCGGGGCCGGATCTGTCTGCCCGTGCGCCATCGGGGCCATGTCCTCGGCTACGTATGGCTGTTGGACGACTCGGACCCGGGGCCCGCCGCCTCCCGGCTGGCGGCGGCCATGGAGGTGACCGGCCGGATCGGCGATCTGCTCGCCGACGAGCTGCGCACGGGGGCGGATCCGGCGCGCGAGCTGCGGGCCGTGCTGAGCGCCGGTCCCGGCGGGCAGCGGGACATGGCGCTGGCCGCGCTGCGCACGGCGCTCGGCCCGAGCGCGGAGGGGCTGCACGTGGTGGTGTGCGTGGCGCCCTGGCCCGACGAGGAGCCGGGGACCCGGGCGGTGCCGGGGACGGCGGCGCTGTGCGCGCTGCCCTACGGCGCGGCGGACGGCGGCGGGGACGCGGCGCTGGCCCTGCTCGTACGGCTGCGCTCCGCCGACGCGCTCGCCCCGGTGCTCGCGGCCGTGGACCGGCTGCGCGAGAGCGCGGGCCCCGGCACCGTCGCGGGCACGGGCGCCCCGCGCCGGGGCCCCGCCGAACTGCCGGCGGCCTGGCGGGAGGCGGTCGCGGCGGCCCGCGCCTGCGAGGCCCAGCCCCGCTTCGGCCCGGTGGCCCAGTGGACGGCCATCGGCCCGTACCGCCTGCTCACCGCGCTGCCCGCCGCACCGGACCCGGTGGTCCTGCCCCTGCTGGCCCCGGCCCACGGCGAACTGGCCCACACCGCCGAGGTCTTCCTCGACCACGCGGGCCAGGCGGGCCGCACGGCCTCGGCGCTGGGCATCCACCGGCAGACGCTGTACTACCGGCTGGCGCGGATCGAGCAGCTCACCGGGCTCGACCTGGACGACGGCGAGGACCGGCTGCTGCTCCACATGACGCTGAAGGCGACCGCGATCCGGGCCGCTCCCGGGGCGGTCGGGCGGCCAGCGCGGTGATACCCCCGGCGCACCGGCCCACCACGACGATCAGCGGGCTGCCCCTGAGCGCGCCGAGGGGCCCGGCAGCTGCTGCCGGGCCCCTCGGGTGTGTCCCAGGATCGACCGCGTCAGTCGGTCAGGTTCACCGAGCGCGCCGAGGCCGCGCCGATCTCCTCGGAGATCTCCGCGAGCACGGTGGGCGGCACGGTGTCGTCCACGGTGAGCACGACGAGCGCCTCGCCGCCCTCCTCCGCGCGCGCGACCTGCATGCCCGCGATGTTCAGCCCGGCCTCGCCGAGGATCCGGCCGACCGTGCCGACGATGCCGGGGCGGTCCTCGTACCGCAGTACGACCATGTGGTCGGCCAGCGCCAGCTCCACGTCGTACTCGTTGATCGCGACGATCTTCAGCAGGTGCTTGGGCCCGGCCAGGGTGCCGGAGACCGAGACCTCCTCGCCGCCGGCGAGGGTGCCGCGCACGGTGACCACGTTGCGGTGGTTCGGCGACTCGCTGGAGGTGGTGAGGCGGACCTCGACGCCGCGCTCCTGCGCGAACAGCGGGGCGTTGACGTACGACACGGTCTCGGCGACGACATCCTCGAACACGCCCTTGAGCGCGGAGAGTTCGAGCACCTTCACATCGTGCTGGGTGATCTCGCCGTACACCTCGACATCGAGCCGGGCCGCGACCTCGCCCGCGAGGGCGGTGAAGATCCGGCCGAGCTTCTCGGCGAGCGGCAGCCCGGGGCGTACGTCCTCGGCGATGACCCCGCCCTGGACGTTGACCGCGTCCGGCACCAGCTCACCGGCGAGCGCGAGCCGTACGGAGCGGGCGACGGCGATGCCCGCCTTCTCCTGCGCCTCGTCGGTGGAGGCGCCCAGGTGCGGGGTGCAGACGACCTGGTCGAACTGGAAGAGCGGGGAGTCCGTGCAGGGCTCCTTCGTGTACACGTCCAGCCCGGCTCCGGCGACGCGGCCCTCCTTGAGGGCGGAGGCGAGCGCCTCCTCGTCGACGATCCCGCCGCGCGCCGCGTTGACGATCCGCACGGACGGCTTGACCTTGTGGAGCGCCTCGTCGCCGATCAGACCCAGCGTCTCGGGGGTCTTGGGCAGGTGCACGGTGATGAAGTCCGAGACTTCGAGCAGCTCGTCGAGCGACAGCAGCTTGACGCCCATCTGGGCGGCGCGGGCCGGCTGCACGTAGGGGTCGTACGCCACGATCTTCATACCGAAGGCGGACATGCGCTGCGCGACCAGCACACCGATGCGGCCGAGGCCGACGACGCCGAGGGTCTTCTCGCTCAGCTCGACGCCCGTGTACTTGGAGCGCTTCCACTCGCCGTTCTTGAGGGCGGAGTTGGCCTGCGGGATGTTGCGCGCGGTGGCGACGAGCAGACCGCAGGCCAGTTCGGCGGCGGTGACGATGTTGGAGGTCGGTGCGTTGACGACCATCACGCCGGCCTTGGTGGCGGCGGCGACGTCGACGTTGTCGAGACCCACCCCGGCGCGGGCGACGACCTTCAGCTTCGCGGCCGCGGCGACGGCCTCGGCGTCGACCTTGGTCGCGGAGCGGACGAGGATCGCGTCCACATCGGCGAGGGCGGGCAGCAGCTGCGCGCGGTCGGCGCCGTCACAGTGCCGGATCTCGAAATCCGGACCGAGCGCGTCGACGGTGGCGGGCGAAAGCTCTTCAGCGATGAGTACGACAGGTTTCGAGCTCACGTGAGTCCTCACAAGTCCCATTGCGGACGGCCGTCCCGACGGCCGCATGCGGTGGAGGGGTCCTAGGGCGGAGCGCGCCCTAACCGCGTGAAAGACGCACGACGCTGTGGGCCTGACGCGTATGTGTTGAGCAGTGTAATGCCGTCGCCGGAGGGTTATTCCGCCCGTGCGGCAGGATCACTCGTACGTGCGGGGGCCCGGCGTCGGCGCCGGTGACGCGGCCCCGGCCGCTGAGGACCGGGGCCGCGTCGGGAACGCTACGCGTCGTCGTTGTCGACCCAGCTCATGAGCTTGCGCAGCTCGGCGCCCGTGCTCGCCAGCAGGCTGTCGCTGTCGGCCTTCTTGTACTCGTTGTACTTCTTCAGACCGCCGTGGTACTCGTCCATCCAGTTCTTGGCGAACGTACCGTCCTGGATCTCGGCCAGGATTTTCTTCATCTCGACCTTGGTCTGGTCGTTGATGACGCGCGGACCGCTGACGTAGTCGCCCCACTCGGCGGTCTCGGAGACCGACCAGCGCATCTTCTCCAGGCCGCCCTCGTACATCAGGTCCACGATCAGCTTCAGCTCGTGGAGGCACTCGAAGTACGCGATCTCCGGCTGGTAGCCGGCCTCGGTCAGCGTCTCGAAGCCCGCCTTGACCAGCGCGGCGGTACCGCCGCAGAGCACGGCCTGCTCACCGAAGAGGTCGGTCTCGGTCTCTTCCTTGAAAGTCGTCTTGATGACGCCGGCGCGGGTGCCGCCGATGCCCTTCGCGTACGAGAGGGCCAGCGCGAACGCCTTGCCCGAGAAGTCCTGCTCGACGGCCGCGATACACGGAACGCCGCGGCCCTCCTCGTACTGGCGGCGGACCAGGTGGCCGGGGCCCTTGGGGGCGACCATCGCGACGTCGACGTTGGCCGGCGGCTTGATGAACTCGTAGCGGATGTTCAGGCCGTGGCCGAAGAAGAGCGCGTCGCCGTCCTTCAGGTTGTCCTTGATGGACTCCTCGTAGACCTGGCCCTGGATCGGGTCCGGCACCAGGATCATGATGACGTCGGCCTCGGCGGCGGCCTCCGCCGGCGTCACCACGCGCAGGCCCTGCTCCTCGGCCTTGGCCTTGGACTTCGAGCCCTCGTGCAGGCCGACCCGGACGTCGACACCCGAGTCGCGGAGCGACAGCGCGTGGGCGTGGCCCTGGCTGCCGTATCCGATGACCGCGACCTTGCGGTTCTGGATGATGGACAGGTCGGCATCGTCGTCGTAGAACAGCTCGGCCACTGGGTCTTCTCCTTGATGTGCACTTCGGTGGAACAGCTCGCTGCCCACCGTACGGCGGGGCGGCTGATGGTGGTTTCCCGGTCTCGGCATTCGAGCCGCGGAGCCGGGGGGTTACGGCCTACGCGCTGCGGTCGAGGGCCCGCAGGCTGCGGTCCGTGATGGACCGCGCGCCGCGCCCTATGGCGATCGTCCCGGACTGCACCAGCTCCTTGATGCCGAACTGCTCCAGCATCTTGAGCATCGCGTCGAGCTTGTCACTCGATCCGGTGGCCTCGATCGTGACGGCCTCGGGTGCGACGTCCACGGTCTTGGCGCGGAACAGCTGGACGATCTCGACGATCTGGGAGCGGGTCTCGTTGTCGGCCCTGACCTTCACCAGGACCAGCTCGCGCTGGATCGCGGCGCCGGGCTCCAGCTCGACGATCTTGAGGACGTTCACCAGCTTGTTGAGCTGCTTCGTCACCTGCTCCAGGGGCAGTTCCTCGACATTGACCACGATGGTGATGCGGGAGATGTCGGGGTGTTCGGTGACACCGACCGCGAGTGAGTCGATGTTGAACCCGCGGCGGGAGAACAGCGCGGCGATCCGGGCGAGGATGCCGGGGGTGTTCTCCACCAGAACGGAGAGTGTGTGCCTGGTCATGGTCGGTCTCTTCTCTCGGGCTCGGTCTCTCGTGCCGCGGGTCAGTCGTCCGCGCTGTCGCCGAAGTCGGGACGGACGTCCCGGGCGGCCATGACCTCGTCGTTCGAGGTGCCGGCGGCGACCATCGGCCAGACCTGGGCGTCCTCGTGGACGATGAAGTCGACGACGACGGGGCGGTCGTTGACGGCGTTGGCCTTGGCGATCACCGCGTCCAGCTCGTCCGGGGACTCGCAGCGCAGCGCGACGCACCCCATGGCCTCCGCCAGCTTCACGAAGTCCGGGACCCTGGTGCCGCCGCTGGGGGCGCCCTCGGGCTCCTGGCCCGCGTGCAGCACGGTGTTGGAGTAGCGCTGGTTGTAGAAGAGGGTCTGCCACTGGCGGACCATGCCCAGCGCGCCGTTGTTGATGATCGCGACCTTGATCGGGATGTTGTTCAGGGCGCAGGTGGTGAGTTCCTGGTTGGTCATCTGGAAGCAGCCGTCGCCGTCGATCGCCCAGACGGTACGGTCCGGCCGGCCGGCCTTGGCGCCCATGGCGGCGGGGACCGCGTAGCCCATGGTCCCGGCGCCGCCGGAGTTCAGCCAGGTGGCGGGCTTCTCGTAGTCGATGAAGTGGGCGGCCCACATCTGGTGCTGGCCGACGCCCGCGGCGAAGACGGTGCCCTCGGGCGCGAGCTGTCCGATGCGCTGGATGACCTGCTGCGGGGCGAGCGTGCCGTTGGCGGGCTGGTCGTAGCCGAGGGGGTAGGTCTCGCGCCAGCGGTTGAGATCCTTCCACCAGGCCGAGTAGCCCGACGCGGCGGCCTCGCCGACGTGGCCTTCGGTGTGCTCGGCCTGGACCGCCTGGACGAGGTCGGCCAGGACCTCGCGGGCGTCGCCCACGATCGGCACGTCCGCGATCCGGTTCTTGCCGATCTCGGCCGGGTCGATGTCGGCGTGGACGACCTTGGCGTGCGGGGCGAAGCTCTCCAGCTTGCCGGTGACGCGGTCGTCGAAGCGGGCGCCGAGGGCGACGATCAGGTCGGCCTTCTGCAGCGCGGTGACGGCGGTGACCGAACCGTGCATGCCCGGCATGCCCACGTGCAGCGGGTGGGTGTCGGGGAAGGCACCCAGCGCCATCAGGGTGGTGGTGACGGGCGCGCCGGTCAGCTCGGCGAGGACCTTCAGCTCGGTGGTGGCCCCGGCCTTGATGACACCGCCGCCGACGTACAGCACCGGACGCCTGGCCTGGGAGATCAGCTTGGCGGCCTCGCGGATCTGCTTGGCGTGCGGCTTGGTCACCGGGCGGTAGCCGGGCAGGTCCTGGACCGGCGGCCAGCTGAAGGTGGTCCGCGCCTGGAGGGCGTCCTTGGCGATGTCGACCAGGACGGGACCCGGGCGGCCGGTGGAGGCGATGTGGAACGCCTCCGCGATGATCCGCGGGATGTCCTCCGCCTTGGTCACCAGGAAGTTGTGCTTGGTGATCGGCATGGTGATGCCGCAGATGTCCGCCTCCTGGAAGGCGTCCGTGCCGATCGCCGCGCTCGCCACCTGACCGGTGATCGCGACCATGGGCACCGAGTCCATGTGCGCGTCGGCGATGGGGGTGACCAGGTTGGTGGCGCCGGGGCCCGAGGTGGCCATGCAGACGCCGACCTTGCCGGTGGCCTGGGCGTACCCCTCGGCCGCGTGACCGGCGCCCTGCTCGTGGCGGACCAGGATGTGGCGGACCCGGGTGGAGTCCATCATCGGGTCGTACGCGGGGAGGATGGCGCCGCCGGGGATACCGAATACCGTGTCGGCGCCCACTTCCTCAAGGGAGCGGATGAGCGACTGCGCGCCCGTGACGTGCTCGACGGAGGCGGAGGACGGTCCGCCGTTACGGGCCCGCGGCTGCGGATGGTGGGCCCCGGTGGCCTGGTCGGTCATCGGCATTCTCTTCTCGAAGCTGAAGGGGTTTTGCGAGGGTTTGGGGTGTGTCGGTGCAACAAAAAACCCCTCGTGCCAGGAGGCAGGCGAGGGGAGCGCGTCGGTGCGGTCTGCAGAGCGGGTACGGGGCTCTGCTTCAGCCGACGCGCTTTCCAAGTACGAGAATTCGGGTGCGCATGGCACTGACCCTCCCTCCGCCGCGCCCCGGCTGTCAAGTGGGTGGGACGGGCGTCTCATTATTTGAGCGCAGGGTGGGGCGCGGGATCCGGTCGGAGACCGGCTGCCGGGAGCGCCGGACGGGGAGCGCGCCGCCGGAGAGGACGGGCTGCGCGACCGCGCCCGGCACCGGGTAGGAACCGGCCACCAGGGCGCGGCGCAGCCGGTGCTCGTCCAGCGGGCCGGCGAAGGCCATGCCCTGGCCGTGTGTGCAGCCCATGGCGCGCAGGGCGATCACCTGTTCGGGGACGTCCACGCCCTCGGCGACGGACTGCATGCCGAGATCGCAGGCGATCCGGAGCAGCCCCGCGGTGATCTTGTGCAGCCTGGCGGACTCCACGACGCCCTCGACCAGGCCGCGGTCCAGTTTCAGGACGTCGACGGGGAGTCTGCGCAGGGCGCTTATCGCCGCGTATCCGCTGCCGAAGCCGTCGAGCGCGATCCGGACGCCGAGGCGGCGCAGGGCGACGAGGCGGTGTTCCAGCTCGTCCAGGGAGGCGCGCGGTTCGCTGTCGGACAGCTCGATCATCAGGGCGCCCGAGGGCAGCCCGTAGCGGGTCAGCAGCGCCTCGATGGAGCCCAGCGGCATGGACTTGTCGAGCAGCCTGCGGGCCGGCAGCCGGACCGCCACCGGGGCGGTGTGGCCGAGCCCGGCGCGCTCGGCCGCCTGCTCGACGGCCTGTTCGAGCAGCCAGCGCCCCAGCTCCGCGGTGCGGTCGCTGTCGTCGGCGACGCGCAGGAACTCGGCGGGGGTGTACAGGATGCCCTGGGCGGAGCGCCATCGGGCCTGCGCGGCGACGGCGGAGACCCGGCCGGAGGTGAGATGGACGACGGGCTGGTGGAGCAGGGCGAATTCGCCGTCGTGCAGGGCGGTGCGCAGCCGGGTGGCCAGCTCGGTCCTGCGGACCACGTCCGCCTGCATCTGGGGCGCGTACAGCTCGACGCGGTCCTTGCCCGCCGCCTTGGCGCGGTACATGGCGAGGTCGGCGTTGCGCATGAGGCCGGTGGGGCTTATGCCCGGTTCGGCGAAGGCGACGCCGATGGAGGCGGCGACCCGGACATCGTTGCCGTCGATCCGGTACGGCTGGGAGAGCCGGAGCCGGAGCCGGTCGGCGATCTCGTGGACCTGGTACTCCCGGGCCGTCCGGTCCGTGGAGCCGTCGCCGAGGACGATGGCGGCGAACTCGTCGCCGCCGAGCCTGGCGGCCGTGTCCCCGGCCCGTACGGACTCCTGGAGGCGGTGGGCGGCCTGGACGAGCAGCTCGTCCCCCGTCTGGTGGCCCAGCCGGTCGTTGACGCCCTTGAAGCCGTCGAGGTCGATGAAGAGCACCGCCGTGCCGGGGTCGGTCGCGCGGCGCCCGGAGAGGGCCTGGCGGACCCGCTCGGTGAACAGGGCGCGGTTGGGCAGGTCGGTGAGCGGATCGTGCTCGGCGTTGTGCTGCAGCTGCGCCTGGAGGCGGACGCGCTCGGTGACGTCCCGGCTGTTGAAGATCAGCCCGCCCTGATGGCGGTTGACGGTGGACTCCACGTTGAGCCAGCCGCCGCTGCCCGAGCTGAAGCGGCACTCGATCCTGGTGGTGGGCTCCTCCGCCGGAGGCGTGGCGAGGAAACGCCGGACCTCGTGGATCACCCGGCCGAGATCGTCCGGGTGGATGATCGAGGCCAGCTCGGCGCCGACGAGGTCCTCGGCGTCGCGCCCGTACACCCCCGCCGCCGCCGGGCTGACGTAGCGCAGGGTGCCGGAGGCGGCGGCGATCATGATCACATCGCTGGAGCCCTGCACCAGGGAGCGGAAGTGGTTCTCCTTCTGGGCCAGTTCGTGGGTGAGCGCGATGTTGTCGACGAGCATGATGCCCTGCCGTATGACCAGGGCGAGGACCACCGTGCAGCCGGTGAGGACCACGACCCGGTCGACCCGGCGGCCCTCGATGACGTTGTAGAGGATCCCCAGCGTGCAGACGGCCGCGGCCAGATACGGCGTGAGCGCGGCCAGCGAGCTGGCGATGGGTGTGGAGTGGCGGGCCTGCCGGGGCGGCGCCGGGACGGTGTCCGTCATGCGGCGCACCCCCCAGGGCGCGTAGGCGAGAAGCAGCGAGCCGGCGAACCACCCGGCGTCGAGGAGCTGTCCCGAGCGGTAGGTGTCACGCAGCAGCGGGGAGGTGAACAGGGCATCACAGAGCACCGTCAGGGCAAGGGCGGCGATCGCGGTGTTGACCGCGGAGCGGCTGCCCGTACCGCGCCGGAAGTGGAGCGCGAGAACCATGCTGACGAGCACGATGTCGAGCAGCGGATAGGCGAGCGAGAGAGCCGCCTGCAGCACGCTCTCGCCCTGGAACGTCGCCGTGCGGGCGAGGGCCAGGCTCCAGGAGAGGGTGAGCAGGGAGCCGCCGATGAGCCAGGAGTCCAGCGCGAGGCAGACCCAGCCGGCCCTGCTCACCGGGCGTTTGGCGAGGACGAGCAGGCCCACGATGGCGGGCGGCGCGAAGCAGAGGAAGCAGAGGTCGGCGAGGGACAGGCTGGGTACGGGCTGGTCGAGCACGACCTCGTACCACCCCCAGACCGCGTTTCCCGCCGAGGCCATCGCGGACGAGAAGGAGAAGAGCAGCCAGGCGGGCCGGAACCGGCTGGAGTGGCCGCGTGCGTAGAAGAAACAGGAGACGGCGGCGATCAGGGCGGCGAAGCTCAGCCCGAAGTCGCCCATGAACAGGGCCAGCCGCTCCGAGCCCCAGCCCATCGCGGCGCCGGTCGCGTAGCCCGCGCAGATCAGGGCGAGGAGGAGCTGGGCGACCAGCCCGCCGCTCCCGCCGACGGCCGGGCGCGCGCCGACGACCATGCCCTCGGCGCTCACCGGAGCGCTCCGCTCGGCGCCGGTGCGGGTCCCGGAGCCGGCGTCGTGATCTTCGGTGCGCACGCGGTGCGCACCGGGGTGTCCGGAGGCCGCCGCCGCCGGCGTCCTTGACGCGTCGGATCGTTCGTCCATCGGCCGTACATCGCCCGTCGCCCCCTCGGTTCCTGATCGCTCCGCCGCACCGCCCCAGGCGCGGCACAGCCCCCAGATCGGGACGATACACCAGACTCGTCACTCAGGGACATAGTTCTTCTACTCTCCGTGACGACCTGGGGTGTTGTCGGCATCGGGGGTGCGGCGGGGCGGCCGCGAGGGGCGCGCGGAGCGGTGCGCAGGCGCCCCTCGGGGGTCTCTCAGGCGCCCGTGGTGAGTACGACGTTCAGCGGCTCCTCCCCGGCCGCGAACCGGGTCAGCTGCTCGACGAGCAGCCGCTTGGCGCGCGGCAGGAAGGCGGAGGTGGGTCCGCCGACGTGGGGACTGACGAGAACACCCGGAGCATGCCAGAGCGGATGGCCGGAAGGCAGGGGTTCGGGGTCGGTGACGTCGAGAGCCGCGCGGATCCTGCCGCTCTCCAGCTCCGCGAGGAGCGCCTCGGTGTCGACGACCGCGCCCCGCGCGACGTTCACGAGCAGCGCGCCGTCCTTCATCCCGGCCAGGAAGGCGGCGTCCACCAGCCCCCGGGTCGCCTCGGTGAGGGGCGTCGAGAGGATCACCACGTCCGCCTCCGGCAGCAGCGCGGGCAGTTCGGTGAACGCGTGGACCGCGCCGCGCTCCGTGGTGCGGGCCGAGCGCGCGACGCGTATCACCCGCGCGCACTCGAAGGGCGTGAGCCGGTCCTCGATGGCGGCGCCGATCGAGCCGTGGCCGACGATCAGCACGGACTTGTCGGCGAGCGCCTCGTGGAAGCCGGAGCGCCACTCCCCCCGGTCCTGGGCCCGGACGAAGCCGGGCACCCCGCGCAGGGAGGCGAGGGTCAGGGTGAGGGCCAGCTCGGCCGTGCTGGCCTCGTGGACGCCCTTGGCGTTGCACAGCCGCACGCCCGGCGCCAGCAGGCCCAGCGCGGGCGTCACGTTGTCCACCCCCGCCGAGAGGGTCTGCACGAGGCGCAAGGATGTCATTTCGGCCAGGGGCCGGGTGGAGACCTGGGGACCGCTCAGGTACGGAACGACGTACAGGGCGCAGCGCGCCGGGTCGGCGGGGTAGGAGTCGCCGCCGTCCCAGAACCGGTAGTCCAGGCTGTCGGGAAGTCCTTCGATCTCGTCTGCCGGAAGCGGGAGCCACACGTCTGAAGTCATGGTCAGGAGGCTATGCGAAGCGCGGCGGTGCGATGAGGTTAGCTTGAGGACGGGCACAGGGACCGCCGGGTCGGTCTTATGGAGGGGTACGGCAGTTGGAGCGCAGGACAATCGGTGCGGCGGCGCTCGAAGTGGGGGCGGTCGGACTCGGCTGTATGCCCATGAACTGGGCGTACACCGGCTCGCAGCAGCGCGGTGACCGGTCGCTCCGTGCGGTGCACGCGGCGCTCGACGCCGGTACGAGCCTGCTGGACACGGCCGACATGTACGGCCCCTTCACCAATGAGCTGCTGCTGGGGCGGGTGGTCGGCAAGCGGCGGGCGGACGTCTTCGTCACGACCAAGTGCGGACTGCTCGTCGGGGACCAGCACATCGTCGCCGACGGCAGGCCCTCCTACATAAGGCGCGCGTGCGACGCGTCGCTGCGTCGGCTGCAGACCGATGTGATCGACCTGTACCAACTGCACCGCGCCGATCCCGAGATACCGGTCGAGGAGACGTGGGGCGCGATGGCGGAGCTGGTGAGCGCCGGGAAGGTGCGGGCGCTGGGGCTGTGCGCGGTGGGGGCGCGCGCTTCCCGTCGGCGGTCGGGGGCGCGTCCGCACGAGTCCACGATCCGGCAGCTGGAGCGGATCCAGCAGGTGTTTCCGGTCAGCGCGGTGGAGGCGGAGCTGTCGGTCTGGTCGCCGGAGGCGCTGGAGCGGCTGCTGCCGTGGTGCGAGGCGCGCGGTGTCGGCTTCCTCGCGGCGATGCCGCTGGGCAGCGGCTTCCTGACCGGGACGCTCACTCCGGGGCAGGGTTTCGAGCCGGACGACCTGCGGGCCCGCCATCCCCGGTTCACGGCCGAGATCATGGCCTCGAACCAGCCGCTGCTGGTGGGGTTGCGGCGGATAGCGGAACGTTACGGAGCGACGCCGGCGCAGGTGGCGCTGGCGTGGGTACTGAGCAGGGGGCGCCATGTGGTGCCGCTGCCGGGGACGAAGCGGGAGGAGTGGGCGGTGGAGAACGCGCGGGCGGCGGAGCTGGAGCTGACGGCGCGGGATCTGGCCGAGATAGCCGCCCTGCCGCCGGTGCGGGAGTCGTGGGACTCCTGGGCCGGGGCGGCGGGGTAGGGGGCGGCGTTGCGTCTTTGTCCGCCTCGTGGAACAGCGTTGAGTCCTTGTCGTGTCGTGGAACAGTCTTTGTCGTCGTGTGGAAAGGGACCGGAACCGTGCACCGTTCAGCAGTGACGGCCGTCTGTGCCGCGGTGGCGCTTGTCGTGGCCACCGGATGCTCGTCCGACCGCGCACCCGATCTCGGCCGGAGCCCCGCGTCGAGCCCGGCCGGCACGCCGTCGCAGGACGCGTCGCCGAGCCCGTCGGCCGCGCCCGCGAAGGGCTCGGTGAAGGTGGTGTCCACCTTGACGCGGGGGCTGAGGACGCCTTGGGGGCTGGCGGCCCTGCCCGACGGCGATCTGCTGGTCTCCTCGCGCGACGACGGGACGATCACCCGCGTCGGGGTGCGGGACGGCGAGCGGGGCAAAAAGACCGCGGTCGGCTCGGTGCCCGGGGTCGCGCCCGGCGGCGAGGGGGGTCTGCTGGGGATCGCCCTCTCCCCCACGTATGCCTCGGACCGGCTGGTGTACGCGTACTTCACCACCGCGTCGGACAACCGCGTCGCGCGCATGCTGTACGACGAGAAGAAGCCGGCCGGGCAGCAGCTCAGCGCCCCCGACACGGTGCTGCGCGGCATCCCGAAGGGGACCATCCACAACGGCGGCCGGATCGCCTTCGGCCCGGACAAGATGCTGTACGCGGGCACCGGCGAGGCGGGTGATCCCGCGCTCGCCCAGGACAAGGAGTCGCTGGGCGGGAAGATCCTGCGGATGACGCCGGACGGTCAGCCGGTGCACGGCAATCCCGAGGCGGACTCGGTGGTCTACTCCCTGGGGCACCGGGATGTGCAGGGGCTGGCCTGGGACGCGCGGGGGCAGCTGTGGGCCTCGGAATTCGGCCAGGACACGTGGGACGAGCTGAATCTGATCGAGCCGGGCAAGAACTACGGCTGGCCGGATGTGGAGGGCGAGGGCGGCACGGCCGACGGCTTTGTGGACCCGGTGGAGGTGTGGCCGCCGAGCGAGGCGTCGCCGAGCGGTCTCGCGTTCGCTGAGGGTTCGCTGTGGATGGCGGCGCTGCGCGGTCAGCGCCTGTGGCGCGTCCCGCTGGCGGGGCGGGAATCCGCGGCCCCTCCGCAGGCGTTCCTGAAGGGCGAGTACGGCAGGCTGCGTACCGTGCTCGCCACGGGCGGCGGCACGGTGTGGCTGACGACCAGCGCCACGGACGGCAGGGGCACACCGCGGTCCGGCGACGACCGGATTCTCCGGCTGGAGGTCGGGTAGCGGGACGTGAGGCGGCTCCGAGAGGGAATCCGAGAAAGAGGGACTGTCCGTGTTCAACATGTTCGAGGAGATCTTCGCGCCGGGCCGCAAGCACACCCATGACGAACAGAAGCGGCTGGAGCTGAGCCGGGTCGACGTCGATCCCAACGATCCGGGGCGCGGCCCGATAGACCTGACCTCAGGAAAGGTCACGATAAGAGTCCCGGAGGAGCCGGGCCCGGAGCCAGGCGCGGAACCGGGCGCGGAGCCAGGCACCGAGACAGGTGCGGAACCGGGCGTGGAGTCCGGCGCGGAACCGGGCGCAGAGCCGGGCGTGGAGTCCGGACCGGAGAAGGACACGGAACCCGGTGGCGAGACCGACGGGGAGACCGACCGGAAGACCGACGGGGAGACCGACGCGGGGCCGTCCCGGGGCTGAGGCTCTCTCACCGAGGGAAGAGGCGCAGCCGGTGGGCGAGGGCCGCCGCCTCCGTACGCCCCGAGACACCGAGCTTGGCCAGGATGTTGGAGACGTGGACGCTCGCGGTCTTGGGCGAGATGTACAGCTCCTCGGCGACGCGCCGGTTGCTGTGGCCCGCGGCGACCAACCGCAGGACGTCCCGCTCGCGCGGTGTCAGCCCCAGGGCACGGATCGGGTCGGGCGGGACCGCGCCACCGGACGCCGGGCGCGGGTCCGCGGCCGGTCCGGCCGTCCGGCCCGGGGCGCGGGCGGCGCCGGGGGCCGACGGGAGGCCGATGCGCGCCCGGCCCGCGAGCAGCTCGATCTCCTCGGCGAGGGGGCGCGCGCCGAGCGCGGTGGCGGTGGCGTGGGCCAGGAGCAGCGGCCGGGCGGCCGCCGAGCGCTCCGCGTGGGAGTCGAGCAGGGCCGCCGCCAGCCGCAGCCGGGCGTGCGCCAGCTCGTAGGGGCGCGAGACGCTCTCGAAGGCGGCCACCGTGTGGGTCCAGCGCTCCGGCGCGGGCCGGCCTTCGGCCCGCGCCAGCTCCGCCTCCAGCAGCAGCCCGTACGCCCGCCAGACGGGTACCAGGGTCGGCAGTCGCTTCCCGTGGGTCCTTACGGCCGCGAGGACGGCGGCCCGGCCCGCATCGGCGTCCGGCAGCCCCCGGGCGTCCGCCTCCGCCGACACCACCGCGCAGAGCAGGGGCAGCGCGTGCTGCTGGGTGCCCGGCGGGAAGCCATGGCCGATGATCTGCTCGAATTCCGCCCTGGCCTCGGCGAGCGCGCCCCGCCGCGCCGCCAGGCACACGGCGAGCCGGGTCGGCGGTATGTGGTGCTGCGGCTGGAAGTCGTGGGTGCCGAAGAAGCCTCGGGCCAGCGTCACTTGGCGGGTCGCCTCGTCGAAGTCGCCCCGGAACAGGGCGATTTCGGCGCGGCGCGCGGCGACGAGCCCGCGCGACTTCTGGGACTGCGTGAGATCGGCCGCCCCGTCGAGGGCGGTGTCGGCCTCGGCCCAGCGGCCCAGGGAGAACAGGGAGTGGGCCAGATTGTGGCGGACCCACACCTCGGTGTCGGCGAGACCGCGCTGATGGCTGAAGGCGACGCCCTTCTCCGCGAGGGCCACGGCCTCCTCGGACCGCCCCTGGGTCTCCAGCGTGGAGGGCAGGTTGATGCTGGCGCGCCCCACTATGCCGACCGAGTCCAGCTCGACGGCCCGGTCGCGTGCGGCGTACATCTCGGCGATGCCCTCGTCGGGGCTGCCCGCGTCGGCGGTGAGCCAGCCCCGGGTGAGGCGGGCGTGCAGCTCGGTGTGTTCGGCGCCGACCAGCCGCGCGTACTCCACGGCGCGGTCGGCGGCGACCAGGCTGTCGGGGCCGGGCCGGTGCAGGGCGTCCCAGCCGGCGACCATGGAGAGGACCTCCGCGTGCACGGCGGACGGCCGCAGGCCGCGTACCAGCTCCTGGGCCGTGGCCAGTTCCGACCAGCCGTCGCCCCGGGACAGCTGCTGCTTCAGCCGGGAGCGCTGGATCCAGAACCACGCGGCGCGCAGCGGATCGCGGCCCTCCTCCTCACCGTCGAGCATCCGCAGGGCCTTCTTCGAGATCGCCAGGGCCCGTTCGTGCTCACCGCCGACGCGGGCGGCGTCCGTCGCCTCCGCCATCAGGTCCAGAAAGCTCAGCGGGGAGTTGTCGGGGCGGCTTCCGCAGGCCGGGTAGGCGTCCAGGTCGTCCGGCGGGCGCAGGGTGCCCCGCACCTCGGCGGGCGCGCTGTCCCACAGCTCCATGGCCCTTTCGAGCAGCCTCAGTTGCTCCGCGTGGGCGTAGCGCTCCCTGGCCTCCACGGAGGCGCGCAGCACGACGGGCAGCGCCTTCGCCGGGTCGTGCGCGTGGTACCAGTGGCTGGCGAGCCGGGTGGTGCGCTCGTCGGCGCGGACGAGCCGGGGGTCGGCCTCCAGCACTTCGGCGAAGTGGCGGTTGAGCCGGGACCGCTCGCCGGGCAGCAGATCGTCGCTGACGGCCTCGCGCACCAGGGAGTGCCGGAAGCGGTAGCCGTCGCCGTCCGGGGTGGGCTGCAGGATGCTGGCGCCGACGGCGGCCCGCAGCGCCTCGATGAGGTCGTCCTCGGCGAGCCTGGCGACAGCCAGCAGCAGCGGGTACTCGACGGTGGTGCCGCCTTCGGCGACCATCCTGGCGACCCGCTGGGCGTCCTCGGGCAGCGCCTCGACCCTGACGAGCAGCAGGTCGCGCAGCGAGTCGCTCAGCCCGCCGCCGGTGCCGGTACCGCTGTCGGCACCGAGGGAGCAGGCCAGCTCCTCCACGAAGAACGCGTTGCCGTCGGAGCGTTCGAAGATGCGGTCCAGTACGCCGGGGTCGGGCTCGCCGTCGAGGATCCCGGCGAGCTGGCTGCGTACCTCCGCGCGGTTGAAGCGGGGCAGCTCGACGCGCCGGACGGATCTGAGCCGGTCCAGCTCGGCGAGGAGCGGGCGCAGCGGGTGGCGGCGGTGGATGTCGTCCGCGCGGTAGGTGCCGAGCACCACGACGCGGCCGCGGCGCAGGGAGCGCAGGAGATAGGCGAGGAGATGGCGGGTGGAGGCGTCCGCCCAGTGCAGATCCTCCAGGACGAGCACCACCGTACGGTCCGTCGCGAGCCGCTCCAGCAGCCGCGCGGTCAGCTCGAAGAGGCGCGCGGTGCCGTCCTCGTCCAGCGCGCCCCGGTCGGCGCGGCCCAGCTCGGGCAGGATGCGGGCCAGCTCGTCGTCCTGCCCGTCCGCCGCCGCGACCAGCTCGTCGGGCAGCAGGCGGCGCAGCGCGCGCAGCGCGGTGGAGAAGGGCGCGAACGGCAGCCCGTCCGCGCCGATCTCGACGCAGCCGCCGATCGCGACGACGGCCTTCTCCGCGCACGCCCTCTCGCGCAGCTCCTCGATGAGCCGGGTCTTGCCGACCCCCGCCTCACCGCCGATGAGCAGCGCCTGCGGCTCGCCCGCGGTGGCGCGGGCGAGCGCTTCGGTGAGCACGGTCAACTCGTCGGTCCTGCCGACGAACACCGGGCTGACGGACCTGGTCTCCACGGTGCCGAGCATCGCACAGGGGTCTGACAGCGCGGCACTCGTTTTCGAGCGGCTCACGGGGTGCGGCGCGGCCGGCGGCCGGGCGGACCCGCCTGCCCCTCCGGGGCTTTCCCGGCGGCTCGGCGCAGCTGCCGTACGAGGCGCCGGTCGGCGGCGGTGCGGAGGAGTTCGGCCTCACGGATCTTGTGGAGTTCGTACGCGTACATCGTGTCCCCCTGGACGAAACGGAGCGGCATCGTGCCGATGCCTCGACCTTCGTCTCCCAGGGGGTGGCGCCGCATCGGGAGTGTGCCGCATGTCCGCGGGGTCCCGGGCCTTAGAAACAGTGCCCGAGTCGAGGGCAGGGCGGGGTGGGTCTAGGGTCTTTCGTCTGGATCACGCCGGATGAGGGAGCGGGCTCTGGTGCCGTGGATCGCGGCGAGGCGCGGCACCAGGGCTCGCGAGCCCTG
>NZ_QQNA01000097.1 GCF_003346515.1 Streptomyces corynorhini
AGTGACTTCTGTTAGGACCTCTAACAGGACGCCGCCTGATGCCCACACCCCGGGACACGCCTGCCGTCGCGTCCGCGCCAACGGCGACGAAACCGTCTACCAGCGCAAGGACGGCCGCTGGGAGGCCGCCGGATACGTCCTCGCCCCCGGCAACACCCGCAAGCGCGTCCGCGTCTACGGCACCACCCGGAAGGAAGCCCTGGCCAAGCTCACCGAGAAGATCGCCGCCAGCAACCGTGGCGTCCCCGCCCCATCCGCGCAGGGCAGCCTGGCCGCGTACCTGACGTACTGGCTGGAGCACGTCGCCGTTCACCAGCTCCGCGAGAACACCCACGCCCGCTACACCGCCGTCGCCCGGCTCTACCTCATCCCCGGCCTCGGACGAAAGAAGCTCGCCAAGCTCACCGCCGAGGACGTCCGCACCTGGCTCAACCAGCTCCGCACCACCTGCCAGCGCTGCACCCGCGGCCGCGACACGGCCCGCGAGGAGTCCCGCTGCTGCGCCGCTCGTGAGTGTTGCTTCAAGCGACTCTCGCCGCTGACTCTGGCCTACGTTCACTCGGTGCTCAAGTCCGCTCCGGAGCACGCGGTACGCGAGGAGGAGATCCCGCGCAACGTCGCCCGCAACGTCCGCATCGGCACCCCACGACCTCGCCGCTTCGAACCCCTCACCGCCGACGAAGCCCGCCGTTTCCTCGCTGCCGCGCGCGGACACCGGCTCCGTTCCCTGTTCGAACTCGCTCTCCACTCCGGACTCCGCAAGGGCGAGCTCCTCGGCCTTCGCTGGGAAGGCCTCAACTTCGGCACCGGTACCGCTGCCGTCCGCCGCGCATTGCAGCGCACCAGCACGCGCGGACTCACCACGTTGCCCACCAAGACCCGGCCTCCGAGCGCCGCATCACCCTCCCCACCCGCTGCCTCCAATCGCTGAAGGTTCACCACGAACGGCAGCAGCACGAGCGCGAGGCCGCGGCCACCACGTGGCAGCACCACGAGCACGTGTTCACCACACCGCAGGGCAGGCCGATCGACCCGACCAACCTCACCCGCCGCTTCCGCCGCCTCCTCCACAACGCAGAACTCCAGACCATCCGCTTCCACGACCTCCGACACTCCACCGCCACCCTGCTCTTGGAACAGGGCGCCGATCTCGTCGTCATCAAGGAACTCCTCGGCCACGCCCACATCGGCGTCACCGCCGGCGTCTACGCCCACGTCCGACTCCGCCTCCAGCGTCAGGCCATCGATACCCTCGGCAGCATCCTCAGCCCGACCGACGATCCAGACGACCCGCCCACCGCAGCCGTCGTCCGCTGACGTTGCCGTCAGCGTTGCCGTCAAGCGGCACAGAAGCCCTACCGAAATCACTCTCGGCGGGGCTTCTGGCGGACCATATTAGAGATCTGACTCTGGCAATCCGAGTCCGTCTCGGTGAGCCCTCGCGAGGGCGCTCTCTTCGATGCTGATTTTCTCTTCACTGGCAATGCGAAGGAGAGCGGTCCTCATAGGTGCGTAATCAACATGCGGCGGCACATCGATTGCCCACAAAAATCCGGTTGCATCAATCTCCCAGGAACAATCAAAGGCGCGAAGCGTGGCGTCGACTTCCCCTCCCGCGCCGTCACCTTTGATGATGATGCGGACCGCCGAATGGCCAGACTCAGAAACGAACTCCTCGAACACGAGCTCCCTGCGCTCGTGATCAGCCCTGACCCGCACGATATCCCCGAAGGCAACACCCTTCACGTAGAAGGGGGTGTTCCGGACCTGAACCTCCATCTTCACGGAGGTCTTCCCAGTCCAGAGCCGCTCCGTAGACGCACGCGCCCAGTGGGCTGTCTCTTCAGGGAGGTCGAAGGCTACCTTGTACAGCCTCTCAGGCTTATCGTCCGACGCCGACTTTCCGGCGCTAGTCATCGAGGAAATCTCTGAGCTCATCGTCCCAATCTTCCAGAGGTTTCGTGGACTTATCTCTGTTGCATCGACGGCAGGCCACCGCTCCATTGTGGTCGCCACCGTGCCCTCCACTGGCCTTCGGCTCTACGTGGTCGATCTGGGCATCGTCGGGCCTCCCCTTGACGGCGTTTCCATTGGCGTCTCGTGATGCGCGCCGCTCCACCGTCTGCCCACAGTAGTCACACTTGTACTCGCCGCCGTTCTGCGCGGCATTGGCGTCGTAAACCTTCTGCCTCTCGGCATCAGTGAAATCCAAACCGGCTCTGTTGCAGTTATGAACTAGAACAGGCGTGGTGCCTGCCAGCACATAGTACGTGTGCTTATCGGTGACGGTGAGGTTGTGGACCTTTTCCGCCGTGGCCGTCCAGCGTTTGATCGCCGTGATCTGGACGTGGGTGCCGGCGCTTGTGCGGAGCCACTGGCCTGCCTTGAGGTGGGTGGCCTTGATCCAGGTGTTGAGTGCGGGGACCCAGAAGGGGTGGCCGTCCGTTGCTGTGAGCGTGGAGGTTGTGGAGGTGGCCTCGGTCGGGGCTTCGGTCGGGCCCTTGCCTGCTTCCGCGTCGCCTTCAGCGGCGATCGTGACCTCGACCAGGTTCTTCTGTCCCTGGCCGGTGATCTGCGCCGATACCGTTTCCACGCTCGTCTCGCCCGTGGCCGGGTCGGTGGCCAGGACCTTGTCGCCGTTCCTGACGTCTTCGATCGGCTTTGTCGTGCCGTCGGCCATCAGGACCAGCGTGCCGGGGACGAAGCTGTTGCAGCCGGACTTGGGGCTCTCGCCGTGGCTGGCGCTGCCGGTGCCTCCGCTGCTCGGGCTGTTCGTCCGCGTCGCGCTGTTGGTGCGCGCCGGGCTCGCCGTTCTCGCGGCGCCGCCGCCTCCGCCGCTGGACTTGGTACCTGTGTGTGTGGGGGGGCGGGCTGGGTCAAGGTCAGCTACGACGGTGCGCAACGCTCGGAGAAGTGCCCGACCTGCAATGGTTGAGGCGCCGCCGCCCGCGCGGTATGCGCGTGCGGCGGCGGCCTCGGCAGGTGGGGCGGGGTGCGGGCGGGGTCAGCCGAATCCGAGTTTGCTGGTCTTCCAGCCGCTGCCCGCGCTGATCACCGTGGTCGGCGCGCCCAGTGTGGTTCTGCCTCCCTTGTAGATCGCGATGGCACCGTCGTCCGTCACCGCCCAGATGTCCGGGATGCCGTCGCCCGTGACGTCCGGGGTGCCGTAAACCAGATGGATCGGCTTGGCCGCGGTCGTCCACCCGGTGGCGTACGTCGAGTCGACGCCCGTCTTGGAGGCGGCGGCGGTGGCGAGGGAGGCCAGGGCGGTGCCGCCCGCGGAGTCGGCCGTGCCGTAGCGGATGTAGAGCTTGCCCGAGGCCCCGGAGCGCCACACCAGGTCGGGTGCGCCGTCCTTGTCGTGGTCGCCGATGGAGACCAGGTCACGGTCGGCCCAGGCGCTCGCGTTCAGCTGGGTCGCCGAGGAGAAGACGGCACCGGTGTAGCCGGTGAAGGCCCACATCGCACCCGAGTGGGTGAGGACGAACAGGTCGGGCCGCTTGTCCCGGTTGTAGTCGCCCACGATGATCTGCTTGTACGTCGCGGGGTCGGGGGCGTTGGCGGGGAGCTTGATCCGGACGCGTTGCTCGATGTCCACGCTGCCGTAGCCGTCGCCCCGGTAGACGTAGAGCCTGCCGTCGGGCATCCGGGCGAAGAGGTCGGTGATGCCGTCGCCCGGGTAGGCGTCCCCGCCGTGGGCGATCAGCGCCGCCTTGCCGTCGGCGCCGATCCAGTAGTCGCCGTAGCCGTCCTCCTTGGAGAGGATCACCCCGTCGCGGTGGGCGCCTTCCAGCGAGTGGTGCAGATCGCCGGCCGGGTCGGAGGGGTACATCCTCAGCAGCCCGGTGTTCTGGATGGTGTAGAGGTCGGGGATGCCGTCCCCGGTGACGTCCCCGAAGGTGTCGGCCTTGTCGCGCGGTGTCACGTAGAAGAGGTACTTGGTGCCGTCCGAGACGTTGCCGGCGATGTCGACGGACCGTACGTACAGCACGTTCGGCCCGGCGAACGGCGGACGCAGCGGGTCCACGGTGGCCGATTTGCCGACCGTCGTCTTCTTGCCGCTCTTGTAGGCGGAGCTGTTGAACGAGTACTGGAACTCGTTGATGTCCTTCTCGCCGTTGGGGTCGAAGGTGAACGATCCGTCCGTGCCGAACGGCACCTTCGACCAGACGGTGCCGTCCTCGTCGGCCTCGGGGAAGGTCTTCGAGGAGACGACCGGCGAGGCGGGCTTGGCGCTGTCGTAGAGGAAGCGGCAGACCTTCGGGTCCGCCGTCGGGGCGTAGGCCGAGGCCGTTCCCGAGGAGTCGATCGCCCGGACCCGCCAGGAGTACTGGTACTTGTTGGTGAGCTTGGACTGGGCCAGCGTCACGGATGCCTTGCCCGTGCTGGTGACGGTGACCTTCTTGTCGAGGATCTTGCTGTCGCCGTATCCCGTGCGCCACAGCTGGAAGTGCAGCTGGGCGAGGTCCTGCCGGGTCGAGGTGTCGTCCGGGTCGGAGGAGGCGGCCGAGAGGGTGAGATCGTGCTTGCCGACGCTCTGGTACGGGGCGCTGGTGTCGCATCCCTTGCCCGGCGACTGCTGAAGCGAACTCGGCGTCTTGGGCGGCCGGTTGTAGACGACGGTGATCCGGGGGGCCGATTCGCCCTCGGCCTTGAACTTCTTCCACGAGTAGGCCGAGGTCTCGGTGCTCGCCTTCAGCCCGATGGTCAGCTCCGACCAGTTGCCGTTCGCCGCGTCCTGCATGATCGCCTTGGCGTTGAAGTCGACGTTCGCCTTGGGACACCTGGAGGCGTAGCCGTGGGCCAGCGACTTGGTGGCGATGTGCTTCTTCCAGTCGGGCTGCTTGCTCCAGGTGGTCTTGGAGGAGATGGCGCCGGTCTGCCACACCTGCACCTCCCGTGCGTCGCAGGACCAGGAGTAGGTCTCCAGCATCTTCAGCGTCGCCGACTGGACCGTGGCGCCCTTGATGTTGGTGGACCAGCCGAGGCGGAAGAAGGAACGCGAGGTGCCCCAGGTGGTGGACTCGAAGCCCACCCGCGCCTCCGTGGTGCCGGAGTTGTAGTTGGCGCCGTCGTAGAAGCTGGAACTGGGGTAACGGTTGTAGGCCGTCGTCCAGTTCTTGGTCTTCCCGGAGATCGACGGGTCGATGAAGACCGGGTAGACGGTGTCCTTCGCGGTCAGGAGCGACTGGTCGGGGATCAGCCGCAGCGGCGCGAAGCCGTTGTCCTGATCGCCGAGCGTGGCGTTCATCGGGGCCAGGCGGGTGCCGTTCTCGGGGCCCGCGAGTCCGGGCAGTCCGAGTGTGCCGTCGGCGCTCGACGCCGCGTGCCGTACGCCCGTGCCGGAGCGGTACGCGGCCGGGTCCGCGGAGCCCGTGGCGGCGGAGCCCTGCGCCGCGGATCCCGGGTCGGGCGGGTCCTGGTCCTCGGGTCCGGCGGGCTCTCCCGGCACATCCGTGTCCGGGGCGTCGTCCGGATCCCCTTCGCCGTCCTCGGCGGGCGGCTCGGGCGCGGCGGTGTCGAGACCGTCGGAGGAGTCCGTGCTCTCGTCCGGCACCTCCTCGTCCGGCGGTTCCGACGGCTCCGGCGCGGGCTCCTCGCCCTCTTCCTGGGGCGGCGGTTCGTCCCCCGCCCCCTCGGTGGGCGTTCCAGCGGAGTCCCACATATGCGGGGTGGGGGAGATGACGATCTCCTGCCCGTCGGCGTCCTCGCCGGTCACGACCTTGGAGCCCGGGTCGAGGCGGAAGGTGAGATCCGGGGAGGACAGGCCGTACGAGAGCGAGGCCAGCGCCGGGTTGGCGGCGGCCTCGGCGTTGTGCACGACCAGCACATGACTGAAGCCGCTGTCCTTGGCGGTGAGCAGGAGGTCGATGTCGGGGAAGACGTCGCGGTAGAGCGCGCTCGGGCCGGAGACGACGGGCGCGGGGAGTTCGCCGGGCCAGCTCAGGGTGGCCTCGTGGCCGCCGCTGTTCAGGGTGGCCAGCTCGTGGTAGCCGTCCTTCGGGTCGGCGGCCCGCAGGACGGGCCCGGCGGCCGTGGCGTGAGGGGTACCCGCGCTCATCGCGGTGGCGCCGCCCGCGCCGGGAGCCACCGTGTACACGGCCGGTTCGGCCCCGGAGGCGCGGCGGCCCACGGGCCCGGCGCCGCCCGGGGAGAAGACCACCGGGTCGGCCGCGGCCTTCTGCGTCCAGCCGCCTCCGCCCTCGACGGCGGTGAGGTCCGTGTCGATCGGCTGCCACGCCCCGTCGACCCGGGCGCGCACCGGGGCCGCGTGCACGGTGAGCCGGAAGGTGCCGTCCGGCTGGGCGTACGTGGTCGACGTCTCGGTGCGCAACGCGCCCACCTCGACGCTCCTGCCCTTGGCGACGGCCTGTTCCTGTGCGCCGTCCTCGGACAGGGGGCGTCCGACGGCGGGTGAATCCGCCTTCCCCCGGCCCTCCGCGGAGCGTCCGTCGGCCGCCGGATCGGTGGGACCGGGCGGCCCGGAGCCGGGCAGGGCGAGCAGCCCGAAGGTGAGCGCCGCGGCGATGGCGGCGGCCACACCCCCTGCGGCGCGCCTGGATACGGGCAGGCCGAAACGACGACGTTCCACGGTGCTGGAGTCCCCCTCCTCAATGGCGCGGGCATGCGAAAGCCCCCGGTGTCACGAGCAATCGCCTTACCCCCGGCGACCGCACGCGCCCGATGCCATTTCCCAAACTCAACGACCGCACCGCGCCAAGATCGCGGCGGGTGCGTGGTGAAGAGCATGGACCAAGAAATGAGCGGGGCGCCAGAAGTTCTTTTCGACGGGAGACGGGCCGTCCCGGCCGTCCGCGTGCCGTCGGATGTCCGGACTGTCCACCGAAACGGCCGACTTCTTTGAAGCCGCAGGTCGGAGGCGAGATCGCCAGACCCTACGAGAAGCGGACATATGCGAATGGAAGGCTATCCTTTAGCTGCACTTTATGTCCCCTTGATTATGGCATGGGGTTCATGCGGCGAGATGGAGCGATAGATCAACTCTCTTGCCTTGAATGATGTTTCGTTGTTCTTTTGCGTCATTGATCGCGGCTGGGCGGCTTTTATGTGGTGACGTAGATCACCGCAACCACATGGCAGTTGACGTTCTGTGAATCTCTGACGCAGGATTCGTGATCACCGGGGGACCACTGTGTGATCGCGACATCACCGCCAGTCCCCGCAGTAGTGAGCGTGGGGGGATATCGCCGTGCGGCGACCACAGTCATGGCAGTTCTGGCGTGCCCTGAATCGGGGGCGGCTCCGAGTCGCGCCGTTCCGTGCTGTGCGCCGGCCGTACGAACGGTCCATGCTCACCGTCATCGGTGTGCTGACCCTGGCCCTGCTGGCGGGTCTGCTGCCCAACACCGCTTACGCCGTGCCGCCGCCGCAGACCCAGCGCAACGGTGTGGAACTGGAAGACCTGCCGGAGGCCGACGAGGCCCCCGGCGACGACGACTCCCAGCTCGCCGAACTCACCCCCACCGACAGCGAACCGCGCGAGGACTACGAGCCGGTGGCCGTCGAGCCGCCCGCCGGCGGCAGCGTCAGCCAGAAGCTGTCGGGGCTCGCCGCCGGTGAGCTGGTCCAGGTCGGTGACCTGCCGGTCGAGGTGGGCGCACCCGACGGCGCGACCGACGCCGAGGCCAAGGCGCTGGAGGGCACCTGGCAGGTCGAACTGGCCACGCCCGACGCCATCGAGGCCACCGCCATCCAGGGGATGGCCCTCACCGTCACGCCGCCGGTCGCCGCCGAGGGCGACGCCGTGATCGCCCTGGAATACACCGAGTTCACGGAGTTGTACGGCGCCGACTGGGCCGACCGGCTCTCCTTCGTGCAGTACCCGTCGTGCTTCCTGACCGACCCCGAGGCCGAGGAGTGCTCCGAGCCCACCGAGGTCGCCACGGAGAACGTGGTGGAGGGCGGGGAGCGGCGCATCCTCGCGACCCTCGACGTCGCGGCGCTGGCCGCCGGAGGTGCGAGCGGGGACGGCGAGGACGCGGTCCGGGCCGCCGCGACCACTACCGACGCCGCCACCGCCACCGACGCCGTCTTCCGCGGCTCCCCGTCCGCCGCGTACCCCTGGAGCACGCCCGACACGGCGGAGGACGAGACCGGGCTGCGCACCCTGCTGCCCGTCGCCGCGAAGACCGCGAGGACCGCGGCGGCGGCCGGATCCGGTTCCTCCGTACTGCTCGCCACCGACTCCGGATCCGGATCCAAGGGCGACTTCTCCGCCACCCCGCTGGTCGCGGCCGGTTCCTGGTCGGCGGGCAGCGGTGCCGGAGGCTTCGGCTACACGTATCCGCTGAACGTGCCCGAGGTGCCGGGCGGCCCCTCGCCGAGTGTGGCCTTCGGCTACCACTCCCAGGTGGTGGACGGCCGTACCTCCGCCTCCAACAACCAGCCCTCCTGGGTCGGGGACGGCTGGGAGTACAACGCCGGTTCGATCACCCGCGCCTACCGCAGCTGCCGTGACGACACCAAGGACGGCAACAACGCCAAACACAAGACCGCCGACATGTGCTGGGGCTCGTACAACGCGACCCTCACCCTCGGCGGCACCACCACCGAACTCGTCCTCGACGACAAGAGCGGCGAGTGGGTCACCTCCAGCGGCGACGGCTCCCGGGTCGAGCTGCTGAAGGACACCAAGCTCGGCAACGGGGACGACGACGGCGAGTACTGGCGCGTCACCACCCGCGACGGCACCCAGTACTACTTCGGCCTGCACAAACTGCCCGGCTGGAGCAGCGGAAAGCCGGTCACCGACTCGGTCTTCACCGTGCCGGTCTCCGGCAACCAGAAGGACGAGCCCTGCTACAACGCCAAGTTCGCGGACTCCTTCTGCCAGCAGGCATGGCGCTGGAACCTCGACTACGTGGTGGACACCAGCGGCAACGCCATGACGCTGTGGTGGGAGAAGGAGACCAACCACTACGCGCGCGACAACGCGTACAAGAAGCCCGTCCCCTACGTGCGCGGCGGCTACCTCTCCCGCATCGACTACGGCCAGCGCGCCGACTCCCTCTTCTCCGCCGGGCCCATTGCCCGGGTCTCCTTCGCCGTCGACGAACGCTGCTTCGCCGAGGGCCAGCTCACCTGCACGGAGAAGAACTTCACCTCGGGCAACTTCGGCCAGAACCGCATCTGGTACGACACCCCCGCCGATCTGTACTGCTCCGGCGCCTCCGGCAAGGAGTGCTACGTACCGACGCCCACCTTCTGGTCGCGCAAGCGGCTGGCGAAGGTGACCACGCTGGCGCAGCGCGCCAAGGGCTCCACCGAGCTGTCGAAGGTCGACAGCTGGACCCTCAGCCAGACCCTGCCGGCCGATCACACCGACGTCGGCACCGCGCTGTGGCTCTCCGCCGTCACCCGTACCGGTTACGACACCGACGGTGAGGCGATCGTCCTCAACCCGGTCAGCTTCCTCGCCAACAGTGAGCCGATGCCCAACCGCGTCAAGAAGGGCGCCAAGGACACCAATCCCGCCTTCGACCGGCTGCGGGTCAGCCGGATCGTGAGCGAGTACGGCGGCGAGACACGCGTCGTGTACAAGGCGCCCGAGGGCGCCTGCGCCTCCGGCTCCGGATTCCCCAAACCGGAGGCCAACACCACCCGGTGCTTCCCCGCGTACTGGAATCCGGACCCGGAGCGGGAAACCATCGAGTGGTTCAACAAGTACGTCGTGGACTTCGTGGAGGAGATGCCGGCGCTGACCGGTGTGCCGTCCACCACGACCGCGTACGAATACCTCGACGGCGGTGCCTGGGCGCTCAACCAGGCCGAGTTCTCCAAGAAGAAGACCCGCACCTACGACCAGTGGCGCGGCTTCGCCCGGGTCAGAACCCTCACCGGCGAGAACTCCAGGAGCACCTACCGGGAGACCGAGCGCGGCAAGAGCGAGGTCCGCTACTTCCGGGGCATGGACGGTGATCCGCTGCCCGACGGGACCAAGCGCGCGGTCACCGTCAAGGACACCACCGGTGCCACCATCGCCAAGGACAGCGAGCCGTTCCAGGGCCGGGTCGCGGAGAGCGTCACCTACACGTCGGCCGCGGCGGCCGACTGGCTGACCCGCAGTGTGGACCGGCCGGAGGCGGTGCAACTCGCCTCGCGCGCCCGCGACGACGGCAAACCCGCGCTGAAGGCATGGCGGGTGCAGGACGTCGAGAGCCTGGACACCACGAAGTCCTCGGGCGGCGGCGACGACAAGCGCACGGAACGCACCCTGCGCACCACCACCGAGTACGACGCCACCTACGGCCTGCCGGTCCGGATCGACGAGTACAACGACTACGCCACCGGCAGCGCCGACAACCCCGACGACGACACCTGCACCACGCTCTCGTACGTCCACAACACGGCCAAGCACCTCATCGGCCTCTCCAAGGAGTCCCTGACCTTCACCGGTCTGTGCGCCGACGCCGCGAAGACCACCGGCGCGGACTGGATCTCCGGCGCCCGCGTCGCCTACGACGACAAGGCGTACGGCGAGGCGCCCACCGCCGGTCTTGCGACCACCACCTGGGACGTCTCGGGGAGCGGCGGCAGCTGGACCCGCGCCGGCGGCGCCCGCTACGACTCCTACGGCCGGGTGGTCTCCTCCACCGACGCCAAGGAGCAGACCAGCACCGTCACCTACGTACCGGACTCCGGCCAGGTCCACCAGGTCACCACCAGCAACCCGCTCAAGCACACCGCGACATCGGTGGTCGAGCCCGGCCGGGGCACCGCCCTCAGCGAGACCGACGCCAACGGCCGCACCACCGTCTTCTCCTACGACGCGCTGGGCCGTTCCCTCGCGGGCTGGAGCGCCGGGCAGGACAAGAAGGACCTGCCCTCGGTCCGCTTCACGTACAACACCACCGTCGGCGAGCCGGTCTCCGTGGTCACCGAGACACTCGGTGAGGACGACACCTACCACCAGTCCGTCGTCATCTACGACGGACTGGGCCGTGAACGGCAGACGCAGACCCCGGCGGTGGGCGGCGGCCGGCTGATCAGCGATGTCCTGTACAGCGCCAACGGCACGGTCAAGCAGACGAACAACGCCTTCTACTCCAACGGCGGCCCCACCACCCAGCTGTTCTCGCTGGCCTCCGACCACCAGGTGCCCAACAGCACGTTCTACGCCTACGACGGCCTCGGCCGGGTGCTCTCCGAGACACCGTACGAGGCGGGCCGGGCCAAGCCCGACAAGGCCGTGTCGTACGAGTACGGCGCCGACTACACCACGGTGACCGAGCCCGAGGGCTCCGCCTCCACCCGTACCTACAGCGACGCCCTGGGCCGCACCGTACGGATCGACACCCTCACCGGCACCGGCCCGCGGGCGTACTTCTCCACCCGGTACGACTACGACGCGCGCGGCGACCAGATCGCGGCGCGGGACAGCGAGGAGAACACCTGGTCCTGGACGTACGACGCGCGCGGACGGCTGACCGAGGCGGCCGACCCGGACACCGGCCGTACCAAGACCTGGTACGACGAGCTGAACCGGCCCTACGCCGTCGAGAACGCCCTCGGTGTGAAGGTGTGGACCGGCTACGACGAGCTGTCCCGCCCGACCGGCCAGCGGATCGACGACTCCAACGGCACCGAACTCACCAGGTTCGGCTACGACCCGGCGGGGGCCAAGGGCTATCCGGCGAGCGCGATCCGCTTCACCGACGGCAAGCCGTACACCACCACGATCACCGGCTACAACACCGACTACCAGCCGACCGGCCAGCGCCTCACCCTGCCGAAGGACATCGCCTCGGGCTTCGGCCTCAAGGAGACCTACGCGTACGGCTACGAGTACTCCAAGACGGGCCTCGCGGAGGCCGTGACCCTGCCGTCGGCCGGCGCGCTCGGCTCCGAGCGGGTCGTGGTCCGCTACAACGACGCCGGGCTGCCCATCTCCACGTCGGGCAAGGACTGGTACACGGCGGAGACCTCGTACAGCCCGTACGGCGAGGTGCTGCGCACCACCACCGGATCGCAGCCCTACCGGGTCTGGAACACCAACCTCTTCGACGAGAGTTCCGGACAGCTCACCCGGACGATCACCGACCGCGAGAACACCGGCGACACCTCGGTGGCCGCCGGAAACCGGGTCAACTCGCGTACGTACGGCTACGACAACTCCGGCAACATGACCACCGTCGCCGACCGGCTGGACGGCGTGACGGACCGTCAGTGCTTCCGGTACGACACCCAGGGCCAGCTGACCGAGGCGTGGACCACGCCGAACGCCGACTCGTGCGTGGCGAAGGGCCAGACGACGGCGGAGCCGAAGTACGCCGACGGAACGGTCAACGTGACCGCCGCCAACTCCGGCTACTGGCAGTCCTACACGTACGACACGATGGGCAACCGCACCAGGCTCGTCGCGCACCACCCCGGGCTCGACACCGCCAAGGACGCCACCACCGAGTACCGGTACGGCAGGACGGGCGCCGCACCGGACGCCGCGCAGCCGCACACCCTGACCTCGATGGCCTCGACGTACACGACCGATGCCGGGGCGAAGGTCCACGAGGGCGCCGCCCTCACGTATGACGCGGCCGGCAACACCGAGAAGCAGGTGATCGGTGGGGACGAGCAGGGGCTGACCTGGACCTGGGACGGAAAGGTCGAGAAGGTCACCGGGTTCGGGGCCAACGGCGCGGGCCCCTGGGTGGGGCCGGGCAAGAAGTGCATCGACGCCAGGGGCGGGGCCATCGCGGCGGGTACGGCGATCCAGCTGTACGCGTGCAACGGGACCAAGGCCCAGAAGTACCGCGTCGACGCGCAGAGTTCCTCGGAGCCGGGGACCGGTGCGCTGAAGGTCATGGGCAAGTGCGTGATCCCGGCGGGCAACGCCACGGCCAACGGCACGCTCACCGTCCTCGCGGAGTGCACGGGCGCGGCGAACCAGAAGTGGACGGCGACGGCGACCGGCGCGCTGAAGCACGTGGTGTCGGAACGCTGCCTGGACGTACCGGGTGGTTCGACGGCCAGCAGCGTGCAGCTCCAGATCAGTACGTGTGCCGGGAGCGCGGGGCAGTCGTGGGCGCCGGCCGATGTGACCTCGTACATCTACGACGCCGGTGGCGAGCGGCTGCTGGCGGTCAGCGGCGGCGAGCACACGCTGTACCTGGGCGACACGACGGTCGCCACCGACGCCGTCGGCGAACACGCCTACACCGAGCGCTACTACAGCCAGCCCGGCGCGCCGACGGTGATGCGCCGGGTGCAGCTGACCGGCAGCAACGAGGGCCAGCTCTACGCCCTGGTGACGGATCATCACGGCACGCCGATGGCGGAGATCTCGCTGGTGTCGGGACAGTCGGTGAAGCTGTCGAAGTCGGATCCGTTCGGTGTGGAGCGCAGTGAGGCCAGTACGTGGCTGAGCCATCGCGGCTTCGTGGGCGGGGACCGGGACAGCGGGACGGGGCTCACGCATCTGGGGGCGCGCGAGTACAACCCGCACACGGGGCGGTTCCTGTCGGCCGACCCGGTGCTGGACCAGAGCGATCCGGTCCAGATGAACGGCTACAACTACGCCAACAACAGCCCCATGACCTTCTCCGATCCCTCGGGCCTGGCCCCGGCGGGCGGCGGAGAGGGCGTGGGCGGCCCCTCGGCCTCACAGCAGTCGTGGGCACGGGCTGCGCTGAACCGGTCGCTGACCGATGTGATCCTCAGTACCGGCTGGGCGGTGCTCAAGGAGTTCCTGGGCTGGAACGACGTGGTCAGCTGCGTCACCCGGGGCGATCTGTGGGCGTGTGCGAGCGTGGCGATCGACGCGATCCCCTGGAGTTCGGTCTTCTCCAAGTCGAAGAAGATCTGGAACGCCCTGAACGCCACGATGAGCGCGATCAGCGCCTGGCGCTCGGCCCAGGCCAAGGCACGCCAGATCATCGAACTGGCGCGCAAGGCGGCGGAGGCCGCGAAGCGGCTCAAGGCGGCGAAGGAGAAGGCACTCAAGGCCGCCCAGGCGAAGAAGGCGAAAGCCGCGGCGGCAGCCCAGGCGCTGCGCGCCAAGGTCGCCCGAGCCAAGGCACCGACGGGCAAACCGGTCCAGAAACAGGCCCGCGTCAACCTCACCAAGTCCAGCGGCGGAGGCGGCGGCGCCGCGAGAACGGCGAGCCCGGCGCGCACCAACAGCGCGACGCGGACGAACAGCCCGAGCAGCGGAGGCACCGGCAGCGCCGGCCACGGCGAGAGCCCCAAGTCCGGCTGCAACAGCTTCGTCCCCGGCACGCTGGTCCTGATGGCCGACGGCACGACGAAGCCGATCGAGGACGTCAGGAACGGCGACAAGGTCCTGGCCACGGACCCGGTCACGGGCGAGACGAGCGTGGAAACGGTATCGGCGGAGATCACCGGCCAGGGACAGAAGAACCTGGTCGAGGTCACGATCGCCGCTGAAGGCGACGCGGAAGCAGGCAAGGGCCCGACCGAAGCCCCGACCGAGGCCACCTCCACGACCTCCACGGTCACGGCAACGGACGGCCACCCCTTCTGGGTCCCCGCGCTCAACGCCTGGATCAAGGCCACCGACCTCAAGGCGGGCCAGTGGCTCCGCACAAGCGCCGGCACCCACGTCCAGATCACGGCGATCAAACGCTGGACGGCCACGGCGGAGACGGTCCACAACCTCACCGTCACCGATAAGCACACGTACTATGTGCTGGCGGGGGCTACTCCGGTCCTCGTTCACAATTGCGGTGGCGCTCAAGACTTGGCCGACCGTGCATCCGAGATTCACGGTCAAGCGGGTAGCGAAATAGCTATGAGCAAGTCAACTGTTGCCGTAGTCAGTGCGCAAACCCCGAAGGGTGTCGTTCACGTGGTTGCTGGCAGTGGTCGTGGCTTGAATAAGGCACAGAAAGACATGCTTAGCGGAGTAGAGTTTCCCGCTCGAAACATCCCCGGAACTCACGCGGAGCAGAATGCACTCCTGTTCATCAATGAAATGAGATGGTCCCCGATTGCTGGAGGCGCCTCAAGGAGTGTGTGCAGTGAAGTCTGTGCGCCGCTCATTCGGGCGGGCGATGGTCGCATAAGTGGCCGCGTCTACCAGAACGAATCAGGGACAAAGATTAGGACTTACGAGTGGTAAGCATCGAGTCGACGATCCGCGAGTTCTCGGAAAGTGCAAGTTCAGGCCAGATGAGGATTTTTGTAGCCTCGTGCGCAGAGCGAATGGCCCAACTCTTCACCGGTCTGGTAGGCACCAACGCTGATCGATCTCAGGACGTCGAGTTGGCGATCCGCTGCATGGATCTACTCTGGCAATCCCAGCCCCAAATCTCGTGGGATGAAATCGCCGAGAGTTTCAGCTCGTTGCCAGAGCTGGCGGGTGACGAGGAGCCGCCTGGCTTGCTGGCGTACGCCTACGACGCAGCCGCCACGTTGTATTACGCGGCAAGATATAGAGAGACTGGTAATTTGGTAGATGTGGCCAGTTGCTCAAACCATGCACTAAATTCGGCTGAATACATCTCGGAAGAGTTGGACGACCGGGTGGATAGGTACGAAATCGAGCTCCAAAATCAAATGGCTGACATCGCCTTGCTGTCCCGGACCGGCAACCCTGATGAGCACGAGTTCATTCAGTCGCTGAGGGGTCGTGCACGAGAATTTGCACGTGCAAGGCTGACTGAACTGACTTCAGCATAATTGGGCGTATTTTTCACCCCTGCCTTTCCTCGCGGGAGGGTGCCTAACTCGAAACTGATAAACGCTACAGATGTCCCACCGATGAAAACGGTGGTGCATCTGTAGCGTTTGACGGCAGTAGTTGACGGCAACGTCAGCGGACGGGCGCGGCGCAGAGGGGTGGTTCGTCGTCGTCGGGCTCGCCGGTGATCTCAGCGGGATTACGGAGGGCGTTACCAAGAAGGTCGATGGCGTCGCGCTGGAGGCGGAGCCGGAGGTGGGCGCAGACGGTGGCGGTGACGCCGATGTGGGCGTGGCCGAGGAGTTCCTTGATCACGACGAGTTCCACCCCTTGCTCCAGGAGGAGTGTCGCCGCCGAGTGTCGGAGGTCGTGGAACCGGATGCGGCGAAGTCCCGCGACGGGAACCCTTGCTACCTCAGCACCGACGGCAGGGCTACCTCTCCCCCTCGCCGACAGCATCGAAGAAGTACAACTCGAACCCCGCTTGCGTCTGCACTTGCCGAATGGATGTGTGCGTCACTCCGGAATGAACTCGTAGCGCAGTTCGTACAGATGGCCCGCCTTGGCCATCACCGTGACTTCGATCGGCCGCTCGTCGTCCCCGTACACCGTGCGCAGCGTTCGCAGGATCGGCAGGTCGCCGGGGAGGTGGAGTGCCTCGTACTGCTCGCGCGTGGGGACGCGGGCGGAGATGTGGTCGACGCTGAGCCGGGGTGGGTGACCCAGCGTGGTCAGGAGTGTGGGAGCGCCGCCCTTGATGCGGTGCGGGTCCATGAGCGCGGTGCCCCGGGCGATGTCCAGCGGGTAGTACGCGTGGACGAGTTCGACCGGCTCGTCGTCCAACGTCAGCACCTGGAGGCGGAGCAGAGCCGTACCGCCGTCCGGCAGGCGCAGCGCTGACGCGACGTCCGCGGGAGGTACGGTCTCGGCGACGCCGAGGATCTCGCTCCGCGCCACTCCGCCCCGCTTGGCGGTCTCGGCGAGCCACGGGTAGGGCTCATCGGCGCCGGCCGGTGTCATGGATGAGGCGGGGCGCACGGTCAGTTGGCGGTGTTCTCGTACGGTCACGGCGGCGCCCGCACGTCCGACGACCAGCCTTTCGTCCTTGAGGAGTTGCACCGCCTTCTGCACCGTGGCATTCGAGGCGCTGAATCTTTCCTTGAGTCGCACGGTGGACGGCAGCCGGGTTCCCGGTGCGAGGTCTCCGGTCATGATCTCGTCGCGCAGATCGGCCGCGATCCGCTCGTGGAGGGACCGGCGGTCGTGCGTGTTCTCTTCGGGGAGCGGCACGGTCGTCATTCGATCCTCATCTCGTAGCGCAGCCGTTGCCGGTGTCCCGGCATCGTCATCATGTCGACCTGGATGGGACGGTCCTGGCTGTCGAAGGTGACCCGGGTCAGGCGGAGTGCCGGTTCGCCCGGTTCGGTGTGCAGGGCTTCTCGTTCGTCGGCGTTCGGCAGGTGGGCCGTTACGTCCTCCTGGACGCGTACGCCGATGTGTCCCAGCTCGGCGAGGAGCGTGACGGCGCCGCCGGGGATCTTCGCCGTTCCGGCGAGGCGGGTGTCGCGTGCGATCGGCGCTGGGTAGTACGTGTCGGTCAGCTCGCAGGGCCGGCCCTCCAGGTACATCACCCGCCGCCGGACGACGACCGCCTCGCCCACGGCGATCCCGAGCCGCTCGGCCACCTCCGTCGGCGCCTCGACCTCGCCCGCGCTCACGATCCGCTGGCTGCCGCGCCTGCCGCGCGCGGCCAGTTCCTCCGTCCAGGCGTCGGGCCGGGCTTCGTGTCGCGGGGTCAGGTACGGCATCGAGGTGCTGACCCAGTCGCCGGTGTTCATGACGTCCTCCTGTGCGGCTGACGGATCTGGACCTTGCTGCTTTACACGGTAAGCGAGTTGCTCCGGCGGGGGTGCCGTAGCGCAAAGCTTGCCGCTTTTCGCGAATAGCGGTATGTTTTTGGAGTTGGGTCAGCTCGGGACCACGCGGTGATACGTGCTGTCTCTGTCCGCCGAACGGGACAGGGAAGAGCCGTCCTCCGTGGCCAACTCCGGGTGTGAACAGCAGAAACCCCGGCGACGCGGAAGACGTCCCGGGGCATGGCCAACGCTTTGAAGGAGCGTGGACAGTGAGTGAGTTTATCGTTCGTCTCTTCGGGCCGCTGTGGAGTGGCCTGTTCCCCTCGGCCGGACAGCGACGGGAGCCGCTGGGCCGGTCTCCGATTCCGGTGGACTTGCGCTTCGAGGTGGATCGGCCGGTGGTCGTGTTCGTCGAGAGCTGCCTGGTTGAACCAGATGGTGCGCATCGTGCCCTGCTCCAGCCATGCGTCCGCGCCGAGTTCGAGCGCTGGGAGCGGGTGCGGCAGTGGCGTCGGAGGCAGCGGCGCAGGGCCCTGTGGCTGGGCGCGTACGGTGCGGAGGCGGCCTGATGGGACGCCTCCGGAATCCGGGTGGGGACGCTGTTGTGCTGCGGTGGCGGCGGCATCCGGGCAGTGTCGGTCTGGCGCGGCTGGAGTTACGTAAAACACTCGCCGGGTGGGGGATGGGCGCGCTGGAGGAGCCGGCGGTGCTGGTCCTCTCCGAGCTGGTCACCAATGCCGTGCGCCACGCCCGTGTGCCGGTCGGGCGGGAGATCGAGACGCGGTATCTCGCCGTACCGGAAGGTCTGCGCCTGGAGGTGCATGACGCGTCCTCCGAGCGGCCCAGGCTCCAGCGGGCTGCGCCGGGCGCGTGCGGCGGCCGAGGGCTGGTCATTGTGGATGCCCTGGCCGATCGGTGGGGCGTCGCGGACCGTGCGGGTGTGGGCAAACTGGTATGGGCACAGCTGTGTTCCTCCTGAGCCCTGGGCGTCGTCTCGCCCTTCGCCGGGCACCGTTCCTCATCGGTGGTCTGAGGTGTTTGCTCCGCGTCCGTGCTGTCCGGCGGCGCTCACGCTGTCCCTGGGGATGCTGCGCCCTCGTCCCGTACACCCGGACGGGTGGGGCACCGGGGGCCTCGCGTGGAATAGGGCCGGGCCCGGCCTGGTTGGCGGGGATCGTTGGGGGACATGACATCCGCTGGGCATGAGGGAGACACACCGATGGCCGCTCTGCGAGACACCGTGGGACCGTACGGGATCTGGAGTGCCGAGCTGCGCTCCGAGGATCCCGCCCTGCGGGACGAGATTCCCGAGGCCGCCGCCGAGTTGGAGGAGCTGGGGTTCGGGGCCGTGTGGCTCGGGGGGAGCAGTGGGGTCGAGCATGCGGTGCCGTTGGTGGAGGCCACCTCACGGCTCACCGTCGCCACCGGCATCCTCAGCATCTGGCAGTACGAGCCCGCCGACGCGGGCGCCCGGTTCCTGGAGCTGGAGGCCGCGCGGCCCGGGAGGTTTCTGCTCGGGATCGGGGCCAGCCACGCCAAGCTCGCCGCCCAGTACAAGCGCCCCTACTCCGCGATGGTGCGCTACCTCGACGGTCTCGACGCCGCCGGGGTGCCCGCCGGGCGTGTGGTGCTCGCCGCGCTGCGGCCGCGGATGCTGGAGCTGTCCCGGGACCGGGCCGGCGGGGCGCATCCGTACCTCGTCACGCCCGAGCACACCGCGCACGCCCGCGAGCTGCTGGGGCAGGGGCCGCTGCTGGCGCCCGAGCTGAAGGTCGTCCTGGAACGGGACCCGGAGATCGCGCGGAGCACCGCCCGCGACTATCTCGCCAGGTACCTCGCGCTGCCCAACTACACCAACAGCTTCCTCGAACTCGGCTTCACCGAGGAAGACTTCGTCGGCGGCGGCAGCGACCGGCTCATCGACGCCGTGTACGCGTGGGGCGACGACGCGCGCGTCCGCGACCGTATCGACGCCTTCCGCGCCGCCGGGGCCGACCACGTCGCCCTCCAGATCGTCCGCCCCGACGCGGGCACGGGCGCCGGGGCCCCGGCGGCCCTTCCCCGGGACGAGTGGCGGCGGCTCGCCGCCCTCCTCGGCTGAGACCTCCTCGGCTGAGGGCCGAGACCCCCTCGGCCGTGGCCACCGGCGCGCGACCGCTCACAGCCGGCCCCGCCACCGGGTGAGAGCAAGGTTGCGCGCCGGTCACCGGGCGGCACCGGGGCGAAACGCGGCGTCCCTACGGTCGGGGTCACCATTCGATCCCGCCCGGGAGGCGTGATGACAGCCCCGACCACCACCACCGATCCGCGCAAAGGGGGCCGCTGGATCGAGCAGTGGGATCCGGAGGACGAGACCTTCTGGCGGGAGAGGGGAGAACGGATCGCCCGGCGCAATCTGGTCTTCTCCGTACTCTCCGAACACATCGGGTTCTCCATCTGGACCCTCTGGTCGGTCATGGTCCTGTTCATGGGGCCCGAGTACGGAGTCGACCCGGCCGGGAAGTTCTTCCTGATAGGCACCGCCACCCTGGTCGGCGCGATCGCACGCGTCCCCTACACCTTCGCCGTGGCCCGCTTCGGCGGCCGGAACTGGACCGTCCTCAGCGCGCTGACGCTGCTCCTGCCGACCGGCGCGGCGTACGCGGTGATGGAGCCTGGGACCTCGTACACCACGTTCCTGGCCGTCGCGGCCCTCACCGGCGTCGGCGGCGGCAACTTCGCCTCGTCGATGACGAACATCAACTCCTTCTTCCCGCTGCGCGCGAAGGGCTGGGCGCTCGGGCTCAACGCGGGCGGCGGCAACATCGGCGTGCCGGTGGTGCAGCTGATCGGGCTGCTCGTCATCGGGACCGCCGGGGCCACGCACCCGCGGATCGTGCTCGGCGCGTACCTCCCGCTGATCGTGATCGCCGCCGTGTGCGCGGCGCTGTTCATGGACAACCTGGGGCCGGTCCGCAACGACACCGGCGCCGCCGGGGAGGCGCTGCGCGACCGGCACACCTGGATCATGTCGCTGCTCTACATCGGTACGTTCGGTTCGTTCATCGGATACAGCTTCGCCTTCGGCCTGGTACTCCAGACCCAGTTCGGCCGCACCCCGCTGCAGGCCGCCTCGCTGACCTTCATCGGGCCGCTGCTCGGCTCACTGGTCCGGCCCGTCGGGGGCAGGCTCGCCGACCGGTACGGCGGCGCCCGCATCACGCTGTGGAACTTCGCGGCCATGGCCGTCGCGACCGGCGTGGTGGTCCTCGCCTCGCTGGTCGAGTCGCTGAGCGTCTTCCTCGTCGGGTTCGTGGCGCTGTTCCTGCTCACCGGAGTCGGCAACGGCTCCACGTACAAGATGATCCCGGGCATCTTCAAGGCGCGGGCGCTGGACCGGGGGATGACGGGCGAGGCCGCCGACGCGTACGGCCGACGGCTGTCCGGGGCGTCCATGGGGCTCATCGGGGCGGTCGGCGCCCTCGGCGGGCTCGCCATCAACCTGGTCTTCCGCCAGTCCTTCCAGACGGCGGGCACCGGGACGTCGGCGTTCGTGGTGTTCCTCTTCTTCTACCTGGGATGCTTCGGACTCACCTGGGCGGTATACCTTCGGAAGGGGGACGCCGGCGGGTCCGTGGCGGCGCGCACCGAGCCCGGTCTCAGCTACGCGGGGGTGTGAGCCGCCGGGCGCGCGCCGCGCCGCGTCACCGGCTCGACCGATGACGTAACTCGCGGGAAACGCCGGAGCACCCGGCCTGTCACGCGCCCTTGGCAGGCTCGGCCACCACGGTCGGCGGTGAGGAGAGGTATGGACGGGGACGGTCAGCGCCACGGTCCGCTCGCGGGGTTCACCATCGGGGTCACCGCGGCCCGCCGCGCCGACGAGCTGGGCACCCTGCTCAAGCGGCGCGGCGGCACCGTCGTGCACGCCCCCGCCTTGCGGATCGTGCAGCTCGCCGACGACGCGGAGCTGCTCTCCGCGACCAAGGAGCTGATCGCGCACCCGCCCGACACCGTCGTCGCGACGACGGCCATCGGCTTCCGCGGCTGGGTGGAGGCCGCCGACGGCTGGGGGTACGGCGAGGACCTCCTCTCCTGCCTGCGCGGGGCCGAACTCCTCGCGCGCGGGCCCAAGGTCAAGGGCGCCATCCGGGCCGCCGGGCTCACCGAGGAGTGGTCACCCACCTCCGAGTCCCTGGCCGAGGTGCTGGAACGCCTCCTCGGCCAGGGTGTCGAGGACCGCCGGATCGGGCTGCAACTGCACGGCGAGCCCCTGCCCGGATTCGTGGAGGCGCTCCGGGTCGGGGGCGCCGACGTCGTCGTCGTACCCGTCTACCGGTGGATGCCGCCGGAGGACCTCGCCCCCGTCGACCGGCTGATCGAGGCGACCGTCGCCCGCGCCGTGGACGCCGTCACCTTCACCAGCGCGCCCGCCGCCGCCTCGCTGCTCTCGCGCGCCGAGGAGCGCGGACAGCTGACGGAGCTGCTCGCGGCCCTGCACCACGACGTGCTCGCCGCCTGCGTCGGGCCGGTGACGGCGCTGCCGCTCCAGGCGCGCGGCATCGACACCGTCCAGCCGGAGCGCTTCCGGCTCGGGCCGCTGGTGCAGGTGCTCTGCGCGGAGCTGCCGGGACGGGTCCCGACGCTGCCGGTGGCCGGGCACCGCGTCGAGATCCGCGGCCATGCCGTGCTGGTGGACGGTGAGCTGCGGCCGGTGCCGCCCGCCGGGATGGCGCTGCTGCACGCGCTCACCCGGCGGCCCGGCTGGGTGGTCTCCCGGGCCGAGCTGCTGCGCGCGCTGCCGGGCGCCGGGCGCGACGAGCACGCCGTCGAGACGGCGATGGCCCGGCTCAGGACCGCACTGGGCGCGCCCCAGCTGATCCACACCGTGGTCAAACGCGGCTACCGGCTGGCGCTCGACCCGTCGGCCGGCTCCAAGTACGCGGACGTCTGAGCGCCGGGACCTTCGAGGCCGCCCACGCGTCAGGGCCCGGCCCCTCCCGGCCCGTTGCCCGGCGGACCGGGTGCGTACTCCGGGCCCGGCGGGTCCGGCGAGTACGGCTCGCGGCGGGCGGTGAGCGCTCGGTACCGTACGGACATGGCCAACGACCCCGACCTCTCGATACTCTTCCGGCCCGCCACCCTGGACGATGCCGAGGCGCTCACCGAGGCCCTCATCCGCAACCGCGAGCACCTGCGGCCCTGGGAACCGGCCCGTCCCGCCGACTTCTTCACCGCGCGCGACCAGGCCAACCGGCTCGGCGATCCGTCCCTGCGGCGCTGGATCTTCACCGAGGGCGCGCGCGTCGTGGGTGCGGCGACCCTCTCCAACATCGCGCTCGGCTTCTTCCGCAGCGCCAATCTGGGCTACTGGATCGACAGCGACTACACCGGCCGCGGCCTGGCGACCCGCGCCGCCGAGGAGATCTGCCGGCTGGCCAGGGACGAACTCGGCCTCCACCGCGTCGAGGCAGGCACGCTCCTCGTCAACACGGCCTCGCAGCGGGTGCTCGTGAAATGCGGCTTCGAGCTGATCGGCACCGCGCCGCGCTATCTCCACATCGCCGGGGAGTGGCGCGACCACCGTCTCTATCAGCGCATCCTGCACGACGGCCCGCCCAACGCCGCCGCCTGACGCCGCCCGAGACCGCCGCCCGAGGTCGCCCGAGACCGCGCCTGACGCCTCCCGACGCCTCCCGATTCCTCCTGACGCCTCCCGACGCCGTCTGGCGCGGTCGCCGCACGGCCACGCCGCCGCCCCCCCCGAGGCATCCATTTCCCGCCCCGGCGGCGGGGTTTCGGCCCCGCCGCCGGGGAGGCACTCTGGAACGGGAGGGCGGCCCGCCGACGCGGGACGGCCCCACCGGTCGACCGGTCGATCCCGAGGCGGTGAACGGCACATGGCGGCGGGCAGGGCGGCGGGCAGGGGCGCGGGGGCGGTTCCGTACGCGTGGCGATTCGACTCGGGGCGGATCTGCCTTGACCTGGTGGCCACCGGTGAACCAACCTTCAGGGGATGCGGAAGACTTGACTCCGCCATACCGCTCGGACAGTGGCTGATTGCCGCCGGTCTGCTGCCGGAGAGAACGCCGCTCGCGGCCGTCGACGCGGACTGGGTCCGCTCCTTCGCCGAACTCCGCTCGAACCTGGGACAATTGGTGCGCGCCGAGATCGACGGGCGCCCGTCGGGGACCGCGCTGGAGGCCGCCTTGGAGCGCGTCAACGCCCTCGCCTCGGCGGCGCCGCCGGGCATCAGGGCCGTACGGGACGAGCGCGGCGCTCTCGTCAGGGAGTTGTGCGCGGCGCCCCGCTGCGGGGCGCTGCTGGCCGCTGTGGCCAGGGATGCGGTGGAGCTGCTCACCGATCCGGCCGCGCGGGCCAGGTTGCGCCAGTGCGAGGGTGACAGCTGTCTGCGCGTCTATCTGGACACGTCCCGCGGCGCGCGCCGCCGTTGGTGCTCCAGCGAGGTCTGCGGCAACCGCGAGCGCGTCGCCCGGCACCGGCGCCGTACGACCGTACGCCCCGCCCCGTCCGCCTGAGCTTTCCCGAACCGCCCCAAAGCGGGCGCGTGTGGGGTCGTCGTCGCGTCGGCGAGGCGGGCCGGGCTGCGTTCCACACCTCGATTTCGCAAGGTTCTTGCGCGATTTTCAGCCAACTCTGCGCGCTTCCTCCTCGGCTTCCCGACAGCTTCTCCATGAGTCGCACACGATTCCTCCGTGGGTCCCGGATCGGCGCGAACCCCCACGTGTCGCCTTCCGGCCGCCATAAAAGATCTTGAAAGAATTTCTCCGGCCGTTGAGTACGGGCACCCCGGCTTCCGTAGTGATGAGGGAGAAGCAGCCAAGAAGGTCTCGACCGGGAGGTTTAGGTGCGCAAGGATGCGGCCGTGGCCGATGACCGCCCTCACCGGGCCCGACACCGGAGCGCGACACCGCGCACCAATACTCCCGCTCCCGATGAGGAGTTGATGCGAGCGCTGTACCGCGAACATGCCGGACCGCTGCTCGCCTACGTCATGCGCCTCGTCGCGGGCGACCGCCAGCGGGCCGAGGATGTCGTACAGGAAACGCTCATCCGTGCCTGGAAGAACGCCGGCCAGCTCAATAGGGCGACCGGCTCTGTCCGACCCTGGCTGGTGACGGTCGCTCGGCGGATCGTCATCGACGGACACCGCAGCCGGCAGGCCCGGCCGCAGGAAGTCGATCCGTCGCCGCTGGAGGTCATGCCCGCGGAGGACGAGATTGACAAGGCGTTGTGGCTGATGACGCTCTCGGATGCGCTGGAGGATTTGACCCCCGCCCACCGGGAAGTACTCGTGGAGACGTACTTCAAGGGGCGTACGGTCAATGAGGCTGCCGAGACCCTCGGCATACCCAGCGGGACCGTGCGTTCCCGGGTGTTCTACGCACTGCGTTCCATGAAGCTCGCGTTGGAGGAGAGGGGGGTCTCGGCATGACCACGCACGAGCAGTACGGACTGGGCGACGAAAGTACTGTGCATGAAGCCGTCGGAGCGTATGTTCTCGGCATTCTGGACGATGCCGAGGCGACGGCGTTCGAGGCGCATCTGGCGGGCTGCCGGATCTGCGCCGTCCACCTGGAGGAGTTCTCCGGGATGGAACCGATGCTCGCCATGCTGGCGGACACGCCGTCCGATCGTTTCTCCGTACCCGAATCACTGCCGGGCCCGCTCGGCGCGCCCGCCAAGCCGGTCGTCGTGCCGCTCGCCCAGCTGCCGACGCCGTCCGTCTCCGTACAGCCGAGCCCGCAGCTGCTCGGCAGACTGGTCGACGAGGTCGCGGTCAAGCGCGCCAAGCGCAAGCGCCGCGGACTGTACCTCGTGGCCGCCGCCGCGGTGCTGATCATCGGCGGACCGGTGGGAGCCGTCGTGGCGACCTCCGGCGACTCGTCGCCCGGCAGCAACCAGGCGGCGTCCCGTAATCCGGCCGACGACTTCAAGAAGCTGACGGCCAAGGTGGCGGCGACCGACCCCACCACCAAGGTCAGCGCGAGCGTCGCCACCGAGGCCAAGCTGTGGGGCACCCGCACCGCCCTGGAGCTGAAGAACGTCAAGGGCCCGCTCAAGTGCAGCCTCATCGCCGTCTCCAAGACCGGTGAGGAGGAGGTCGTCACCTCCTGGTCGGTGCCCGAGTGGGGGTACGGGATCCCGGACAGCCCCAATGAGAACGGCAAGAAGCCGCTCTACGTGGAGGGCGGTACGGCCATGGACAAGAAGGACATCGCCCACTTCGAGGTCCGGACGTTCGACGGAGACCGATTGGTGGAGATCCCTGCCTGACATCCCCGCCCCCTTCGCGTACGGTTGACGGCTGCCCAACGCACGTCATGAAGGGGGCCTCGGTGGCCGCGCAGGATGCCGCTGTTCAATCGGCTGGACCCGCCGTCGATCCCGTGCGCGACACGGGGCACGACTCCGTACGCGACCGTGAGATCGGTGTCGAACAGCACCATCTGGACCAGGTGTACCGCCGCCTCGAGGAGAAGATCCACGAGGCGGAGTTCCTGATGAACGACGCCGCCAAACGGGGACAGGTCGGCACCCCGGGAGCCCTCGCGGAGCGGGACGCGCAGGTCTTCCGGGCCGGTATCCACCTCAATCGGCTCAACAACGAGTTCGAGGACTTCCTCTTCGGCCGGATCGACCTGCTGCGCGGCAAGGACGGCAAGAAAGGCCCGGACGGCGCCTACACCTCGGTCGAACCGGCCGACGACGCCATCCGGGCCGACCGCGCCGCCGAGATCGCCGAGACGCTGCACATCGGCCGGATCGGCGTCCTGGACTCCGACTACTCGCCGCTGGTCATCGACTGGCGCGCGCCCGCCGCCGCGCCGTTCTACCGCTCCACCCCGGTGGACCCCGGGCGGGTCGTACGGCGCCGGGTCGTGCGCTCCAAGGGCCGCAAGGTCCTCGGCGTCGAGGACGACCTGATGCGCCCCGAGCTGACCGCCTCGCTGGACGGCGAGCCGCTCGCCGTCATCGGCGACGGCGCGCTGATGGCCGCGCTCGGCCAGGCCCGCAGCCACACCATGCGGGACATCGTCTCCTCCATCCAGGCCGAACAGGACCTGGTCATCAGGGCCCCCGCCGCCTCCGTCACCGAGGTCGCGGGCGGCCCCGGCACCGGCAAGACGGCCGTCGCGCTGCACCGCGCCGCCTATCTCCTCTACCAGGACCGGCGGCGCTACGCGGGCGGCATCCTCATCGTCTCCCCGACGCCGCTGCTCGTCGCGTACACCGAAGGCGTGCTGCCCTCGCTGGGCGAGGAGGGGCAGGTGGCGATCCGCGCGGTCGGATCGCTGGTGGACGGCGCCGAGGCCACCGCGTACGACGAACCGGCCGCGGCGCGCGTCAAGGGCTCCGCCCGGATGGTCAAGGTGCTGCGCCACGCGGCGAGAGGCGCCCTGGAAGGGGCCGCGGAAGCCACGGGCGCGGGAGGCCGCCGCGGCCGGAGCCGGGGCGGGCGGCGCGGCGGCGCGGGACAGGACGGCTCGGGTCAGCTCGCCTTCGGCGAGATCGAGACCGAGATCGAGACCGAGGCCGGAGCAGGGACCGCGACCGGGATCGGGGTCGGACCAGGGACCACGACCGGGGCAGGCGCCGACGGCGCCACCGCGGCCGTACGGACCGACCGGCTCCGCGTCGTCGCCTTCGGCCGACGGCTGGAGCTGGAGGCCGAGGAACTGCACCGGATCCGGCAGTCCGTGCTCAGCGGTACCGCCCCGGTCAACCTGCTCAGACCCCGGGCGAGACGGCTGCTGCTCGACGCCCTGTGGGCCAAGTCCGGTGCCGCGTCGCGGGCGGGGGAGTACCTCTCCAAGGGAGACGCGGAGCTGGCCGCCGAACTGCGCGGCGGCTTCGACGACGACCTGACCTCCGAGGACGCCTTCGTGGAGTTCCTGGACGCCTGGTGGCCCGAGCTGACGCCGCGCGGTGTGCTCGCCGCGATGGCCGACGAACGGCGGCTGGGCCGCTGGACGCGCCGGGTGCTCAACCAGGGCGAGAGCAGACGGCTGGCCCGCTCGCTGCGGCGGCTCGGCCCGGACGGCACGGGCCCGCTCTCCGTGCACGACGTGGCGCTCCTGGACGAGCTGGAGACGCTGCTGGGCGCCCCGCCGCGCCCGCGCAAGCGGCGCGACCTCGACCCGCTGGACCAGCTCACCGGGCTGGAGGAGCTGATGCCGCAGCGCGAGGAGTCGCAGCGCGAGCGGGCCGAGCGGCTGGCGGCGGAGCGTACGGAGTACGCGCACGTCATCGTGGACGAGGCGCAGGACCTGACCCCGATGCAGTGGCGGATGGTCGGCCGCCGCGGCCGGCAGGCCACCTGGACGGTGGTCGGCGACGCCGCGCAGTCCTCGTGGTCCGACCCGGACGAGGCAGCCGAGGCCCGCGACGAGGCGCTGGGCGCCCGCCCGCGCCGCCGCTTCACCCTGACGGTGAACTACCGCAACCCGGCCGAGATCGCCGAACTGGCGGCCAAGGTGCTGGCGCTGGCCATGCCCGGCATGGAGTCCCCGCGAGCGGTGCGCTCCACCGGCGTACGCCCGCGCTTCAGCGTCGTGCGCGACGGCGATCTGGCCGCGTCCGTACGGGAGGAGGCGCGGCGGCTGCTGGAGCGGGTGGACGGCACCGTGGGCGTCGTCGTCGCCATGCACCGGCGCCAGCAGGCGGCGCGCTGGCTGGCCGGGCTCGGCGAACGGGTGGTCGCGCTGGGCAGCCTTGAGGCCAAGGGCCTGGAGTACGACGCGACGGTCGTGGTCTCCCCCGCGGACATCGCGGACGAGTCCCCGGCGGGCCTGCGGGTGCTGTACGTGGCGCTGACGAGGGCGACGCAGCAGCTCACGGTGGTCTCGGCGGCCCGGGACGAGCCGGACGCGGACGGCGTGCCCGACCTGCTCCGCGACTGAGCCGCGGGCCGTTGGCGGGCCTGCTGAGGACCTGCTGGGGCCCGGGACGGGCCTGCGACGGGCCTGCGAGGGGCCCGCGAGGGGCCCGCGACGGGCGCTCGGCGGGGCCGGTCGGCGTCCCCGCCGCACATCTCGCCCAAACGCGTGTTCGGAATGAGCGAGATTGACCCCGAGTCAACTCGTATGGAGGGAATCACTTACCGGGGTGGTTTGTTAACCTGGGGGTGGCACCGACTCGATCCAAGCCCCCGGGCCCAACCTTCGTCGCTTCGAGCGACCACTTGCCGCGAGGCGAGCATGGCGGGTCGGTGCCACCTCACGTAGTCACGCAGGCGTGTCCGACGCGCCGAGCAGGCCCCCGCCACTGAGTGGCGGGGGCCTGTTTTCGTCTCGCATCATGGACGACGGGTTCCGTAGATAAAGGTCTTTACCTGTTACCAGTCGGTAGGTGCGACCATCTGAAGGTCTCTCCGGTCCGCTGGGCCGGACGGGGCGGCAATGAGGTAGGGAAAGAAGAGGGAACACGGTCATGGCAACGGCGCCCAGCGTCTCGTACTCGATGACAGTCAGGCTGGAGGTCCCCGCGAGCGGTACCGCGGTCTCCCAGCTGACCACGGCCGTGGAATCCTCCGGCGGCTCGGTGACCGGCCTGGACGTGACCGCCTCCGGCCACGAGAAGCTGCGGATCGATGTGACCATCGCCGCCAGCTCCACCGGGCACGCCGACGAGATCGTGGAACAACTGCGGGGGATCGAGGGCGTGACCCTCGGCAAGGTCTCCGACCGTACGTTCCTCATGCACCTCGGCGGCAAGATCGAGATGCAGTCCAAGCACCCCATCCGCAACCGTGACGATCTTTCCATGATCTACACCCCGGGTGTGGCGCGGGTCTGCATGGCGATCGCGGAGAACCCCGAGGACGCCCGCAGGCTCACCATCAAGCGCAACTCGGTGGCGGTCGTCACCGACGGCTCCGCCGTGCTCGGCCTGGGCAACATCGGCCCCAAGGCCGCGCTGCCCGTGATGGAGGGCAAGGCGGCCCTGTTCAAGCGGTTCGCCGGCATCGACGCCTGGCCGATCTGCCTGGACACGCAGAACTCCGACGAGATCGTCGCGATCGTCAAGGCGATCGCGCCCGGCTTCGCGGGGATCAACCTGGAGGACATCTCCGCGCCCCGCTGCTTCGAGATCGAGGCGCGGCTGCGCGAGGCGCTGGACATCCCGGTCTTCCACGACGACCAGCACGGCACCGCGATCGTCGTCCTCGCCGCGCTGACCAACGCGCTGCGCGTGGTCGGCAAGGGCATCGGCGACGTACGGGTGGTCATGTCCGGCGCGGGCGCCGCCGGTACGGCGATCCTGAAGCTGCTCATCGCGGCGGGCGTCAAGCACGCCGTGGTCGCCGACATCCACGGCGTGGTGCACGCGGACCGTGAGGACCTGGTGGCCGCCGCCCCCGACTCGCCGCTGCGCTGGATCGCCGACAACACCAACCCCGAGGGCGTCACGGGCACGCTCAAGGAGGCCGTGCGCGGCGCCGACGTGTTCATCGGCGTCTCGGCCCCCAACGTGCTGGACGGCGCCGACGTGGCGGCCATGGCGGAGGGAGCCATCGTCTTCGCGCTGGCCAACCCCGACCCGGAGGTCGACCCGACGATCGCGCGCGAGACGGCCGCCGTGGTGGCCACGGGCCGCTCCGACTTCCCCAACCAGATCAACAACGTGCTGGTCTTCCCCGGCGTCTTCCGCGGCCTGCTGGACGCCCAGTCCCGTACGGTCAACACGGACATGATGCTGGCCGCCGCCACCGCCCTCGCGAACGTGGTCGGCGAGGACGAGCTGAACGCGAACTACATCGTCCCGTCGGTCTTCAACGACAAGGTCGCGGGCGCGGTGGCCGGGGCGGTCAACGAGGCCGCCAGAGCGGACGGCGTGGCCCTCGCCTGAGGGCAGGCGCGCCGGGCGGCCGACGGTGTGTCCCGTCCACCCGGATGGGCGCACCGCGCAGGTGAAGCGCGTGATCACGGTCACGCTACCCACCACTGCGGTACATCTCACGTCCGCCCGGTGCCCGGCGCGTCGCGATTCGCCGGGCCCCACGCACCCCTTTAGGCTCTGCCAGACGGGACTTTCGCAACGCGCTCCAGGCTCCAAGGAGTCTCCACAGAGTCGACGGAACGTCACGACGACGAGGCAGAGGTGCTTTTCGTGTGGCTCCGGAGGGTGCCGGATTGGCTTTCCCGCCGCTGGTGGGGGCAGGATGCGTATTCGGGCGCGAGGGTCTGGCAGCAGACCCGGGTCCGGGGACTGTCCGAGGGCCCTGGCAGCATCGGCTTCGATCTCACGCCTACAGGCAAGAAGAACACGGGAGTAACAACATGAACCGCAGTGAGCTGGTGGCCGCCCTGGCCGACCGCGCCGAGGTGACCCGCAAGGACGCCGACGCTGTGCTGGCCGCTCTCGCCGAGACGGTCGGTGAGGTCGTCGCCAAGGGCGACGAGAAGGTCACCATCCCCGGCTTCCTGACCTTCGAGCGCACCCACCGTGCCGCTCGCACCGCTCGTAACCCGCAGACCGGCGACCCGATCCAGATCCCGGCGGGCTACAGCGTGAAGGTCTCCGCGGGCTCCAAGCTCAAGGAAGCCGCCAAGGGCAAGTAGCACCCATGGTCCGACAGCGCCGGTGAACGACGCTGGGCCACACGCAGGGGCGGCCGTCCGATCCGGACGGCCGCCCCTGCTGTGTTCGGCCGTCAGAAGCCGTCAGAGGGCCGTTCGGCGTGCGCGCGCTGTGCGGGTCCGGTCAGGCGACCGAGGGGCCGGGCAGCTCCACCTTGGCGCCCAGCTCGACCAGCTTGTCGAGGAAGTTCTCGTAGCCGCGGTTGATCAGATCGATGCCGTGCACCCGCGAGGTGCCCTGCGCGGCCAGCGCCGCGATCAGGTACGAGAAGCCGCCGCGCAGGTCGGGGATGACCAGATCCGCGCCCTGGAGCTTGGTGGGGCCCGACACCACGGCGGAGTGCAGGAAGTTGCGCTGCCCGAAGCGGCAGTCCGAGCCGCCCAGGCACTCCCGGTAGAGCTGGATGTGCGCGCCCATCTGGTTGAGCGCGGAGGTGAAGCCGAGCCGCGACTCGTACACCGTCTCGTGGACGATGGACAGCCCCGACGCCTGTGTCAGGGCCACCACCAGCGGCTGCTGCCAGTCGGTCTGGAAACCGGGGTGCACGTCCGTCTCCAGCGCGATCGCGTTGAGCGAGCCGCCCGGATGCCAGAAGCGGATGCCCTCGTCGTCGATCTCGAAGGCGCCGCCCACCTTGCGGTAGGTGTTCAGGAACGTCATCATCGACCGCTGCTGGGCGCCCCGGACGTAGATGTTGCCCTCGGTGGCCAGCGCGGCGGACGCCCAGGAGGCGGCCTCCAGCCGGTCCGGCAGCGCCCGGTGCGTGTAGCCGTCCAGCCGGTCGACCCCGGTGATCCGGATCGTCCGGTCGGTGTCCATCGAGATCATCGCGCCCATCTTCTGGAGGACGCAGATCAGATCCTCGATCTCCGGCTCCACGGCGGCGTTCGACAGCTCGGTGACGCCCTCGGCCAGCACGGCCGTCAGCAGCACCTGCTCGGTCGAGCCCACCGACGGGTACGGCAGCCGGATCTTGGTGCCGCGCAGCCGCTGCGGGGCTTCCAGGTACTGGCCGTCGGCCCGCTTCTCGATCGTGGCGCCGAACTGGCGCAGCACGTCGAAGTGGAAGTCGATCGGCCTGCCGCCGATGTCGCAGCCGCCCAGACCGGGGATGAACGCGTGGCCGAGCCGGTGCAGCAGCGGGCCGCAGAAGAGGATCGGGATGCGCGACGAGCCGGCGTGGGCGTCGATGTCGGCGACGTTGGCGCTCTCGACGTGGGTCGGGTCGAGGATCAGCTCGCCCGGTTCGTCGCCGGGGCGCACGGTCACGCCGTGCAGCTGGAGCAGTCCCCGTACGACCCGCACGTCGCGGATGTCCGGCACGTTGCGCAGCCGGCTCGGGCCGCTGCCGAGCAGGGCCGCGACCATGGCCTTCGGAACCAGGTTCTTCGCGCCTCGGACGCGGATCTCGCCCTCCAGCGGGGTTCCACCGTGGACAAGCATTACATCGTCTGTGGCGGTCATGAATCTCGCGTTCCGGAGTGGGCGGGCAGGTGGTCAAGGAAAAGGGTAAGGGGCGACAACCCCTGTCCCGTAAGGCCCGGGGCGGATGGGACACGTAATGGACATGTAACGGTAGAGGCGGCGCCACGCAATGTGGGGGAGCCCTCGCGGAGGGTCACCGGGCGAGTTTCGTCCGCCCGCGCGCGCCCCTCCGTCACCCCGCGCTCCGCAGCGGGTTCACGCCCACTGTGCCGGGCGCGCCCCACGGAGGGCGAAGATGCGGGATCATGTGTCGCATGACCGAGGTGTCCTCGCTCACAGGGCGGTTGCTTGTCGCGACACCCGCCCTGGCGGATCCGAATTTCGACCGCGCGGTGGTCCTCCTGCTCGACCACGACAAGGAGGGTTCCCTCGGCGTGGTCCTCAACAGGCCCACCCCGGTGGGCGTCGGGGACATCCTGGAGCCCTGGGGGGAGCTGGCGGGCGAGCCCGGCGTGGTCTTCCAGGGCGGGCCCGTCTCGCTGGACTCGGCGCTGGCGCTCGGCGTCATCCCCGGCGCGGAGGGCCCGTTGGGCTGGCGCCGGGTGTACGGGGCGATCGGGCTGGTCGACCTGGACGCCCCGCCCGAGCTGCTGGCGCGGGCGCTCGGCTCGCTGCGGGTCTTCGCCGGATACGCGGGATGGGGCCCCGGCCAGCTGGAGAACGAGCTGCGCGAAGGCGCCTGGTACGTCGTGGACTCGGAGCCGGGCGACGTCTCGTCGCCGCGCCCCGAGGGGCTGTGGCGGGCGGTGCTGCGCAGACAGCGGGGCGAGCTGGCCATGTTCGCCACATATCCGGACGATCCCTCCCTCAACTGAGGGATTGGCCTGATGGTGCCGCCCACGCCCCCGGCGTGTCGGCGCGATGCGTGAGCACTCGGCTCCGGAGTGCATGGACCCGGGCCGCCGTGAACCGCCCGGCGTGGGTACCCTTGGCTCCCATGAGCACTCTTGAGCCCGATCGCGGGGCAGGCACGGGCACCCTCGTGGAGCCGACACCACAGGTGTCGCGTGGCGACGGCGACCACGAGCGCTTCGCCCACTATGTCCAGAAGGACAAGATCATGGCGAGTGCCCTTGAGGGCACTCCCGTGGTGGCACTGTGCGGGAAGGTCTGGGTACCGGGGCGCGACCCCAAGAAGTATCCGGTCTGTCCGATGTGCAAGGAGATCTACGAGTCCATGGGTCCCGGTGGGGACAAGGACAAGGGCAAGGGCGGCAAGGACGGCGGCAAGAAGTAGCCGACCGCGCCTCCGTCACGAGGCGGCCCCCGGAACGCGTGAGCACGGCGCGCTCCGGGGGCCGTTCGCGTGTGCCGGTGGCTCATTGGTCGAGACCACTTGTGGGCACGTTCCGGCCGTGCGTACCCTCCTGCCAGTTGTGCAGCACGAAACGCTCGTTGCGTACGTTGCAACGCCGACTCGTAGGGATCCCGGATGAAGCTCTCTGCCCGCCTGATCGCGCCCCTCGCGGCGCTCGTGCTCGCCGGACTCACCGTCACCGGCTGCGCCCCGCAGACCTCCGACACCGGCGCGACCAAGGACGAGAAGAGCGGCACCCTGCGTGTCTGGCTCTTCCAGGAGGTCGGCAACAAGCCCAAGGAGCGCGTCGTCGACGCCGCCGTGGCCGCCTTCCGGGAGAAGCACACGGACGCGAAGGTCGAGATCGAGTACATCCCCGTCGAGACCCGCGCCCAGCGCGTCAAGGCCGCCTTCAACGACCCCAAGAGCGCCCCCGACCTCATCGAGTACGGCAACACCGACACCGCCGGGTACGTGAAGGACGGCGGACTCGCCGACATCAAGGCCGAGTTCGACGCCTGGGGCGAGGCCGAGGACACCGACCCCACGGCCCGGCAGTCCGTGACGGTCGGCGGCGGGATCTACGGAGCGCCGCTCTTCGTCGGCGTACGCGCGCTCTACTACCGCACCGACGTCCTCAAGGAACTCGGGCTGCCCGTCCCCACCTCGCAGGCCGCGCTGATCTCCACGGCCAAGAAGATCCACCGCGCGAAGCCGGGGCTGTACGGGCTCGCGGTGGGCGGCGCCTACACCTACGGCGCGATGCCCTTCCTGTGGGCCAACGGCGGCGAACTCGCCGAGGAGAGCGGCGGTACGTTCAAGGCCGCCGTCAACAGCCCGGCCGCCCGCAAGGGCATCGAGGCGTACACCTCGCTCTTCGGCGACGACAACTGTCCGGCCGCCAAGTGCGCCTCCATGGGAGGCAACGCGACCGTCACGGCCTTCGCGTCCGGCAAGGCCGCCATGGCCATCGGAGGCGATTTCAGCCACAGCGCGGTCGAGGAGGGCGCGGTGAAGGGCAAGTACGCCGTCGTGCCGCTGCCCGGCGTCGCGGCGGGCTCGATCGCCCCCGCGTTCGCGGGAGGCAACAACATCGGCGTCCTCAAGAGCAGTTCGCACCGCACCCTCGCCGTCGAGCTGATGAAGTCCCTCACCGGCAAGAAGACCCAGGCCGAACTCTTCGACGCGATGGGCTTCCTGCCCACGTACACCGACGTACGGGCCGCCTCGGCCGAGAAGCAGCCGTTCGTCGCCCCCTTCGTGAAGACCCTCGGCGCGGGCGCCAAGTTCGTCCCCGCGTCGGCCGGCTGGGCGCAGATCGACGCCTCGCTGGTGCTGCCGACGATGTTCCAGGAGATCGTCAGCGGCCGTAAGGGCGTCGCCGCCGCCTCGGACGACGCGGCCCGGAAGATGGACGCGGCGTTCTCCTCGGCGGGCTGACCGCCATGACGAACGACACGGTGTCCGCCGACACCGCGCCGGGCAGCGCCCTGCGCCCGCGTACGCCCGTGCGCGCGCCCGCTCGCGAGCGCCGTACCCGGCGCGTGGGCGCGGGCGGCTGGACGCCCTGGCTCTACCTCGCGCCCGCGCTCGTCGTCCTCGGCGGGCTGCTCGTCTACCCGATCTACCAACTCGGCCTGATCTCCTTCCTGGAGTACACCCAGGCCCAGGTCAGCGGCGGACAGCCCACCACGTTCAAGGGGCTGGGCAACTACGCCACGCTCTTCGGCGACGGCGAGTTCTGGCAGGTGCTGCTCGCCACCGTGCTGTTCGCCGCCGCGTGCGTCGTCACCACCCTGGCGGCGGGCTGCGCGCTCGCCGTCCTGCTGACCCGGGTACGGGCGCTGCCGCGCCTCGCGCTGATGCTCGCCGCGCTCGGCGCCTGGGCCACCCCGGCGATCACCGGCTCCACGGTCTGGGTCTTCCTCTTCGACCCCGACCACGGCCCCGTCAACCGGCTGCTCGGCCTGGGCGACTTCTCGTGGACGTACGGCCGCTACAGCGCCTTCACGCTGGTCCTGCTCGAAGTGGTCTGGTGCTCGTTCCCGTTCGTGATGGTGACCGTGTACGCGGGCATCAGGGCGATCCCCTCCGAAGTGCTGGAGGCCGCCTCGCTCGACGGCGCCTCGCAGTGGCGGACCTGGCGCTCGGTCACCGCGCCGATGCTCCGGCCGATCCTGGCCGTCGTCACCATTCAGTCGGTCATCTGGGACTTCAAGGTCTTCACCCAGATCTATGTGATGACCAATGGCGGTGGAATCGCGGGACAGAATCTCGTGCTGAATGTCTACGCCTATCAGAAGGCGTTCGCGTCCTCGCAGTACAGCCTCGGCTCGGCGATCGGCGTCGTCATGCTGCTGATTCTGCTGGCGGTCACGCTCGTATACCTGCGTATCGTCCGACGCCGGGGAGAAGAACTGTGAACCTGCTCGGTATTCGCCGTCCCTGGCGGCTGCTGGCCGAGGCGTCCGCCCTCGTCATCGCCGTGATCGTGGCGTTCCCGCTGTACTGGATGGTGCTGTCCGCGGTGAAACCGTCCGGCGAGATCCAGTCCACCTCGCCGCGGCCCTGGACGCTCTCGCCGTCCCTGGACTCGTTCCGCCGGGTCTTCGAACAGCACGAATTCGGCCGCTACTTCCTCAACAGCCTGCTGGTCGCGGTCACGGTCGTACTCGCCTCCGCGCTCATCGCCTTTCTCGCGGCGACCGCCGTGACCCGGTTCCGCTTCCGGTTCCGCACCACCCTGCTGATCATGTTCCTGGTCGCGCAGATGGTGCCGGTCGAGGCGCTGACCATTCCGCTGTTCTTCCTGATGCGGGACGCCGGGCTGCTCAACACGCTCGGCTCACTGATCCTGCCGCATCTGGCCTTCTCGCTGCCCTTCGCCATCTGGATGCTGCGGGGATTCGTCAAGGCGGTCCCCGAGGCGCTGGAGGAGGCCGCGTACATCGACGGGGCGAGCCGCACCCGCTTCCTGTGGCAGATCCTCTTCCCGCTGGTCTTCCCCGGGCTCGTCGCGACGAGCGTCTTCTCGTTCATCTCGACATGGAACGACTTCCTCTTCGCCAAGTCCTTCATCATCAGCGACACCTCGCAGTCGACCCTGCCCATGGCGCTGCTGGTCTTCTTCAAACCGGACGAGAACGACTGGGGCGGGATCATGGCCGCCTCCACCGTGATGACCGTACCGGTGCTGGTCTTCTTCGTACTCGTACAGCGCCGCCTGGTCTCCGGGCTGGGCGGCGCCGTCAAGGACTAAGGACGGACGACATGGACCTGATCCCCGAACCCCTGCGCTCCTGGCCCGCGCCGCGCGGCGGCGCCACCGGAGCCGCGTTCCCGCTCGACGCCGAGACCGCCGTCGAGGCCGGGACCGGCACGGAGGGCGTCGCGCGGTGGTGGCGTACGTACGTGGGCGCCGCGACCGGGCTGCCGTTCCCGGACGCCTCCGGCGCCACCGCCGACAACCTCGTCGTCCTGGAGATCGACCCGGCCGCCGGGCGCGAACTGGGGCCCGAGGGCTACCGGATCACCGTCGACGACGCCGAGGTCCGCGTCGCGGGCGGCTCCGCCGCCGGGGTCTTCTGGGGCGCGCAGACCCTGCGCCAACTGCTCGGCGCCGACGCCTTCCGCGCCGCGCCCACCGGGGCCGGGCGGCAGTGGTCCGTACCGACCGGGGTCATCGAGGACGCGCCCCGGTTCGCCTGGCGGGGGCTCATGCTCGACGTGTCCCGGCACTTCACGCCCAAGGACGGCGTGCTGCGCCAGCTCGACCTGCTCGCCGCCCACAAGCTGAACGTCTTCCACTTCCATCTCACCGATGACCAGGGCTGGCGGATCGAGATCGAGAGCCACCCGAAGCTGACCGAAATCGGTGCCTGGCGGGCCCGAACCCGGTGGGGGCACCGCGCCTCCGAGCTGTGGGAGGAGAAGCCCCACGGCGGCTACTACACCAAGGCGGATCTCCGCGAGATCGTCGCGTACGCCGCCGAACGGCACATCACCGTCGTGCCCGAGATCGAGATCCCCGGGCACTCCCAGGCCGCCATCGCCGCGTACCCGGAGCTGGGGAACGCCGACGTGCCCGACGCGGACGGCACGGACGGCGCGGACGGCACGGGCGGCACGGACGGCACGTTCGGCACCGGCGGCGGCGTCACCGTCTGGGACAGCTGGGGCGTCAGCCCCCACGTACTCGCCCCCACCGCACACGTCCTGCGCTTCTACGAGGACGTGTTCGAGGAGGTCCTCGACGTCTTCCCCGCCGCGACCTCGCCGTTCATCCACGTCGGCGGCGACGAGTGCCCCAAGGACCAGTGGCGCGCCTCCCCGGCCGCCCAGGCGCGGATCGAGGAGCTGGGGCTGGCCGACGAGGACGCGCTCCAGGCGTGGTTCATCCGCCACTTCGACCGGTGGCTCGCCGCGCGCGGCCGGCGCCTGATCGGCTGGGACGAGATCCTGGAGGGCATCAACCTGGTGGACGGCGCGGCGGAGAGCGGCGCGGTCGAGGGCGGCACGGCGGGCACCGGCCTGTCCCCGGGCGCCGCCGTCTCGTCCTGGCGCGGGTACGCGGGCGGGATCGCCGCCGCGAAGGCGGGCCACGACGTCGTCATGTGCCCGGAACAGCAGGTGTACCTGGACCACCGTCAGGCACCCGGCGACGACGAACCGATGCCCATCGGCTACGTGCGCACCCTGGAGGACATCTACCGTTTCGAGCCCGTACCCCCGCAGCTCACCCCGGAGGAGGCGGCCCATGTCCTCGGTACCCAGGCCAACGTATGGACCGAGGTGATGCAGGACCGTTCCCGCGTCGACTACCAGGTCTTCCCCCGGCTCGCCGCCTTCGCCGAGGTCGCGTGGTCGGCCCTCCCCGCCCCCGGGGAACGTGATTTCGCCGACTTCGAACAGCGGATGGCCGAGCACTACCGGCGGCTGGACGCCCTCGGGGTCGAATACCGGCCGCCCGGTGGCCCGTTGCCCTGGCAGCGCCGCCCCGGAGTGCTGGGACGCCCGCGGGAGGGGACGCCACCGGTCGGGTGACCCGACCGTGTGAACGCGGCCGGTGCATGCGGACAAGTCACCCAAGAGCCGTAGAAGATCGGCATTTCGCATGTGACGCCGAAGAGGCGCGAAAGCGGACCTTCCTCCTGGCCGGGGACGGATGCGCCCTTCGTGGACCCTCGCGTCGGCAGGTCCGGAAGATGTGCCAGAGTTGCCACGTCCCGACTGTGAGCACGTACGGTACGGCAACACAGGCGGGAGACCGGGACACCGGAAAGGGGCAGCTGGGTTGACCACGCACGCACCGCAAACGGCGCAGTTCGTGACGTTGCCGGCCTCGCTCGACGAGGCCGTGGCGGCGCTCACCGCGATGCCCGCCGCCGTGCCCGTCGCGGGGGGAACCGATCTGATGGCGGCCGTCAACAAAGGCCAGCTGCGGCCCGCGGGACTCGTCGGCCTCGGCCGGATCAGCGAGCTGCGCGGCTGGCACTATCAGGACGGCCACGCGCTGCTCGGCGCCGGTCTCACCCACGCGCGCATGGGCAGGCCCGACTTCGCGGCCCTGATCCCCGCGCTCGCCGCCTCGGCGCGCGCGGCGGGCCCGCCGCAGATCCGCAACGCGGGCACGCTCGGCGGCAACATCGCCAGCGCCGCCCCGACCGGCGACGCGCTGCCCGTGCTCGCCGCGCTCGAAGCGGACCTCGTCGTCGCGGGTCCTGACGGCGCCCGACGTGAAATTCCTGTTTCGCATCTGCTCGCGGGCCGGGAGATGCTCGCGCCCGCCGAGCTGATCGGTTTCGTGCGCGTGCCGCTGCTGCACGCGCCCCAGGTCTTCCTCAAGGCGACCGGCCGCACCGGCCCCGGCCGCGCCACCGCCTCCGTCGCCGTCGTCCTCGACCCGCAACGGCGCGGCGTGCGCTGCGCGGTCGGCGCGATCGCGCCGATGCCGCTGCGCCCGCTGGAGGCGGAGCGCTGGATCGCCTCGCTGATCGACTGGGACGGCGCGCGGGGGCTCGCGCAGGAGGCGCTCGCCGCCTTCGGCGAGTACGTCGCGGCGGCCTGCATCCCGGATCAGGCGCCACCGGCCGACGGGGGAGAGGCATCACCGCCGTCGCCCGCCATACTGCATCTGCGGCGTACGGTCGCCGCGCTGGCCCGACGGGCACTGGGGAGGGCGTTGTCGTGACCACCAATGAGAACCCCGGTTCCGGCTCCGGGACCCCCGGAGGTCCGGGCGGCTGGCAGCCGGTGCCGCAGGGCGGTGAGTACGACGGCGAGTCGACCGCGTTCGTACACCTGCCCCCGGAAGACGCCCTGGACGCGCCGCTGGCCGCTCCGGGGCACGGTTACGTACCGCCGAGCATCGACCCGCTGACGCAGCGGGACCCGGCGGCGGGCGACCCGTCCGTGCCCGGCGGCTGGGCCGCGCAGCCGGTCGCGGGAGCGGACGGCACGCAGTGGCCCGAGCCGCAGCAGAGCGCCGTGGGACACGACGGATCCGGCTACGGCCAGGGCGGGTACGGGCACGGCGGCTACGGCCCCGGCGGCTACGCCCCGCAGGGCACGAGCCACTGGAACTTCAGCGACATCGTGCCGGAGGCCGCCGCGGCGACCGGCGAAGGAACCGCGGCCGAAGGCGTCGCCGGTTCCGAGCCGTCCGGCCAGTGGACCATCCCCGTCGCGCAGGGCGATCTCCCCGACGAGTCGGGCGAGTTCAGCACCTCGATGCTGACGTCCTCCTGGGAGAGCGGCCCGCCCGCCGCGACGCTGCCCGGCGGCGCCACGGCGCCCTGGGTCCCGGAGGAGACCGCCCCGGCGCCGGGCGAGCCCGGCGGGCCGCAGGAGGCCACCGCGGAGCCTCTGGAGCCCGCGGCCGTCCACGAGTCCACCGCGGTCACGCACGAACCGGCCGAGGTCCACGAGACCGCCGCCGTCCACGAGCTGGCGGTCCACGACGACGCCGCGCCGGAGGATCCGGCCGGTGCCGCACCCGGGTCCGACCCGGCCGGTGCCGCACCCGGGTCCGACCCCCTCCCCGAACCCGAACCGGCCGCCGAGCCCGCGGCTTTCGCCGAGCCCGCGCCTTTCGCCGAGCCCGCGCCCTTCGCCGAGCCCGCGCCCCTCACCAGCAGCAACGACAGCGCCGAACACCCCGCGGGCTCCTACGTCCTGCGCGTCAACGGCGCCGACCGGCCCGTCACCGACGCGTGGATCGGCGAGTCGCTCCTGTACGTGCTGCGCGAACGCCTCGGCCTCGCGGGCGCCAAGGACGGCTGCTCGCAGGGCGAGTGCGGCGCCTGCAACGTCCAGGTCGACGGCCGGCTCGTCGCCTCCTGCCTCGTCCCCGCCGCCACGGCCGCCGGCTCCGAGGTCCGTACGGTCGAAGGGCTGGCCGCCGACGGCGAACCCTCCGACGTCCAGCGGGCGCTGGCCAGGTGCGGCGCGGTGCAGTGCGGCTTCTGCGTACCCGGCATGGCCATGACCGTCCACGACCTGCTGGAGGGCAATCACGCCCCCAGCGAGCTGGAGACCCGCCAGGCGCTGTGCGGCAACCTCTGCCGCTGCTCCGGCTACCGGGGCGTGCTCGACGCGGTCGACGAGGTCGTCGCCGAACGCAGGGCGAGCGCGGAGGCCGCCGCCGCGGCCTCCGAAGAGGCCCGCGTACCGCACCAGGCGCCGCCGGGCAACGGCGGCGCGCACCCCCGGCCCGCCCCGGGCCGCGGCCGCCAGCACCTCCCGAACCAGCAGCACTCGCCGAACCAGCAGCACACCCCGCACTCGCCCGACGGAGGCATGGCGTGAGCAACGACGCGGCCACCGGGGCCCCGACGCTCGACGGCCCGCAGCAGGAGCCGCCCGCGCACGGCCTCGGTGCGTCCCTCCCCCCGGCCGACGCGCGCGCGAAGACCGAGGGCACCTTCCCGTACGCCGCCGACCTGTGGGCCGAGGGACTGCTGTGGGCCGCCATCCTGCGCGCCCCGCACCCGCACGCCCGCATCGTCTCCATCGACACGGCCGCCGCCGCCGAAATGCCCGGCGTACGGGCCGTCGTCACCCACGAGGACGTCCCCGGCGACTCGGCGTACGGCAGGCGGGTCGCCGACCGGCCCGTCTTCGCCGCCGACGTCGTACGCCACCACGGCGAGGCCATCGCCGCCGTCGCCGCCGACCACCCCGACACGGCCCGGCTCGCCGCCGCCGCCATCGCCGTCGAGTACGAGGTGCTCGAACCGGTCACCGACCCGGAGAAGGCGTTCGCCGCCGAACCGCTGCACCCCGACGGCAATCTGATCCGCCACATCCCGCTGCGCTACGGCGACCCCGCGATCACCGGCGAGGTCGTCGTCGAGGGGCTCTACCGCATCGGCCGCCAGGACCCGGCGCCCATCGGCGCCGAGGCGGGCCTCGCCGTGCCGCGACCGGACGGCGGCGTCGAGATCTACACCGCCTCCACCGACCCGCACACCGACCGCGATCTGGCCGCCGCCTGCTTCGGGCTCGCCCCCGAGATGGTCAAGGTCGTCGTCACCGGCGTCCCCGGCGCCACCGGCGACCGCGAGGACCCCGGCTTCCAGATCCCGCTGGGCCTGCTCGCCCTGCGCACCGGCTGCCCGGTCAAACTCGCCGCCTCCCGCGAGGAGTCCTTCCTCGGCCACGCCCACCGCCACCCCACCCTGCTGCGCTACCGCCACCACGCGGACGCCGAGGGCCGCCTCGTCAAGGTCGAGGCCCAGATCCTGCTGGACGCGGGCGCGTACGCCGACGCCTCCTCCGAGTCCCTGGCGGCGGCCATCGCCTTCGCCTGCGGCCCCTACGTCGTCCCGCACGCGTTCATCGAGGGCTGGGCCGTCCGCACCAACAACCCGCCCTCCGGCCATGTGCGCGGCGAGGGCGCGATGCAGGTGTGCGCCGCCTACGAGGGCCAGATGGACAAGCTCGCCGCCAAGCTCGGCGTGGACCCGGCCGAACTCCGGCTCCGCAACGCCCTCGCCACCGGCGACATCCTGCCCACCGGCCAGACCGTGACCTGCCCGGCGCCGGTCGCCGAACTGCTCACCGCCGTACGGGAGTACCCGCTGCCCCCGCTCCCCAAGGACACCCCGGAGGCGGCCTGGCTGCTGCCCGGCGGCCCGGAGGGCGCGGGCGAGCCGGGCGCGGTACGGCGCGGCGTCGGCTACGCGCTGGGCATGGTCCACATGCTCGGCGCCGAGGGCGCGGACGAGGTCTCCACCGCCACCGTCAAGGTCCACGACGGAGTGGCCACGGTCATCTGCGCGGCCGTCGAGACGGGCCAGGGCTTCGCCACCCTCGCCCGCCAGATCGTGCAGGAGACGCTCGGCATCGAAGAGGTCCACGTCGCCTCCGTCGACACCGACCAGCCCCCGGCGGGACCGGCCGCCCACGGGCGCCACACCTGGGTCTCCGGCGGCGCGGTCGAACGGGCGGCCAAGATGGTCCGCACCCAGCTCCTCCAGCCGCTGGCGCACAAGTTCGGCATGTCCACCGAGCTGCTCCAGATCACCGACGGCAAGATCACCTCGTACGACGGGGTGCTCTCCACCACGGTCACCGAGGCGATGGACGGCAAGGAACTCTGGGCCACCGCCCAGTGCCGCCCGCACCCCACCGAGCCCCTCGACGCCTCCGGCCAGGGCGACGCCTTCGTGGGCATGGCCTTCTGCGCGATCCGCGCGGTCGTCGACGTCGACATCGAACTCGGCTCGATCCGCGTCGTGGAGATGGCCGTGGCCCAGGACGTCGGCCGGGTGCTCAACCCGGCCCAGCTCGCCACCCGTATCGAGGCCGGCGTCACCCAGGGCATCGGCACGGCCCTCACCGAGAACCTGCGCACCAACCGGGGCGTCGTGCGCCGCCCCGACCTCACCGGCTACGCCCTGCCGACCTCGCTCGACGCGCCGGACATCCGCATCGTCAAGCTGGTCGAGGAGCGCGACGTGGTGGCCCCCTTCGGCGCCAAACCGGCCAGCGCCGCCCCGGTGGTCACCTCCCCGGCGGCGGTGGCCTCGGCGGTACGCGCCGCGACGGGCCGCCCGATCAGCCGCCTCCCGATCCGCCCACAGGCGGCGGTGGCGGCGCCGTGAACGCGAGAGCGGCCGCTCCCCGGAGGGGAGCGACCGCTCTCACTGTCTTTCCGCGACGGTGGCGGTGGCGGGGGTCGGGCCCGCGTAACTCTCCGCGGGCGGAGCCTGCTGATGGATGCCGTGCAGGTGAGTTCCTGAACCGCTCGGGCGCGGGGTGGGGGTGCTGGGGCGGGTGATGTTTGGAGGCCGTGGCGGGAATCGAACCCGCGTAACTCTCCGCGGGCGGAGCCTGCTGATGGGTGCCGTGCAGGTGAGTTCCTGGACCGCTCGGGCGCGCGGCGGGGCGGTTGGGGCGGGTGATGTTTGGAGGCCGTGGCGGGAATCGAACCCGCGTAACTCGCTTTGCAGGCGAGTCCCTGAACCACTCGGGCACACGGCCGTGTCCTGATCTGTTCTCCTTGCCCTCTCGAAGGTAGGCGCCCCGGGCGCCTGGCTCAAGGGTGCCAGGACCCGTGCAACGCGACTGCCATACGCCGTTCACGGACGGGGCACGGACGGGGCATGGGCGGGGTGTGCGCGGGCCGTGGACGGGGGGCACGCGTGGAAGCCGCGGTCGTACGCCCAAGGGACCAGGACGGATACACCGCGCGACAGGGCTCACCGGGGGATACGCCCCTTACGCTGGGGCCATGACCGTCCCCGACCCAGGCGACACCACCGCCCCACCTGACCTTGCCGCCTCCGCCGTCTCCGCCCCGCCGGGGACCGGCTCCGCCGCGTCGTCGCTGCCGCGTGCGGGCGGGGTTCTGGGGCCCGAGCACCGGGCGCTCAGCGTCGGGATCGTCTCCGTGGTCCTGCTGATCGCGTTCGAGGCGACCGCCGTGGGGACGGCGATGCCGGTGGCGGCGCGGGAGCTGAACGGGATTCCGCTGTACGCGTTCGCGTTCTCCGCGTACTTCACCACCAGCCTCTTCGCGATGGTGTTCTCCGGCCAGTGGGCCGACCGCTCCGGGCCACTCGCGCCGCTCGCGACGGGGATCGGCGCGTTCGGTGCCGGGCTGCTGCTGTCCGGGACGGCCTCCACGATGTGGCTGTTCATCCTCGGCCGCGCCGTCCAGGGCGTCGGCGGCGGGCTGGTCATCGTCGCGCTGTACGTGGTCGTCAGCCGTGCGTACCCGGAGCGGCTGCGGCCCGCGATCATGGCCGCGTTCGCCGCGAGCTGGGTGATCCCCTCCGTGGTCGGACCGCTCGCCTCCGGGACCGTGACCGAGCACCTCGGCTGGCGCTGGGTGTTCATCGGCATCCCCGTGCTGGTCGTCCCGCCGCTGGCGCTCGCGCTGCCCGCGATCCGGGCGCGGGCGGCGGGACCCGCCGACCCGTCGGCGCCCGCCCCCGCCTTCGACCGGCGCCGGATCAGGCTCGCGTTCGCCATCTCGCTGGGCGCCGCGCTGCTCCAGTACGCGGGCCAGGAACTGCGCTGGTTCTCGCTCGTCCCGGCGGCGGCCGGGGTCGCCTTCCTCGTCCCCGCCGTCCTCGGGCTGCTGCCCGTCGGCACGTGGCGGGCGGCGCGCGGGCTGCCGTCGGTGGTGCTGCTGCGCGGCGTCGCGGCCGGGGCGTTCGTCTCCGCCGAGAGCTTCGTACCGCTGATGCTGGTCACCCAGCGCGGACTGTCGCCGACGATGGCCGGGCTCTCGCTGGCGCTGGGCGGGGCGGCGTGGGCGCTGGGCTCGTACGTACAGTCCAGGCCGCGTCTGGAGCCGTACCGCGAGCGGCTGATGGCGGGCGGCATGGTGCTGGTGGCCCTGGCCATCGCCGTGGCGCCCAGCGTGCTGATCGAGGCGGTCCCCGTCTGGGTCCTGGCGGCGGGCTGGGGCGTCGGCTGCCTCGGCATGGGCGCGGTGATCGCCTCGACGAGCGTGCTGCTGCTCAAGCTGTCGGCGCCGGAGGAGGCGGGCGCCAACTCGGCCGCGCTGCAGATCTCGGACGGTCTGTCCAACGTCCTCCTGCTGGCGGCGGGCGGCGCGGCCTTCGCGGCCCTCGGCGGCGGCGCGGTGGGCGCCCACGCCACGGCCGCCGACGCGGCGACGGGCTCGCATCCGGCGGCCTTCGTGGCGGTTTTCCTGCCGATGGCGGTGGTGGCGCTGGCGGGGGTGTGGGTGGCGACGCGGGTGCGGGTGCCGGTGCGCTGAGCGGTGAGCGGTGCTCAGGACAGGGCCTGGCTAGGACACGGACTGGCCTAGTTGGTCTCTAGCGTGCTGCTGGTAGAAGACAGCCGGAACGGGAACACCGAAGGGCCGAGACCATGACCGACCGCGACCTCACCGACCACTCCCCGGGCGACCACTCCCCGGGCGACCGCGACCTCACCGACCGCGACCCGGGCGCACGTCCGCCCGTCACGGGTGAGCGCGCCGACTGGCTCGCGGCACTGGCCAAGCAGCGGCACCTGCTGCGCTTCACGACCCGTGACCTCACCGACGACGCGGCCCGTCGGCGGACCACCGCCAGCGAGCTGTGCCTGGGCGGCCTGGTCAAGCACGTCACGGAGGTCGAACGGGCCTGGGCGGACTTCATCCTGAACGGCCCTTCGGGCATGCCGGACTTCACCGCGATGACCGACGCGGACTGGGCGCGCCGGGCCGAGGGGTTCCGGTTGCTGCCCGGGGAGACGCTGGCCGGTGTGCTGGCCGACTACGCGGCAGCGGCCCGCCGTACCGACGAACTGGTGGCCACCATCCCCGACCTGGACGCCACGCGATTGCTGCCGAAGTCCCCGTGGACCGAACCCGGCGCACGGTGGTCGGCACGCCAGGTGCTGCTGCACATCGTTTCCGAGACCGCTCAGCACGCGGGCCACGCCGACATCATCCGCGAGTCACTCGACGGCGCCAAGAGCATGGGGTAGACGTCACCCGGGCCGGTAAGCCCCACCCGGGCCGCCAGACCTCACCCGGGCCGGTGCGAGTGTGGCGCCCGTCGCACCTGTCCGTCCACCCGTCGGTTCATACGAGGACCGGGCCCCCTCGCGGGTAGGGTGGCCCGGTCCTCGTACGCGCGGACCCCGCCCACGCGGAGCCCGTACGTGCGGACCCCGCCCACGCGGCACCCGTACGTGCGGACCCTGCCCGCACGGCACCCGCGCGTGCGGACCCCGCCCACGCGGCACCCGCGCGTGCCGACCCCGAGCGCCCGAACCGGAGACCGTGACTACTACCGCCGCCTCCTCCCACCACCTCTCGCCCGCCTTCCCGGGCCGCGCCCCCTGGGGCACCGCCAACAAGCTGCGCGCCTGGCAGGAGAACGCCCTCGGCCGCTACCTGGAGTCGCAGCCGCGCGACTTCCTCGCCGTCGCGACCCCCGGCGCCGGGAAGACGACCTTCGCGCTGACCCTGGCGTCCTGGCTGCTGCACCACCACGTCGTGCAGCAGGTGACCGTCGTCGCGCCCACCGAGCACCTCAAGAAACAGTGGGCCGAGGCAGCCGCGCGTATAGGCATCAAGCTGGACCCGGAGTACAGCGCCGGGCCGGTGAGCAAGGAGTACGACGGCGTCGCCATCACCTACGCCGGTGTCGGCGTGCGCCCCATGCTGCACCGCAACCGGTGCGAGCAGCGCAAGACCCTCGTCATCCTCGACGAGATCCACCACGCCGGCGACTCCAAGTCCTGGGGCGAGGCGTGCCTGGAGGCGTTCGAGCCCGCGACCCGGCGGCTCGCGCTGACCGGTACGCCGTTCCGCTCGGACACCAACCCGATCCCGTTCGTGGCGTACGAGGAGGGCGACGACGGCATCCGCCGCTCCTCCGCCGACTACACGTACGGATACGGCAACGCGCTCGGCGACGGCGTCGTGCGCCCCGTCATCTTCCTCAGCTACAGCGGCAACATGCGCTGGCGCACCAAGGCCGGTGACGAGATCGCCGCCAAGCTCGGCGAACCCATGACCAAGGACGCCGTCTCGCAGGCGTGGCGCACCGCGCTCGACCCGCGCGGCAACTGGATGCCCAACGTGCTGCGCGCCGCCGACCAGCGGCTCACCGAGGTCCGCAAGGGCATCCCCGACGCCGGCGCGCTGGTCATCGCCAGCGACCAGGACTCGGCGCGCGCCTACGCCAAGCTGATCCGCGAGATCACCGGTACGAAGGCGACGGTCGTCCTCTCCGACGACACCGGCGCGTCGAAGCGGATCGACGACTTCAGCGGCAGCACCGACCGGTGGATGGTCGCGGTCCGTATGGTGTCCGAGGGCGTCGACGTCCCGCGCCTCGCCGTCGGCGTGTACGCCACCACCATCTCCACCCCGCTCTTCTTCGCGCAGGCCGTCGGCCGTTTCGTGCGCTCCCGGCGGCGCGGCGAGACCGCCTCGGTCTTCCTGCCGACCATCCCGGGCCTGCTCGGCTTCGCGAGCGAGATGGAGGTCGAGCGCGACCATGTGCTCGACAAGCCGAAGAAGGGCGAGGACGACCCCTACGCCGAGTCCGAGAAGGAGATGGCGGAGGCCGAGAAGCTCCAGGACGAGGAGACCGGCGAGCAGGAGGAGTTCTCCTTCGAGGCGCTGGAGTCGGACGCCGTCTTCGACCGGGTCATGTACGAGGGCGCCTCGTTCGGCATGCAGGCGCACCCGGGCAGCGCGGAGGAGCAGGACTACCTCGGCATCCCCGGTCTGCTGGAGCCCGACCAGGTGCAGATGCTGCTCCAGAAGCGCCAGGCGCGGCAGATCGCGCACAGCCGCAAGAAGCCGGACGCCGAGGCGGATCTGCTGGAGCTGCCCGCCGAGAAGCGGCCGGTCGTCTCCCACAAGGAGCTGCTGGGGCTGCGCAAGCAGCTCAACACCATGGTCGGCGCCTACGTCCACCAGAGCGGCAAGCCGCACGGCGTGATCCACACCGAGCTGCGCCGGGTGTGCGGCGGGCCGCCGAGCGCCGAGGCGACGGCGGGACAGCTGCGGGAGCGGATCGCGAAGGTCGGCGAGTGGGCGACCCGGATGCGCTGAGGCGCGTGTGGGCGAATGCGGTGATGGCGTAAAGATATGCGGCAGACGCGACAGCCGCGATAGCGCTGAGTGACGGGCGATCGCGAGAGTGTGCCCGACCGTGGCCGTTGTCCGCGTGGGCAACGGCCACCGCCATGTCACGATACGGCAGGACACGTCGCCCGAACCGGCCCTTTCGTGCGAGAGATACGGTCCGTTGGGGCGTCGTCCGGCGATGTCCGGCTCCTGTTCGGCCACGGAAGATCAACTCCGTACGGTTACCGTCCCGTAGCCTCCTGTGCCCGGATTCTGGACGAGGTCTTCCGCTCAGCGGTGTCCCTGGTTACTGTCCCCGCAATGTGAACGCCGCGTGGCGACTTCGCCGCACGGCGCGTCCGGTGGCGCCCCGCCCACCGGGGCCTCTCCGTGTGTCACCGACGGGACCGGTGCCGCAGGCCGTGAGAGCGCCGTCGTCACTCACTTTTGAATTCTCACTCCGAAGGAGAGGGCGTCGTGACCGCGGAGACCTCCCAGACGCTCGACCGAGGGCTACGGGTCCTCAAGCTGCTCGCCGACACCGACCACGGTCTGACCGTGACCGAGCTGTCCAACAAACTCGGCGTCAACAGGACCGTCGTCTACCGGCTGCTCGCCACGCTCGAACAGCACGCCCTGGTCCGCCGTGACCTCGGCGGCCGGGCCAGGGTCGGCCTCGGCGTACTGCGGCTGAGCCGCCAAGTGCACCCGCTGGTACGGGAGGCCGCGCTGCCCGCGCTGCGCTCGCTCGCCGAGGACATCGGGGCCACCGCGCACCTGACGCTCGTCGACGGGGCGGAGGCGCTGGCCGTGGCCGTCGTCGAGCCGACCTGGACCGACTATCACGTCGCCTACCGGACCGGATTCCGCCACTCGCTCGACCGGGGCGCGGCGGGCCGGGCGATCCTCGCGGCCCGGCAGGACGCGCACAGCGAGCCGCGCTGCACCCTCACCCACGGCGAGTTGGAGGCGGGCGCCAGCGGGGCGGCGGCGGCGCTGGTGGGGGTGACGGGGATAGAGGGCAGCGTGGGCGTGGTGATGCTCGCGGACGCCGTACCGGAACGGGTGGGTCCGCGCGTGGTGGACGCGGCGAGGGAAGTGGCGGACGCGCTGCGCTGACGGTGGCGGGGCCCGTCCCTTTCCCCCCGTACCCCATACCCTGCCCTGCCCTGCCCCGCCCAGGGCAGGGCAGGGCACAGCGGGCCCGGCGCAGCGGGCTCGGCACGGGACATAGCGCGCGACAGATAGATTGACACCGTGCTTTCTCGCCTCTCGCGCCCCACGGCCCTCATCCTCTGCGCCGTCCCGATCGTCGCGCTGTTCGTCGTCGTCGGGGTGGCACCGCTGCCGTACGCCGTGGCGCAGCCGGGGATGACGGCGAACGTCCTCGGTGCGAACGAGGGCAGGCAGGTCATCACCATCAGCGGCACGGACACCCGCAGGACCGAGGGGCAGCTGCGGATGACGACGATCGAGGCGACCGGCCCGTCCACCGACGTCGACTTCGGTGATGTCGTCGAGGGCTGGTTCCGCGCCGACCGCGCCGTACTGCCGCGCGAGGCGGTCTACCCGTCGGGCAAGTCCGACAAGGAGATCGAGAAGCGCAACGTCCACGACATGGTCGAATCCCAGAACTCCGCGACGACCGCCGCCCTCGGCTACCTCGGCAAGGACGCGAAGTCGGTCGACGTCAGCCTCCACCTCGCCGACGTCGGCGGCCCCAGCGCCGGCCTCCTCTTCGCGCTCGGCATCGTCGACAAGCTCGACGGTGACGGCGCGGGCGGCGATCTCACCGGCGGCCGCACCATCGCGGGTACGGGCACGATCTCCGACGCGGGCGAGGTCGGCGCGGTCGGCGGCGTCTCCCTCAAGACCCAGGCGGCGGGGCGGGACGGCGCGACGGTCTTCCTCGTCCCGAAGGCGGAGTGCGCGGACGCGCGCAGCGAACTGCCGAAGGGGATGCGGCTGATCCCCGTCACCACGCTGAAGGGCGCGGTGACGGCGCTGAAGGCGCTGGAGAAGGACGAGAAGGTCCCGGCCTGCTGACGACCGCGCGAAGGGGCGCGCCGTGCACCCCGGACAGCGGACAGCACCCGGACAGCACCCGGACAGCACCCGGACAGCATCCGGACCAGCGCCCGGACAGAGACGCACCGGCGCGGTGCCGTGTGGTCAGAGCCAGCGCTGAGCCGCCTCGACGCAGTCGCCCATGCTGGAGTTGAACGCTACGGCTGCCTGCGGGGCGTGGCGGTGGGTGAGGTTGAGGACGCGTTCGAACTGGATGAGGTTCTCCTGCCTGCGGACGCCGCCGCCGATGAGGACGACGTCCCACGGCCGGTCGGTCAGCTGCGCCACGAGGGGTGGTTCGGACGACTCGTCCGGGGTGATCAGTGCCGTGGCCGTGTCGATGCCGAGTTTCTCGAACCGGGCCATCTCCAGGTCGAGGCCCTTGAGGAGGGCGTCCGCGTCGACCCCGGGCACGGTATGCGGGTCATATCCAACGATCAGTACGGAAGACATGCGACCAACCTACTGAAATCCGGCTGCGGCGAGGGGCGTTCCGCACGCATGACGCATGACGCATGACGCATGAGTCACGACGCATGAGTCACGACGCATGAGTCACGACGCATGAGTCACGACGCATGAGTCACGACGCACGACTCACGACGCACGACTCACGACGCACGACTCATGCGAGGTGGGTTCCCGTGCGCCGTACCACCGGCCTGTTGACGAGCCGCAGCCCCAGCTCGACCAGTGACCAGCCGAGCCGGATACGCAGGCCGAGAGTGGCGCGTGGGCGCCGTCCGCGTTGTCTGTGCCGTATGCCCCGGCGGAACTCGGCCGCCTCGGCGTGCAGTTCAGCGGCCAGTAAAGCGTGCAGCTGGAGATGGATGTCGGAGTGCATGGCGGTGGCCTTCAGTCTCTGGGGAGTGCGCGGGGGAAGGAGTGCAGGTGGACGCGGATCTGGGCCGAATTCTCCGGGGCGGAGTCCGTTCCGCCGCCCGTTCCCGCGTTCGCGTCCGTTCCCGCGTCGGCGTCCGCTTCCTGGTAGCTCTCGACCACTTCGTGGAGCTTCTTGTTCATCTCGCGCAGGCGCTCAGGGGTGAGGCGGAGCGTGTAGTCGCTCAGATCCCCGACGTGTGCCCACTCCGAGGGCCAGTCGCGCAGGGTGCCCAGCCAGGTGGACAGCTCCTGGGTATGGGTGGTGGCGACCTCGTGCAGGAAGAGGTCGGCCGCGCCGCGTACTTCCGGGTCGGTGCTCTCGTGCAGTTCACGGCTGAAGTGGGTGCCCTGCACCGAGGCTTTCCACCACCGCTCGCGGCCCGTGCCCCGGTCCGGGTCGTCCGCCACGAACCCGTGCGCGGCGAGCTGGCGCAGGTGATAGCTGGTGGCGCCGCTCGACTCGTGCAGACGTGCGGCCAGTTGGGAGGCGGTGGCGGGGCCGTCGTGGCGCAGTGAGGCCAGCAGCCGCATGCGCAGCGGGTGGGCCAGCCCGCGCAGCGAGCGCGCGTCGAGGGCGTGGTAACCGGGCTTGGGCTGGGTGGACCCGGGTTCGGCGCCCTCGGGTTCGGTGGACCCGGGTTCGGTGGGCTGGGGTTCGGCGGACTGGGCCTGGTCGGGTGCGGGCCGGTCGGGTGCGGGCATGCCGCTACCGTAGCGACGCAAAGACTCCGTTGCAACGGGTTCTTTGCAACGGAGTCTTTGCGTCCGAGTCCCTGCGTCCGAGTCCCTGCGTCCGAGTCCCTGCGTGGCTACTCGGTCGGGCTCTACCCGTTCTTGATGAAGCCTTCCTTGATCAGCCACTCCTTCGCCACGGCGTGCGGATCCTGGCCGTCCACGTCCACCCGCCCGTTCAGCTCCTGGGCGACCTTCGTGTTCAGCCGCTTCGACAGCGGATCGAGCAGCTTCGCGATGGCCGGATACTTCTTGAACGTCGCTGAGTGCACCACGGGCGCCGCGTCGTAGATCGGGAAGAAGTGCTTGTCGTCCGCGAGGGTGTCGAGGTGGAGCGACTTGATGCGGCCGTCCGTCGTGAAGACCTCGCCCAGCAGGCAGGCGCCCTTCGAGACCTGGGTGTAGACGATGCCCGCGTCCATCTTCTTGATGTTCGCGGCGGGCAGCTTCATGCCGTACGCCTTCTGCATGCCCGGCAGCCCGTCGTCGCGCGAGGCGAACTCGTTCTCCACGCAGATCGTCACGGCCGACGGGTCCTTCTTGGCCAGCGCGGCCACGTCGGACAACGTCTTGAGCTTGTACTTCTTGTTGTTGGCCTGGTTGATGCCCAGCGAGTACGTGTTGTTGAGCGTCGACTGCGGCAGCCAGGTCACCCCGTGCGCGCGGTCGGCGTCGCGCACCGCCTCCCACTGCTTCTGACCGTTCTCGATCGGCTTCTCGTGGCCCAGATAGGTGATCCAGGCCGTGCCCGTGTACTCGTACATCGCGTCGGCGTCGCCCTTGACGATCGACTCACGGGCGCTGATCGAGCCGGGGAGGTTCGTACGGTCCAGGACCTCGGCGCCCGCCGCCTTGAAGATCAGGCCGATCATCTCGCCCAGAATGATGTTCTCGCTGAAGTTCTTCGAGGTGACCGTCAGCGAGGCGCCCTTGAGGGGCTGGCCCGCGTCCCGTGGGCCGGGCCGCACGTCGTCGACCATCGGGGAGCCGCTCTTGAGGCCGCAGCCCGCCAGCCCCACCCCCGTCAGCAGCAGCGCCATCGTGGCGGGCAGGGTCCGCCGGACGAGCCGCGAGCCCGCCGGGGAGCGGCCCCCCAGGGAGCGCGTCCGTCCGGTGAACCGCTCTGTGAGCCGGGTATGCCGCATCACTTCTCCTCCAGCCCACGCGGTGTGAGCATGACTTCCACCAGCGAGGCCAGCCAGTCCACGATCAGCGCCAGGCACACCGTCAGTACGGAGCCCACGACCAGCACCGGCATCCGCTGCGTCTGGATGCCCGAGGTGATCAGGTCACCGAGTCCGCCACCGCCGCCGAAGGTCGCGAGCGTCGCCGTACCCACGTTCAGAACGAGCGCCGTCCGTACGCCCGCCAGGATCAGCGGTACGGCCAGGGGCAGTTCGACCCGCGCCAGCGTGGCCCGCGCCGACATTCCGATGCCCTTGGACGCCTCGACCAGGTTCGGGTCGATGGCGCGCAGCCCGGCCACCGTGTTGGCGAGGACCGGGAGGATCGCGTAGAGCACCATGCCGGTGATCGCCGTCGACTGCCCGATGCCCAGCCAGATCACCAGCAGCGCCAGCAGACCGATCGCCGGGGCCGCCTGCCCCACGTTGGCGATCGCCGTGACCACCGGCGCGGCCTTGCGCAGCCCGCGCCTGGTCAGCGCGGTCCCCAGCGGCAGCGCGATGATCAGCACCCAGAAGGTGGAGATCGCCGTCAGCTCGATGTGCTGGCGCAGCCGCAGCGGCACATTGCCGCCCTCCAGGGAGTTCCTGGCGATCGAGTCGAGCTGGACGTTGCTGATGTACAGCCAGGTCAGCAGCAGGACGATCAGGACCACGGCCGGCACCGTCACCAGCTTGCGCCAGGTGATCCGGCGCTTCGGTCCGGTGGGCGGCGGGGTGGGTTCCTCCTCCTCTTCCCAGAGCGGCGGGGTCTTCGCGTCCGGTTCGTCGGCCCGGCGCTCCTCCTGAGCGGGGGAACTCATACCTCGGCACCGTCCTCCAGCTGCTGACCGCGCTCGTCCTGCTCGCCGCGCCGGTCCTGCGGATCGGTGAGCAGCTCCGCCTGCTCGTGCTGGTGCTCGAAGGCGGCCAGCCGGTCGGCCTCCAGCATCTCGTGCACCGAGTTCATCAGGGTCTCCATGTCCACCACCCCGATGTACTCGCCGCGCCGCCCGGTCACCGCCACCCGCCCGCCGCTGTCGGTGAGGACCGCCTCCAGCGCGTCGCGCAGGGTCGCGTCCCTGGTCACCGTGTCGTGCACCAGCTGGCCCGCACGGGCCAGCGACCCCTTCGCGCGCATCAGATCGCCGCGCCTGAGCCACTTGTACGGGCGGTTCCTGCGGTCGAGCATCAGCAGCTCGTTGTGCGGTCCCGAGCGCAGCTTGTTGAAGATCGACTGGAGGGGGTCCTCGACGGTCACGGTCGGGAAATCGGCGATCTCCACCTCCCGTACCCGGGTCAGGTTGAGCCGCTTCAGCGCCGCGCCCGCGCCCACGAAGCCGGAGACGAAGTCGTCCGCCGGGTTGGTGAGGATCGCCTCGGGGGTGTCGAACTGCGCGATGTGCGACTGCTCGCGCAGCACCGCGATGCGGTCCCCGAGCTTGATCGCCTCGTCGAAGTCGTGCGTGACGAAGACGATCGTCTTGTGCAGCTCGTGCTGGAGCCTGATCAGCTCGTCCTGGAGATGGTCACGGGTGATCGGGTCGACCGCGCCGAACGGCTCGTCCATCAGCAGTACGGGCGGATCGGCCGCGAGCGCCCGCGCCACGCCCACCCGCTGCTGCTGGCCGCCCGAGAGCTGGCGCGGGTAGCGGCCGTGGAACTCGCGCGGGTCGAGCCCGACCAGGTCGAGCATCTCCTCGACCCGGTCCTTGACCCGCGACTTGGACCAGCCGACCATCTTGGGGACCAGCGCGATGTTCTCGGCGACGGTCATGTGCGGGAACAGCCCGGAAGACTGGATCGCGTAGCCGACCTTGCGGCGCAGCTTGACCGGGTCGATGTCGGTGACGTCCTCGTCGCCGATCCTGATCCGGCCGCTGGACGGCTCGATCAGCCGGTTGATCATCTTGAGGGTGGTCGACTTGCCGCAGCCGGACGGGCCGACCAGGATCACCGTCTCGCCGGGCTTGATCTCCATGTGGACGTTGTCCACAGCCGGTTCCCGGCTGCCCGGGTAGCGCTTGGTGAGCCCCTCCAGCAGGATCCCGGCTCCCGAACCGGACCCCGAGCCGGACCCGGATCCGGCGTGGGTCCCCAGGCCGCCTTCGGCCCTGGCACCGTCCTCCGGGTGACTTCCGGCGCCGCCGGTTTCGGAGTCGTAGGTCTCAGACACGGATCCCCCTCGGGATGGTCAGTCGGCCGAGCAGGATGTACGCGGCGTCGAAGAGCAGGGCGAGGATGACGATGCCGATCGTCCCCGCGAGGACCTGGTTGAGCGCGTTCGCGCTGCCCAGCGAGGCGATTCCGCGGAAGATCTCGTTGCCGAGCCCCGGCCCGGAGGCGTACGCCGCGATCGCGGCGATGCCC
>NZ_QQNA01000098.1 GCF_003346515.1 Streptomyces corynorhini
CGATCCGGTCGGTGAGCTGCTCGACGTACCAGGAGCCGCCGAGCGGGTCGGCGACATTGGCGACGCCGGTCTCCTCCATCAGCACCTGCTGGGTGCGCAGCGCGATCTCGGCGGCCTGCTCGCTCGGCAGGGCGAGGGTCTCGTCCAGCGCGTTGGTGTGCAGCGAGTTCGTACCGCCCAGGACGGCCGACAGCGCCTCCACCGCCGTCCGTACGACGTTGTTGTACGGCTGCTGGGCGGTGAGCGAGACTCCGGCGGTCTGGGTGTGGAAGCGCAGCCACTGCGCCTTGTCGGTGCGCGCCCCGTACACGTCCCGCATCCAGCGCGCCCAGATCCGCCGGGCCGCGCGGAACTTGGCGATCTCCTCGAAGAAGTCGAGGTGCGCGTCGAAGAAGAAGGAGAGGCCGGAGGCGAAGACGTCGACGTCCATCCCCCGGCTGAGCCCCAGCTCCACATAGCCGAAGCCGTCCGCGAGGGTGTACGCCAGCTCCTGCGCGGCCGTCGAGCCCGCCTCGCGGATGTGGTAGCCGGAGACGGAGAGCGGCTTGTACGCGGGGATGGCGGCGGCGCAGTGCTCCATCAGGTCGCCGATCAGCCGCAGATGGGGCTCGGGCTGGAACAGCCACTCCTTCTGGGCGATGTACTCCTTGAAGATGTCGGTCTGGAGCGTGCCGTTGAGCACGGCGGGGTCGATGCCCTGGCGCTCCGCCGCGACGAGGTACATGCAGAAGACGGGGACGGCCGGGCCGCTGATCGTCATGGAGGTGGTGACGTCCCCGAGCGGGATGCCGTCGAAGAGGATCTCCATGTCGGCGGCGGAGTCGATGGCGACCCCGCAGTGGCCGACCTCGCCGAGCGAGCGGGCGTCGTCGGAGTCGCGGCCCATGAGCGTGGGCATGTCGAAGGCGACGGAGAGCCCGCCGCCGCCGTTGGCCAGGATCGTCTTGTAGCGGTCGTTGGTCTGCCGTGCGTTGCCGAAGCCGGCGAACTGCCGGATGGTCCAGGTCCTGCCCCGGTACCCGGTCGGGTGCAGGCCCCGGGTGAACGGGTACGCACCGGGCCAGCCGATCCGTTCGAATCCCTCGTACGTGTCACCGGGCCGGGGCCCGTAGACCGGCTCCACCGGGTCGCCGGAGAGCGTGCTGAAGTCAGCGTCACGCTTGCGGGCCTTGTCGTAGCGGGCCTGCCAGCGCAGGCGGCCCTCCTCGATCGCGTCAGCGTTCATACCTTCAAATTTACTAGGACGTCCAAGTAAATGTCGATGGAAAACCGCCCGCACACCGTGCGGGCGGAGAGGGGCGGCGCCGTGCGGGCGGGGAGAGTGCCGCCGCGGGGGCCGCGGGGGGCGCTACGCCTTGGCGGCGACCGGCTCGCGGTCCGTCAGGAGCGGCCGGATCTCGCGCGTGATCTTCGGCTCCACGAAGAACGACGCCGCCGGGATGCAGCCGGCGGCCAGCACCCAGAGAAGCTTGCCGAAGGGCCACTTCGCCTTGGAGCCCAGATCGAAGGCGAAGACGACGTAGACGATGAACAGCACGCCGTGGATCTGGGAGATCAGCATCGTGTCACCGGTGTCGAACCCGTACTTCATGACGATCGCGACGGTGAAGACCAGCAGCCAGACGGCGGTGATGTACGCCATCACCCGGTAGCGCGACAGCACATTTGACTTCATGGAAGGAGCCTAACCGGGCACATTGGGCGATCTTCGCGCGCCCCCGGACGCGCGCCCACGCCCCCCGGGCACGCCCTCCCACCGCTGGGCTACTGCTCGAAGTCCCGCGCCGCGACGCGCAGCGGGCGCAGCACCGCGAAGATCTCCGCGCACTCCTCGGCGTCGTACGCGCCCAGCCCGAAGTCCATGTCCATCAGGTCCTTGGTGGCCGACTCCACCACGTCGCGGCCCTTGTCGGTGATGGAGGCGAGGGTGCCCCGGCCGTCGGCGGGGTTGGGCCGCTTGTCGACCAGACCGGAGGTGACGAGCCGGTCCACCGTGTTGGTGACCGACGTCGGGTGCACCATCAGCCGCTCGCCGATCTTGGACATCGGCAGCTCGCCCGCCTGGGAGAAGGTGAGCAGCACCAGCGCCTCGTACCGGGCGAAGGTCAGCCCGTACGGTTTGACGACCGCGTCGACCCCGGCCAGCAGGATCTGGTGCGCGCGCATGACCGAGGTGATCGCGGCCATGGAGGGGACGGGACCCCAGCGCTGCCGCCAGAGTTCGTCGGCGCGGGCGATCGGGTCGAAGGGCAGACCGAGCGGTTTTGACACGCCCTCGACCTTACCGATCGGCCACGTACGGGTCAGCCCCGTCTCGCACTCCGAGCACCTCAGCCCGCCGGACCGCGCGGACCTCCCGTACGAGCAGCAGGCAGCACCCGGTCCCGACCGCGCCCGCTCCGGCCACGACGTGGTGGACCGGGAAGAACTCGGCGGCCAGACCGGCGAGCGCCATGCCGAGGCCCTGGACCGTCATCAGCCCCGCCGTGAGCAGGGTCATCGCCCGGCCGCGCAGCTCTTCGGGGACCGCGTCGACGAACCACCGGTCCAGCCCGACCACGTACGCGGCGCCCGCCCCGGACAGCGCCAGCGCCGCCACCGCCCCGCCGAGACCGGGCTCGGCCGCGTACACCAGGAGCGGCAGCAGCCCGGTGGCGGCGACCGGCAGCACGATCCGGGTCCTGGCCCGCGGGGAGAGCACCGAACCGACGTACAGCTCGGCCACGATGTGCCCCACGGGCATCGCGCACATCAACAGCCCCAGAGCGACCGGGCCAGCCCCGAGCGAGTCGACGTACGGGGCGACCAGGGCCTCCGGGGCGACGACGAACATCGCGGGCACCCAGAAGAGCAGCAGCAGCGCCCGGGTCCCGCGCTCGCCGAGCACGAGCCGGGCTCCGGCGAGCGAGTCCCGAAGCAGCGCACCGCCCTGCCCGGCGCTTCTGGCCGGCCGGTCGCGGGTGCCGAAGCGCAGCAGCGTGGCCGAGCACAGGAACGTCGCGAGGGTGACGGCGATCGCGGCGCGGGCGGGGATGACGGCGAGCAGGACCCCTCCCACCCCGAACCCGACGAGCTGCGCGCTCTGCGAGACGATCCGCAGCAGCGAGCGGCCGAGGACGTAGAGGTCGCCGCCGCCGAGGATGTCGGTGAGCGCGGCCGTCCTGGTCCCGGTGAACACCGGCGCGACGGCGGCGATCAGGCAGCGCAGCGCCAGCAGCCCGGCGATCGGGATGCCGGGCAGCACCATCACGCCGACGCAGCCGGCACACAGCAGGTCGCAGACCACCAGGACCCGCCGGGCGGGGTAGCGGTCGGCGACCCCGGCGAGCAGTGTGCCGCCGACGAGGTACGGCAGCAGGCCGAGCGCGAAGGTGAGCGCGCTGAGCAGCGGGGAGCCGGTGAGGACGTAGACGAGGTAGGTCAGCGCGATCTCGCTGACGACCACGCCGAGCAGCGAGAGCAGGTGCGCGGCGAACACGAACCGGAACTCGCGCACGGCGAAGACGGCCCCGTACCCGCCGGGGGCTGGGTTCTTGGACATGGTCGGAGCGTGGCGGGACGCAGGTGTCCGGACCTAAACTTTCGGCCAGGTCCGAATCTTCCGCCCCCAGGGGTCGTCCGCCGCCATGCCGTTCCAGCTCCACTTCACCGAGAGCGACCTGCTCCGCTGCCGCTTCGCGATCTCGCCGCTCTGGGAGACCCAGGAGGCCGTAAGGACCCTCGTGCGACCCCGGCGGCACGGGTACCACCTGCCGTGGCTGCGGCGGATCCGGCAGGCCGCCGACGGGCTGGATCTGCGTCCGCTCCATCTGCTGATGCCGGAGTTCGGCCACAACCCCGACCTTCTCAGCCGGGTGCCACCCGGCCCGAGCCCCGTCTTCGAGGACGAGATCGCGGCCGTCCGCACCACCGACCCGCGGGCGGCGGGGGCCGATATCGCCCTGGCGCTCGCCGAGACCCCCGGTGCCGCGGAGAGCCCGGCGGGACGGGCGATGCTGGCGGATCCGGCGCGGGCCGTCGGTGAGCTGGCCGGGCTGCTGGAGCAGGCGTGGCGGGTGCTCGTGGAGCCCGACTGGCCCCGGCTGCGGGCGCTGCTGGAGGCCGATGTGGCCTATCACTCGCGGCGGTTGGCGGAGGCGGGCTTCGAGCGGCTGATAGCGGAGCTGAGCCCGCAGCTCGGCTGGACCGGCGGATCCACCCTGACCATCACCGGGATGAACGGCAGCCACGCGCGGGTCCTGGGCGGCGACGGGCTCGTGCTGATGCCGAGCGTCTTCTGCTGGCCCCGGGTCGTGAGCGGTTATCTGCCGCCGTGGCAGCCCGCCGTGATCTATCCGGTGCGCGGGATCGGCGGTCTGTGGACGGAGCCGTCGGACCGTACCCCCGAGGCGCTCGCCCGGCTGCTGGGCCGGGCGCGGGCCCGCGTGCTGTGCGCCCTCGACGAGCCGGCCTCCACCACGGCGCTCGCCCGGATGCTGGGGCTGGCGCCCTCCTCGGTGTCGGCGCATCTGTCGGTGCTGCGCGGGGCGGGGCTGCTCGGGGCGCGGCGGTACGGACATGAGGTGCTGTACGAGCGGACCCCGCTCGGGATCGCGCTCGCGGTGTCGCACCCCGGAACCGACTGAGCGTCATGTAACGATATGCCGGTCTTGCCATTCCCGTGCGCTCCCCCAGTCGCTCCCCAGTCGTTCTCCGAGGGGTATGGATGTCCGGCCGCAGACCACACCGCTCCCGCACCGCAGCCGCCGCAGTCGCGGCCCTTCTCGGGCTGGCGGTGAGCGGCTGCTCGGCCTTCTCGTCCGGCCCGGCGTCCTCCGCCGCGTCCGCCCCCGGGCCCTCGGGACCGGCGTCGGTCCTGGGCGAGGCCGCCCCCTCCGTGGCGTCGCCCTTCTGGGTCGACCCGGACAGCGACGCGGCCCGGCAGGTCAAGGCGTGGGAGAAGCGGGGGCGCGAGGGCGAGGCGAAGATCCTGCGACGCATCTCGGAGCGGGCGGTGGCCGAGTGGCCCGCGGGCGACGACCCAGAACCGCAGATCCGCAGAACCGTACGGGGCGCCAAGGCCGACAAGCGCACCGCCGTCCTCGTCGCCTACAACATCCCGCACCGCGACTGCGGCCTCTACTCGGCGGGCGGCGCGCACGACGCCGCCGCCTACCGCTCGTGGATCGGCGCCTTCGCCGACGCGATCGGCGACGCCGACGCCATCGTCGTCCTGGAGCCGGACGCCGTACCGCACCTCGCGGACGGCTGCACGCCCGAGCAGCACCAGGGCGAGCGGTACGAGCTGCTCTCCGAGGCCATCGGCACCCTCAAGCGTCGGCCGCACACCCGCGTCTACCTGGACGCGGGCAACCCGGCCTGGGTCACCGACCCGGGCAAGCTCGCCGACACGCTCCGCCGCGCGGGCGTCGAGGCGGCCGACGGCTTCTCCCTCAACGTGTCCAACTTCCAGACCGACGACGCGGTCAAGACGTACGGCACCCGGCTCTCCGGCCTGCTGGGCGACGCCCACTTCACGGTGGACACCAGCAGGAACGGCGCGGGCCCGCTCTCCGGCGACCGCGACCAGGGCTGGTGCAACCCACCGGGCCGGGCCCTGGGCACCCCGCCCACCACCAACACCGGCAACGAACTGCTCGACGCGTTCCTCTGGATCAAACGCCCCGGCGACTCCGACGGCCCCTGCCGCGGCGGCCCGGCCGCCGGCACCTGGTGGCCGGAGTACGCGCTCGGCCTGGCCCGCCGGGCGAAGAACTGACGCACGGCGCAGCGCCGCCGCCCGTCAGGTGACCTGGATCCACTTCGCCTCCGACGGGACACCCGCCTTGTCCGTCGCGAAGAGCATGTACCAGCCAGGCGGGACCACGGCCCGGTCGTTCGGGGCCTCCAGCGTCACCGCGTTCTTCGACTTGCTCAGCGTGAGTTCCACGGAGCGCTGTTCCACGTCCGTCGTGTGGGTGACGGCGCTCGGGCGCATCAGGCGGGCCTTGGCGATGCGGTCGGGGTGGGCGGTGCGGAAGGTGGCGCGGCCCTTGGCGTCGAGCCGGTCCGGGCCCTTGCCGAGGTCCGGGCGGTTCTCCTTCTTTCCCTTGTCGCCCTGGAGGTAAGGGGGCGTGTAGATCTCCACGCGCTGTTCGAAGGTGCCCAGTTTGGTGTTGTCGGCGTCGTTGAACAGCGGGTCGGAGCCGAAGGTGACGACCCGGCCGTCGGGCAGCAGCAGCGCCTCCGAGTGGTAGTTGCGGCCGACCGTGGGGTCCGCCGCCGGGCGGAACGAGTTGGTCGCGGGCTCGTAGAACTGCGCCTTGAGGATGTCGCTGGCGCTGCGCCCCCGGTAGTCGGAGGAGCCACCGGTGGTGAACACCGTGTCGTCGGGCAGCAGCACACTGCTCAGATAGCGGGTGCCCTGCGGCAGCCTGGGGCCTTCCCGGAAGGCGGGGCTGTCCTTGCCGAGGTCGACGATGGCGGTGCGGGCGGTGGCCTTGGAGGACTCGCCGACGCCGCCGCCGCCCAGCAGCATCACGCGCTGGTCCTGGACCGGGGGCAGCATCAGGGAGGCGGAGGTCTCCGTCTGGTCGGCGTCGGTGAGGCCGTCGACCTTGGTGAAGGTGTTCTTCTTCAGGTCCCACAGCCCCGGCTGCCGGCCCTTGTCGGCGGGCCCGTACCCGGCGTTGGAGCCGGAGTAGAAGAGTTTGCCGCCCTTGGTGAGGAAGAGCGCCGGGTAGGTGGGGAAGTAACGGGTGGGGCCCTGGCTCCACTTCTTGGTCTTCGGGTCGTACAGCTCGTTGTCGCCGGTGACCACGGCGCCGACGTCGTCGAGACCGGAGACGGCGAGGACTTTGCCGTCGTCCAGGGTGACCAGGGTGGGGTACCAGCGGGCCTCCCTCATCGGGTCGACGGGGACGTACTTCTCGGCCCTGGGGTCGAATTCGTAGGCCGACTTGATGCCCTGGAAGTCCTGCTTCTCCGTGGTGAGCTTCTGCGCGAGTCCGTAGAGGTTGTCCGCGTCCTTGCCCTTCAGCCCGAGGATCTCGTACTGCGCGGCCTGGGTGGTGAGCGCCTGCGGGCCCTTGTCGACCGCCTCCACGAAGACCCGGGCCTCACCGGCGGTGACCTTGGTCTGCCAGGGGAGCATCCGGCCGCTCTTGCCGTAGCCGACCTTGAACTCCTTCTTCGCCTTGGGCACGGTGACGTCGGAGGTGCTGACGTACTCGACACCCGACGGGGAGCGGAAGCGGGTGCCTTTCTTGAACGTGTGCCCGCGGTCCGGGTTCTCGTTCTTGACGCGCATCCCACCGCCCGCGCGGCTGACCTCGCCGTCGAGCACCTCGTAGCGCGCGGTGCCGCCCGCCACCAGCAGGCGGCCGTCGGGGAGCTGGGAGTGACCGGCGCAGAAGAAGTCCTCGGGGGTGGGGATCTTCTTGAAGGAGTCGTCGGCCGGGTTCCAGAGGATCGTGTCGAAGGAGCCCTCGTCGAACTTCTTCTGGTTGTTGCCGGAACCGGCGATGATCAGCACCTTGCCGCTGTGCAGCAGGGCCGCGTGGATCGCGTTCGTACGGTACTGCTCGGGGACGTCGAGCATGGCCCACGAGCCGTACTGGCGCTTGTAACCGGGCTGGGCGATCTTGTACGCGTGGTACTTCTCGGAGGCGAAGGAGTAGGCCGCGGGCGCGTTGAGGCCGACGAGCACCACCAGCGCCCCGCCGCCCAGCAGCGTCTTCTTGAACTTGTCGGACGGCCGGTACCGCGATGTCCCGGCCTTCCTGCTGCGCTTGGCCATGGCTCAGTTCCCTCCTGACGTCGATACGGTCGCGGTCTGTACCGTGTTGGCGGCGAACGCGGGCCGCGGCTCGTCGTCCGCGGGGCGCCCTGCGGGGCGCCCTGCGGGGCGCTCGGCGGGGCGCTCGGCGGGCCGCTCCGTCGTCATGGAGGCGACGCCGGTCGCCGGTACGGGCCCGGTGAGGGCGGCCGTACGCTCCGCGCGTTCGCCCCACAGCGTCCAGCACCACACGGCGACCGGCGCGAGCGCGATCACCAGCGCCAGTACGGCCCAGGTGCGCATCGCCACATGGGTGTGGCCGAGGAAGACCGACGCGATGAGCGAGCCGACGAGGACGGCGGCCCAGAAGAGATGGAGCCGGAACGTCATCGGCCGGTCGGGGCTGGCCTGGCCGCCCTTGGGGGTGACGACGAACCGCCCGTCGGTGCGCAGCAGCGCCGCGCCGAGCGACTTGAGGTAGAGGGGCGCGGAGAGCGCCGACATGGCCATCCCGGCGAGTCCGCCGGAGCCGCTCGGCTCGTGGGGCGAGACGTTGTGGCGCCTGTTCCAGAGGTAGAGGCCGATCTGGAGGGCGGCGGCGTCGCTGTAGAGCATCAGCAGGACCGCCGAGGAGACCTGGGTGCCGGAGGCGCCGAGCCAGAGGAAGAGGACGCAGCTGAGGATGCCGAGGAACCAGTTGACGGCCGTCATCGGGTAGTACACGAGCATCAGCGTGTAGCTGAGCAGCCGCCCCGGCGGCACCCGGAAGGGCGCCTTCCAGTACTGCTTGATGAGCGTCTCGTAGGTCCCTCTCGACCAGCGCAGCTGCTGGGTGAAGAAGTCGGTCCAGGACGCGGGCCCCTCCCCCACGGCGAGCACGTCGGGGGTGTAGACGGAGCGCCAGAACCGGCCGGTGAGCGGGTTTCTCGTGCGGTGCAGCTCGAAGCCGGTGGCCATGTCCTCGGTGATCGAGTCGTACAGCCCGCCTATCTGCTTGAGCGCCTTGATCCGTACGACGTTGTTGGTGCCGACGAACATCGGGGCGTGGTAGCGGTTGCCTGCCCGCTGGATCAGCGCGTGGAAGAGGAACTGCTGCGACTCGGCGGCCTTGGTGACGGGCGAGGTGTAGTTGCCGTACACCTGAGGGCCGACGACGAAGGCGATGTCCGGGTCGCGGAAGTAACCGAGCATCCGCTCCAGGAAGTTGGGCAGCGGTATGTGGTCGGTGTCGACGGAGGCGAAGAAGTCGTAGTCGTCCCCGTGCATGGCGAGCCAGGCGTTGTAGTTGCCGTGCTTGGTGCGGGTCTTGTGGACACCTTTCGCACGGTTCCACTGCGGGACACCCTTACGGGTGAAGTGACGCACCCCCAGCTCCGCGCAGAGGGCGCGGGCGGCGGAGTCGTCGCCCTCGTCGAGCAGCCAGAGGTCGAGCGGGCCGCTGTGGCGCAGCCGTACGGCGCCTTCGAGGGTGGCCCGCACCATGGCGAGCGGTTCTTTGCCGGGGACGTACGTGGTGAGGAAGGCGACCCGGGTGCCCACTTCGGCGGCGACGGGTATCGGATCCCTGGCGACCATGGTGGCGTGGGCCACCGAGGCGACGTTGACCAGCATGAACAGGGCGATGAACCCGATCGAGCCGAGCATCACGTGGTCGAAGGCGATGAGCCAGCGGTCGCCGCCCTCGCGCTCGGTGCGGTGGCTGGGCCAGACCAGATAGGCCAACAGGGAGCCGGAGAGGACCGGCGCCAGGGCCATCAGCAGCACGGCGCGTATTCGGCGGGGCTCCCGGGCCAGCAGACTGCGGTACTCCACCCGGTAGGGGGCCCTCGGGTCCGGCTCCGTGAGCGGGCCGGCCAGACGGCTGTGGAGGTCGTAGTCGTAGTCGGGTTCGTCGTCGGGATCGAGGTCGTGGTCGTAGCCCTCGGGCCGCACGGTGCCTCCAGCTGAGTCGCGAGGTCGATATCCCCACAGAAAGGGAGATTGACCGGCGTGTCGACTGGAGGCGTCCGTGCGAGGGGTTTTACGCTCGCGGGTTACTGCGTACGGGGCGTCGGGCACGTGCCGAGGGCTATGCGCCGTGGGCTATGTGCCGTCAGCTACGGGGCGTGGACTACGTGCCGTGGGCTATGTGTCGTCGGCTACGGGGCGCGGGCTACGTGCCGTGGGCTATGTGTCGTCGGCTGTCTACCGTGGACTACGGGGCGAGGTGGCGCTCGACGGTCTCGACCTTCGAGGTGAGTCCGTCCGTGACGCCCGGCCTGATGTCGGCCTTGAGGACCAGTGAGACGCGGCCCGACCGGGCCTCGACGGCGGCGACGGCGCGCTTGACCACGTCCATCACCTCGTCCCACTCGCCCTCGATCGAGGTGAACATGGCGTCCGTACGGTTCGGCAGGCCGGACGCACGGACGACCCTGACGGCGTCGGCGACGTACTCGCCGACGTCCTCCCCGACACCGAGGGGAGAGACGGAGAAGGCGACGATCATGCGCTCACCGTACCCTCGCGCCGGGCGCGGGAGGCGATGACGGCGTCGTCGGCGGCGCGCTTGAGCCTGCGGTCGGCGTAGAAGCCGCCGAACGGCAGGACGGAGAGGACGAAGTAGAGCGCGGCCGTGCCGAGGGGCCACTTGACGCGGTTCCAGGCGTCGGCCCAGAAGATCACGTAGATGATGAAGAGAACACCGTGGACGGCCCCCATCACAGGAACCGCGTTGAACTCGGTCGTGCGCTTCAGCACCGAGCAGACAGCGAGCACCAGGAAGGACACGGCCTCCGGGGCCGAGATCAGGCGGAGGCGGTGGAGGGCGGATGCGGTCTTGATGTCCACGAGGCAGGCACCTTCGTCTTCGGGGGTACGTGATCTCGCGCGCGCGATCTTGTGAACGCGTGCACAAGCGCTCCGGTCATTGTGACAGCCCGGCACCGGACGGCCGTGGTCAGGGTCGGTACGGGGTGCGGACCGGGGGTCGGGTCAGGGACGGATCCGGGGCGGATCGGGGGCGGGAGCCCTGTCCCGCGCCGGTGGCGCCGGATACCTTCGACCTGTGGCTCAGTTCCGACTGCAAGGCAGCAGGGTGCTCGCCGTCGAGATGACAGGCGACGCCGTCAAGGCGAAGAACGGGTCGATGGTCGCGTACGACGGCCGGATGACCTTCAAGAAGCTGACCGGGGGCGGTGAGGGACTGCGCGGGATGGTGACGCGCCGGCTCACCGGCGAACAGATGACCGTGATGGAGGTGAAGGGCCAGGGCACCTGCTATTTCGCCGACCGCGCGAGCGAGATCAACCTCGTCTCGCTGCACGGCGACAAGCTCTATGTCGAGTCGAGCAATCTGCTCTGCACGGACGCGGCCCTGCGTACGGGCACGACCTTCACCGGCCTGCGCGGCGGAGCGTCGGGAAATGGCCTGTTCACGACCGTCGTGGAGGGCACGGGGCAGGCGGCGATCATGTCGGACGGCGAGGCGGTGGTGCTGCGGGTCTCGTCGCGTTACCCGCTGTACGTGGACCCGGGGGCGTACATCGCGCATCAGGGCAAGCTCCAGCAGAAGCTCCAGTCCGGGGTGAACTTCCGCACGCTCATCGGCGAGGGCTCCGGCGAGTCCTTCCAGATCCGCTTCGAGGGCGAGGGGCTCGTGTACGTACAGCCGAGCGAGCGGAACACGATCGGGGGCGATCTGTAGTGCCGTTCCGTGAGATCAACTCGAAGATGGTCGAGGCCACGGTGGTCCCCGGCCAGAAGCTGTTCAGCCAGCGCGGCGCGATGCTCGCGTACCGGGGGGAGGTCGGTTTCACACCCGACATCCGGGGCGGGCAGGGCGGCCTCATGTCGATGATCGGCCGCCGCGTGGCCAACGAGGCGACCCCGCTGATGACGGTGGAGGGCAGCGGCACGGTGATGTTCGGCCACGGCGGGCACCACATCCAGGTGATCGACCTGGCCGGGGACACGCTGTACGTCGAGGCGGACCGGCTGCTCGCCTTCGACGGGACGCTCCAGCAGGGGACGATGTTCATGGGCTCGCAGGGCGGGGTGATGGGCATGGTGCGCGGCCAGGTCACCGGCCAGGGGCTGTTCACCACCACCCTGAAGGGCCACGGCTCGGTCGCGGTGATGGCACACGGCGGGGTGATCGAGCTGCCGATCACCCCGGGCACGGAGATCAGGGTGGATCCGCAGGCGTACGTGGCCCACCACGGCGACGTACGCAACAAGCTCTCCGCCGCGCTCGGCTGGCGCGAGATGGTGGGGCGCGGCTCGGGCGAGGCGTTCCAGCTGGAGCTGAGCGGAAACGGCGTGGTGTACGTCCAGGCATCGGAGGAGAAGCTGTGAGCACGGGAGCGGCGAGCGCACCGGTGGTGTTCGACCCGATGACGCTGCCGGGTGACGACAACGTCAACGCGTACACCTTCTGTGTGGAGCTGACGGGGAGCCGGTGGTTCCTCCAGAAGGGGAAGATGATCGCCTATTACGGGCAGATCGTCTTCGACGGGATCGGCCACGGGCGCTTCGAGGGGCTGGTGCGCAGCAGCTTCCACTCGCCGCTGCACACCGCCGACTGGGTGGTCGCGGAGGGCGAGGGCAAGATGCTGCTGGCCGACCGGGCCTTCGACGTCAACTCCTTCGACCTGGAGGACGGGAATCTGACGATCCGGTCCGGGAATCTGCTGGCCTTCCAGCCGTCGCTGGCGCTCAAGCAGTCGATCGTGCCGGGCTTTCTGACCCTGATCGGCACGGGGAAGTTCGTCGCCGCGTCGAACGGGCCCGTGGTGTTCATGGAGCCGCCGCTGCGGGTGGATCCGCAGGCCCTGGTCGGCTGGGCGGACTGTCCGTCCCCCTGTCACCATTACGATCATGGCTATATGTCCGGCGTGCTGGGCGGGATCCGGTCACTGACGGGCATCGGAGGCGCTTCGGGCGAGGAGCACCAGTTCGAGTTCGTCGGGGCGGGGACCGTGCTCCTCCAGTCGACGGAGGAGCTGATGGCGGAGCAGCCGACCGGCACGGCGCCCTCCGAGGCAGGGGTGCCCGGCGGCGGCGCCCCGGCGGGCGGGGGCGCGGGCCGGCCGGGCGACCTCCAGCGTCGCTTCGGGCTGTGAGCGGTAGTCTGCGGAGTGTCACGTCGAACGCGTGGTCTCCCTTCGCGCGCGTGGCTGGCATCACACTCCACAGACCGGCAATTTCGTCCAGAATTCAACTTCTTAGGTAGAATAGATACATGGAGACCGAGACGGCCACCCGGTGGCTGAGCGACGCCGAGCAGTGTGCGTGGCGCACGCATCTGGATGTCAACAAGCTGCTGACGCATCAGCTGGAGAAAGATCTCCAGCCGTTCGGCCTGACCATGAACGACTACGAGATCCTGGTGAATCTCTCCGAGTCCGAGGAGCGGCGTATGCGGATGAGCGACCTCGCCGCCACCACGCTCCAGTCCAAGAGCCGCCTCTCGCACCAGATCACCCGGATGGAGAGCGCCGGGCTGGTCCGCAGGGAGCACTGCGAGTCGGACCGGCGCGGCCTGTTCGCGGTGCTCACGGACAGCGGCATGGAGACCATGCGGAAGGTGGCGCCGCACCATGTCGAGTCCGTGCGCAGGCACTTCATCGATCTGCTCTCGCCCGAGGCGCTGGCGGAGCTGCGGGCCTCGCTGACCCCGGTCGCCGAGCATCTGCACGGCCGGCGCGGCAAGGTCTGAGCCCGCTCGCGGCGGCCCCGTGCCGGGACCGGCCCGCGCCGGAGATGCCGGGTGCCGGGTCCGCCGAGGATGCCGTGGATGCCGGGATGTCGGAGATCCCGGGGATGCCGGGAGGCCGTGGATGCCGGGATGTCGGAGATCCCGGGATGCCGGGGATGCCGGGACGGCCTCAGTCGGCCGCGGGCAGCCGCAGCTCGAACAGGGCGCCGCCCCGCTCCGCGCGGCCGGCCGTGAGCGTACCGCCGTGCCGCTCGGCCACATCGCGGGCGATGGCGAGACCGAGCCCGGCACCGCCGTCGTCGCGGCTGCGGGCGTCGTCGAGCCGTACGAACCGCTCGAAGACCCGCTCACGCTCCGCCTCCGGCACCCCGGGACCGTCGTCGGCGACCGCGAGCACAACCGTGGCGCCCGACCGCCGCACGGACGCGGTGACCGAACCGGCGGCGTGGCGCTGCGCGTTGTCCAGCAGATTGCCCAGCACCCGCGCCAACTGGCCACTCGATCCCGCCACTTCCGCCCCCGGCCGCACATCGAGAACGACCGGGCAGCGGTCCGCGGTCCGCTGCGACACCTCCTCGTGCGCCAGAGCGCCCAGATCGAACCGGGCGGCACGCACGGGCCGCTCCCCCGCGTCCAGCCGGGCCAGCAGCAGCAGATCGGCCGCGAGCCGCTGAAGCCGTACGGTGTCCGCGACCGCGCCGGGAACGTCCAGCAGCGCCGGATGCGCCTCGCCCACCTCCAGCTGGGTACGGAGCGAGGCGATCGGGCTGCGCAGCTCGTGCGAGGCGTCCGCGACGAAGCGGCGCTGCCGCTCCACGGACGCCTCCAGCGCCGTGAGCGTCTCATTGGTCGTACGGGCCAGCCGCGCCACCTCGTCGTGCGTGGCGGGCTCCGGCACCCGTCGGGACAGGTCCTCGGAGGCGGTGATGGCCGCCAGCTCGCGCCGGATGCCCTCGACGGGCCTGAGCGCCCGACGGGTCATCAGCCAGGTCACTCCCCCGACGACCAGCAGCAGGACGGGCAGCCCCGCCAGCATGGCGAGCCCGGTGGTGCGCACGGCGCTCTGCCGGTCCGCGAGCGGGGCGCCCGCCTGGACGAGGACCGTCTCACCGGCCCGGTCGGTCGCCTCGATCGTCGCGAAGCGGTAGTCGGCGCTGTCACCGTCCACCGTGGCGCTGCCCGAGCCGTACGTGGTGGTGTCGCCGATCTCGCCGACGGCGGGGTCGTCGTCGTCCCCGTCGCGGCCGTCCCCGTCTCTGCCGTCCCCGTTCCTGTCGCGGCCGTCCGCTTCGTCGTCCCCTTCGGCCTGCCGGGAGCCGGAGGCGGTGCCGCCCGCGCCCGGCCTCGCGGTGGCCCTCTCCCCTGCCGCGCGGACCCCGGTGCCGCTGATCCGTTCCAGCCCCTCACCGGCCACCAGCAGCCGGCCGTCCTCGTCGGTCACCCGCACCGGGTGGTCCTCCTCGTCGGGCAGTTCGAGGTCCGCGTACGCGACCCGGTCCGGGACCTGGGAGGCGATGTCCAGCGCGACCTCGCGCGCGGCCCTGTCGGCCTGCCGGTCCGCCTGCTCCGTGAGGTTCGAGCGCAACGAGAGGAGCACCGCGAGGCCGGCGGCCACCAGCGCGACCGCCACCACGGCCGTCGCGCCGAGGGACGCCTTGGCGCGTACGGAGCCGAACCGGCGGCGTCCCACCAGGCGTCCCACAGGGCGTCTCATGACGCGACCAGCCGGTATCCGGCACCGCGCACCGTCTGGATCGCCGGGGCGCCGAGCTTGCGCCGCAGCGCGCTGATGTAAACCTCAATGATGTTCGGGTCACCGTCGTAGGCGAAGTCCCAGACGTGCTCCAGGATCCACTGCTTGCCGACCACCTCGCCCGCCCGCACCGCCAGCTGCTCCAGTACGGCGAACTCCTTCGCCGTCAGGGCCACCTCGGTCTCCTCCCGGAAGACCCGGCGGGCCGCCGTGTCGATGCTCAGCGCCCCGACGCGCAGCACGGGCGAGGCGCCGGGGGACCCGCGTCTGCGCAGCAGCGCCCTGACCCGGGCGACGAGCACGACGTACGAGAACGGCTTGGTCAGATAGTCGTCGGCGCCCGTGTCGAGCCCCTCCGCCTCGTCGTACTCGCCGTCCTTCGCGGTGAGCATCAGGATCGGTACGTCGTGCCCGGCGGCGCGCAGGGCCGCGCAGACCCGGTAGCCGTTCATGCCGGGCAGCATGATGTCGAGCACGACGAGGTCGTGGACGCCCTCACTCGCGCGGTGCAGCCCTTCGAGGCCGTCGTGCACGACATCGACGGCGAAGCCCTCGGCCCGCAGTCCCCCGGCGAGGGAGACCGCGAGCCGCTTTTCGTCCTCCACGATCAGCAAGCGCATGCCCTCAGCCTGCCAAACAGAACCTGAAGACCGCTTCAGCCGGCTTCAGGTGGCCTTCAGCCTCCGTGGGACACATTGAGAACCGGATCGACACGGATCACACCGACCGACTCGGGAGGACCCCTCATGAAGCTGAAGCTCGCCATCTCCGCGATCACCGCGGCGGTGCTGATCGGCGGCGGCACCTACACGGCGCTCGCCGCCTCGCACGGCACGGACAGCACGGACAGCACGGACAGCGCTCGGGCGGAGCGGTCGGATCGGGCACCGGCCGCCGACGGCCCGGCCGCCGACGGCCCGGCCGCGACGCCCACGGCGGCGACCGCGCCCGGCGCCCGCGGGGAACTCACCGCGGGCGAGGCGGTGGCCGCGGCGCTCGCGAGGTTCCCCGGCGCCGTGTCCTCCGTCGAGCGGGACGACGACCGCGCCGGCCGCTGGGAGGTCGACCTGTTCGGCGCGGACGACGTCCGGCGCGAGCTGACGGTCGACGCGGCCGACGGCACGGTGCGCGTGGACCGCGCGGGCCGGGACGACGACGGGGACGACGACGCCCGGGACCGTGCCGCGCTGCGCGCCGCCGCCGTGGACGTCCGGCAGGCCGCGGTCGCCGCCCTCGCCTCCGTACCGGGCACCGTGACGTCCGCCGAGATCGACGACGCCCCGGGCGCCCGCTGGGAGGTCGAGGTACGCGGCGAGGACGGACGTGAGCACGAGCTGAACGTCGACGCGCGGACGGCGAAGGTGACGGCGGACCACGACGGCGACCACGACGACCGAGACGCCCACGACGACCACGACGGCGACCGAGACGCCCGCGACGACGACTGAGGCGCGGCTCCCCGGCCCGCACGCGACGGACGGCCCCGCGCGGGACGCATGAGGTGCGCGGGGGACGCGGGACGCCTCGGGGGAGGTCCTGACGGGCGCCAGGACCTCCCCCGAGGGCCGCGGACCGGTCAGCGCCCGCCCGTGACCCCCGCCACCAGCTCGTCGGCCGCCGCGTACGGGTCGAGGTCACCCGCCACGATCCGCTCGGCCAGGGCGTCCAGCCTGCGGTCCCCGTGCAGGTCGGCGATGCGCGCGCGCAGGGCGGTGACGGCGAGGGTCTCCACCTCGTGGGCGGCGCGCCGGGTACGGCGGGCGGTCAGCACGCCGTGCTCCTCCATCCAGGCACGGTGCTTCTCCAGCGCCTGGACGACCTCGTCGATGCCCTCGCCGCGCGAGGCCACCGTCTTGACGATGGGCGGGCGCCAGTCGCCGGGGCCGCGGGACTCGCCCAGGGCGAGCATGTGGTTCAGCTCGCGGGCCGTGGCGTCGGCGCCGTCCCGGTCGGCCTTGTTGACCACGTACACATCGCCGATCTCCAGGATGCCCGCCTTCGCCGCCTGGATGGAGTCGCCCATGCCCGGGGCCAGCAGGACCACCGAGGTGTCGGCCTGGGCCGCGATCTCGACCTCCGACTGGCCGACCCCTACGGTCTCCACCACGATCACGTCGCACCCCGCCGCGTCCAGCACCCGGATCGCCTGCGGCGCCGCCCTGGCCAGACCGCCCAGATGGCCCCGGGTGGCCATGGAGCGGATGTAGACGCCGGGGTCGGAGGCGTGCTCGGACATCCGTACCCGGTCCCCGAGGAGCGCGCCGCCGGAGAACGGCGAGGAGGGGTCGACGGCCAGCACCGCGACCCGCCTGCCCGCGCGCCGGTACGCGGAGATCAGCGCCGAGGTCGAGGTCGACTTGCCCGCTCCCGGCGGCCCGGTCAGCCCGATCACGTACGCGTTGCCCGCGAAGGGCGCGAGCGCCGCCATCACCTCGCGCAGCCGCGGGGACGCGCCCTCCACCAGCGAGATCAGCCGGGCCACGGCGCGCGGCCTGCCCTCCCGTGCCTGGGCGACCAGCTCGGGGACGTCCTGCATCACAGCTCCCACAGCTCCCGTCGGTTCGGTACGTACCGTATGCGCTGGGCGGTACGCGCCTATCCGGCGACCCGGACGATCAGCGCGTCGCCCTGGCCGCCGCCGCCGCACAGCGCGGCCGCGCCGGTCCCGCCGCCGCGCCGCTTCAGCTCCAGCGCCAGATGCAGCACGATCCGGGCGCCCGACATGCCGATCGGATGGCCGAGGGCGATCGCGCCGCCGTTCACGTTCACCTTTTCCGGGGATACCCCGAGGTCCTTCATTGACTGCACGGCGACCGCCGCGAACGCCTCGTTGATCTCGATCAGGTCGAGGTCCTCGACGCCGATGCCCTCCTTCTCCAGTGCGTGCCGGATCGCGTTCGACGGCTGGGACTGGAGCGAGTTGTCCGGGCCCGCCACATTGCCGTGCGCGCCGATCTCGGCGATCCAGTCGAGCCCCAGCTCGACCGCCCTGGCCTTGCTCATCACGACGACCGCCGCCGCGCCGTCGGAGATCTGCGAGGCCGTACCGGCCGTGATCGTGCCGTCCTCGGCGAACGCGGGCCGCAGCCGCCCCAGGGACTCGGCGGTCGTCTCAGGACGGATGCCCTCGTCCTCGGCGAAGACCACCGGCTCGCCCTTGCGCTGCGGGATCTCGACCGGGGTGATCTCCGCCTCGAAGACACCGTTCTTGCGGGCCGCCGCGGCCCGCTGGTGGGAGAGCGCGCCGAACTCGTCCTGCGGCAGCCGCTCGATGCCCAGGCGTGTGTTGTGGTGCTCCGTGGAGGCGCCCATCGCGATGTTCTCGTAGGCGTCGGTCAGCCCGTCGTGCGCCATCGAGTCGAGCATCTCGATCGCGCCGTACTTGTACCCGGCGCGGGACTTGGGCAGCAGATGCGGCGCGTTGGTCATGGACTCCTGGCCGCCCGCGACGATCACGTCGAACTCCCCCGCCCTGATCAGCTGGTCGGCCAGCGCGATCGCGTCCAGACCGGAGAGACAGACCTTGTTGACGGTGAGCGCGGGCACGTTCATCGGGATGCCGGCCTTGACGGCGGCCTGACGGGCCGGGATCTGCCCGGCCCCGGCCTGCAGCACCTGCCCCATGATCACGTACTGCACCTGGTCGCCGCCGATACCGGCCCGCTCCAGCGCCGCCTTGATGGCGAAGGAGCCGAGGTCGGCGCCGCTGAAGGGCGTGAGGGAGCCGAGGAGCCGCCCCATCGGGGTACGGGCGCCCGCGACGATCACAGAGGTGGTGGTGTTCGATCCAGACATGAGACGCGATCCCCTTTGTGTGGAGCGTGCGGCACGAGGGCGGGAGCGGCGCCTCGCGACGCCGCCGCGTGAACGATGGTTCACTTCAAATGTACTGACCGGCACCGCTCCGGGTCACCCGGCGGTGCGTGTGACGGCGCGCACGTTGCGTAATCGCCCCCGTAGCGCTGCACTGTCTGCATGCTGACGCGAATCGACCACATCGGAATCGCCTGTTTCGACCTCGATGCGACCGTCGAGTTCTACCGGGCCACGTACGGCTTCGAGGTGTTCCACACCGAGGTCAACGAGGAGCAGGGCGTACGCGAGGCCATGCTCAAGATCAACGAGACGTCCGACGGCGGGGCTTCCTACCTTCAGCTCCTCGAATCCGTAAGGGAGGATTCGGCCGTGGGGAAATGGCTGGCGAAGAACGGCGAGGGCGTGCACCACATCGCGTTCGGCACCGCCGACGTGGACGGGGACGCCCAGGCCGTGCGTGACAAGGGCGTACGCGTCCTCTACGACGAGCCGCGCACCGGTTCCATGGGCTCGCGCATCACCTTCCTCCACCCCAAGGACTGCCACGGAGTCCTCACGGAACTCGTCACCTCCCGCCCGGAGCACTGACCTTAAGGATTCCCGGCCCGGTACAGTGGGGCGCTCCGGGCCGGGGCCGGGCCGGGGCCGCGCCCCTGTCGATGATCTGTCACCATTCCCCGGGGGACCGTTCGCCGAGAGCGGTGCTCAATTGGGCAGTTGCGACCAGGGGACGGATGGGACCGCGCAGTGCGGGGCTACGAACGCCAGGAGAGCCACCGAGCTGACGACGACCACCTTTCGCGGTTCGAAGCCGAGATGGACCGGCTGAAGACCGCGCGGGAGAAGGCCGTCCAGCACGCCGAGGACCTCGGTTATCAGGTCGAGGTCTTGCGCGCCAAGCTTCACGAGGCGCGCCGCAGTCTGGCGACCCGCCCGTCCTATGACAGCGGCGACCTCGGCTATCAGGCCGAACAGCACCTGCGCAACGCCCAGATGCAGGCCGAGCAGATGCGCGCGGACGCCGAGCGCGAGCTGCGCGAGGCGCGCGCCCAGACCCAGCGGATCCTCCAGGAGCACGCCGAGCACCAGGCGCGGCTCCAGGCCGAGCTGCACACGGAGGCCGTGCAGCGCCGCCAGCGGCTCGACCAGGAGCTGGCGGAGCGCCGGCAGACCGTCGAGTCCCACGTCAACGAGAACGTCTCCTGGGCCGAGCAGCTCAGGGCCCGTACGGAGTCGCAGGCCAGGCGGCTGCTCGACGAGTCGCGCGCCGAGGCCGAGCAGGCGCTGGCCGCCGCGCGCGCGGAGGCCGCCCGGGTCGCCGAGGAGGCACGCCGTCGGCTGGGCTCGGAGGCCGAGTCGTCCCGCGCCGAGGCCGAGGCGATCCTGCTGCGGGCCCGCAAGGACGCCGAGCGGCTGCTGAACGCCGCCTCGGCGCAGGCGCAGGAGGCCGCGGGCCACGCCGAGCAGCTGCGCTCGTCCACGGCGGCCGAGTCCGACCAGGCCCGCCAGCAGGCAGCGGAGTTGAGCCGCGCCGCCGAGCAGCGGATGCAGCAGGCGACGGAGCGGCTGCGCGAGGCGCGCGCCGAGGCCGAGAAGGTCGTCGGGGAGGCGAAGGAGGCCGCCGCCAAGCGGCTGTCCGGCGTCGAGTCGCAGAACGAGCAGCGCACCCGTACGGCCAAGTCCGAGATCGCCCGGATGGTCGGCGAGGCCACGCAGGAGGCGGAGGCCACCAAGTCCGAGGCCGAGCAGGCGCTCGCCGACGCCCGCGCCGAGGGCGAGAAGCTCGTCGCCGACGCCGCCGAGAAGGCCCGTACGGTCGCGGCGGAGGACACCGCCGCCCAGCTCGCCAAGGCCGCCCGTACCGCCGAGGAGGTGCTGACCAAGGCGTCCGACGACGCCCAGGCCACCACCAGGGCGGCGAGCGAGGAGGCCGAGCGGATCCGCCGCGAGGCGGAGGCCGAGGCGGACCGGCTGCGCGGCGAGGCCGCGGAACAGGCCGACCAGCTCAAGGGCGCCGCCAAGGACGACACCAAGGAGTACCGGGCCAAGACCGTCGAGCTGCAGGAGGAGGCCCGCAGGCTGCGCGGCGAGGCCGAGCAGCTGCGCTCCGAGGCGGTCGCCGAGGGCGAGCGGATCCGCGGCGAGGCGCGCCGCGAGGCCGTCCAGAACATCGAGGAGGCGGCGAAGACCGCCGAGGAGCTGCTCGCCAAGGCCAAGGCGGACGCGGACGAGCTGCGCTCCGGTGCCACGACCGAGAGCGAGCGGGTCCGCACCGAGGCCATCGAGCGCGCCACCACGCTGCGCCGGCAGGCCGAGGACACCCTGGAGCGCACCCGCGCCGAGGCCGAGCGGCTGCGCGCGGAGAGCGAGGAGCAGGCCGAGGCCACCACCTCCGGCGCCGAGAAGGCCGCCGCCGAGCTGCGCGAGGAGACCGAGCGCGGCGTCGAGTCGCGCAAGGCCGAGGCCGCCGACGAGCTGACCCGGCTGCACACCGAGGCCGAACAGCGGGTCGTCTCCGCCGAGGAGGCGCTCGGCGAGGCCCGTACCGAGGGCGAGCGGATCCGCCGGGAGGCCGCTGAGGAGACGGACCGGCTGCGCGCGGAGGCGGCCGAGCGGGTCCGTACGCTCCAGGCGCAGGCCGAGGAGGAGGCGCGGCGGCTGCGCACCGAGGCCGCCGCCGACGCCGCGCAGGCGCGCGCGGAGGCGGAGAGCGCCGCGGTACGGCTCCAGTCGGAGGCCGCCGCGGAGGCGGAGCGGCTCAAGACCGAGGCGCAGGAGAGCGCCGACCGGACCAGGTCCGAGGCGGGGGCCGCGGCCGAGCGGGTCGAGACCGAGGCCGCGGAGGCGCTGGCCGCCGCGCAGGAGGAGGCCGTACGCCGCCGCCGCGAGGCCGAGGAGACGCTGAGCGCCGCCCGCGCGGAGGCGGACCAGGAGCGCGAGCGCGCCCGCGAGCAGAGCGAGGAGCTGCTCGCGTCGGCCCGTAAACGGGTGGAGGACGCGCAGACCGAGGCGCAGCGGCTGGTCTCCGAGGCGGACTACCGGGCCACCGAGCTGGTGGCGGCGGGCGAGCAGACCGCCCAGCAGGTACGGGACTCGGTCGCCGGTCTGCAGGACCAGGCCGAACAGGAGATCGTCGAGCGGCAGGCCGCCGCCGAGCAGGCCGCGGACCGGGTGCGGACCGAGGCGCAGGACGAGTCCGACCGGGTACGGGCGGACGCGTTCGCGGAGCGGGAGCGCGCCGCCGAGGACGCGAACCGGCTGCTCGTACGGGCGCAGGAGGAGACGGACGCGGCGCAGGCGCTGGCCGAACGCACCGTCAACGAGGCGATCGCGGAGGCGGAGCGGTTGCGCTCCGAGACCGCGGAGTACGTGCGACGGGTGAGGACCGAGGCGTCGGACTCGCTCGCCTCCGCCGAGCAGGACGCCTCACGCGCCCGCGCGGAGGCCCGCGAGGACGCCAACCGGATCCGGGGCGAGGCGGCGGTGCAGGCCGACCGGCTCATCGCGGAGGCCGGCGGCGAGTCCGAGCGGATGCGCGCCGAGGCCGCCGAGACGGTGGGCGCCGCCCAACAGGCCGCCGAGCGGCTGCGGTCGGAGGCGGCGCGGCTCACCTCGGAGAGCGAGGCGGCGGCCGAGCGGGTCAGGACCGAGGCGCAGGAGGAGACGGACTGGCTGCTGGACGAGGCGCGCAAGGACGCGGCGAAGCGCCGCTCCGACGCGGCCGAGCAGGCCGACCAGCTCATCAACAAGGCCCAGGAGGAGGCGCTCAACGTCGCCACCGAGGCCGAGGCGCAGGCCGACCGGATGGTGGCGGTGGCCCGCAAGGAGGCCGGCCGGATCTCCTCGGACGCGACGGTCGAGGGCAACTCCCTGGTGGAGAAGGCCCGTACGGACGCGGACGAGCTGCTGGTGGGCGCGCGCCGGGACGCCACGGCCATCCGGGAGCGCAGCGAGGAGCTGCGGGCCAGGACCGAGGCCGAGGTCGAGCAGCTCCACGAGCGGGCGCGCCGGGAGACGGCCGAGCAGCTGCGCACCGCGGGCGAGCGCGTCGACAATCTGATGAAGGCGGCGAGCGAGCAGCGGGCCGAGGCCGACGAGAAGGCCAAGGCGCTGGTCGCGGACGCCAATTCGGAGGCGAGCAAGGTCCGGATCGCCGCGGTGCGCAAGGCGGAGGGGCTGCTCAAGGAGGCCGAGCAGAAGAAGGCCGATCTCACCCGGCAGGGCGAGAAGTCGCGCGCCGACGCCGACCAGGAGGCGAAACGGATGGTCGAGGAGGGCCAGCGCGAACTCGACATCCTGGTGCGCAGGAGGGAGGACATCCAGGCCGAGATCTCCCGAGTCCAGGACGTGCTGGAGGCGTTGGAGTCGTTCGAGTCGCCGTCGGGTCCCGCGAAGGACAATGCCGTCAAGGCGGGCGCCACGGCCGGAACCACCCGTTCGAGTGGCAAGTCTTCCGACAACTAGCCACTCAAAAGGCTGGACATTCTCCAGATCAAACCGACATCCGCTCGATGACACGCCGCTTAGGCCCCTAGGATTCCCCCTATCACCTCACCGGTCTCATTCGACAGGAACCCCATGAGCGACACTTCCTCCCCATTCGGCTTCGAGCTCGTGCGGCGTGGTTACGACCGCGGTCAGGTGGACGACCGCATTACCAAACTCGTCGCCGACCGTGACAGCGCGCTGTCCCGCATCACCGCACTCGAAAAGCGCATCGAGGAACTCCATCTCGAAACGCAGAACGCCCAGGCACAGGTCACCGACGCGGAGCCGTCGTACGCCGGCCTCGGCGCCCGCGTGGAGAAGATCCTCCGTCTTGCCGAGGAGGAGGCGAAGGACCTGCGCGAGGAGGCCCGTCGCGCGTCCGAGCAGCACCGCGAGCTGGCCGAGTCCGCGGCCCAGCAGGTGCGCAACGACGCCGAGGCGTACGCCACCGAGCGCAAGGCGAAGGCCGAGGACGAAGGCGTCCGCATCGTCGACAAGGCGAAGGGCGACGCGTCCACGCTCCGTTCGGACGCACAGAAGGACGCGCAGTCCAAGCGCGAGGAGGCGGACGCGCTCTTCGAGGAGACCCGCGCCAAGGCCGCCCAGGCCGCCGCGGACTTCGAGACGAACCTCGCCAAGCGGCGTGAGCAGTCGGAACGCGACCTGGCGTCCCGTCAGGCGAAGGCCGAGAAGCGGCTGGCGGAGATCGAGCACCGCGCCGAGCAGCTGCGGCTGGAGGCCGAGAAGCTGCGCACGGACGCGGAGCGCCGGGCCCGGCAGACCGTCGAGACGGCCCAGCGTCAGTCCGAGGACATCGTGGCCGACGCGAACGCGAAGGCCGACCGGATCCGCAGCGAATCGGAGCGCGAGCTGGCGGCGCTCACCAACCGCCGCGACTCGATCAACGCGCAGCTGACCAACGTCCGCGAGATGCTCGCCACGCTGACCGGAGCCGCGGTGGCCGCCGCCGGTACCCCGGCCGACGACGAGCCGATCTCGCGCGGGGTCCCGGCTCAGCAGTCCCGCTGAACCGACGGCTCCGCTCGTTACGGGCGCACCGGCCCTGCTCACGGGGCAGCCGTACGGTCCGCGGTCGGTCCGTACGATTACGTAACGATCGTGCAAGCCCCTCGTCACTCCGGTGGCGGGGGGCTTTGTGCGCCTTTAGGTTGGGCCGCATGATCGAGGTAACGGGGCTCACCAAACGCTACGGTCGCAAGGTCGCCGTGAACGATCTCTCCTTCACGGTGAGACCCGGAGTGGTGACGGGTTTTCTGGGACCCAACGGCGCGGGCAAGTCGACGACGATGCGGATGATGCTCGATCTGGACAACCCGACGAGCGGCTCGGTCAAGATCGACGGGAAGCACTACCGGGAACTCTCCGAGCCGCTCAAGCACATCGGCGCGCTGCTGGAGGCCAAGGCCATGCACGGCGGACGCAGCGCCTACAACAATCTCCTCTGTCTCGCGCAGAGCAACCGCATTCCGGCGAGCCGGATCACCGAGGTGCTCGACATGGTCGGGCTGACATCGGTGGCGAAGGGCAAGTCGAAAGGTTTCTCCATGGGGATGGGGCAGCGGCTCGGTATCGCGTCCGCGCTGCTCGGCGACCCCGAGATCCTGATGTTCGACGAACCGGTCAATGGTCTGGACCCGGAGGGGATCCACTGGATCCGCAATCTGATGAAGGGGCTCGCGACGGAGGGCCGTACGGTCTTCGTCTCCAGTCATCTGATGAGTGAAATGGCTCTGACGGCAGACCATTTGATCGTGATCGGGCAGGGCAGGCTGCTGGCGAACACGTCGATGGCCGACTTCATCCACGAGAATTCCCGCAGCTTCACCCGGCTGCGCTCTCCGGACCGCGAGCGGGTGAAGGACGCCCTGGACGAGGCGGGTATCACCGCGGTCGAGGGGACCGGCGGAGTGCTGGAGATCGACGGGGTGGAGCCCGAACGGCTCGGTGAGCTGGCCGCGCGCCACGGCATCGTGCTGCACGAGCTGAGTTCCCAGCGCGCCTCGCTGGAGGAGGCGTTCATGCGGATGACGGCGGAGTCGGTCGAGTACCACGCGCACACGGGCCCGGACGGCGGCGGGGCGCCCGCGACGGGCTGGGGTTCGCCGGGGTGGGGCACGCCCGCCGGTGGCGGGAACGACCAGGGCAAGGGGGCCTGAGCATGGCATCGGTACCGGCGGTCCTCCAGTCGGAGTGGACCAAGATCCGTACGGTTTCCTCCACGACCTGGACCCTGATCAGCGCCCTGGTGGTGACCGTGGCCCTGGGCGCGGCGCTCTCCGCGCTGCTCAACTCGCAGTTCGGCGATCTGGGCGCGGCGCAGCAGGCCACCTTCGACCCGACGTACACCAGCTTCTCCGGGATGGTGCTCGGGCAGCTGGCGATGGTGGTCTTCGGCGTGCTGGTGGTCGGCTCCGAGTACAGCTCGGGCATGATCCGCACCTCGCTGGCCGCCGTGCCGCAGCGCGCCACGTTCCTCTTCGGCAAGATCCTGGTGGCCGGGGTGCTGGCGCTGGCGGTCGGGCTGCTGACCGGCTTCCTGTCGTTCTTCCTCGGCCAGGCGCTGCTGGGCGACCACGGTACGGGCATCGGCGAGCCGAACGTGCTGCGCGCGGTGATCGGCAGCGGCCTGTACATGGCGCTGATCGCGGTGTTCTCGATGGGCGTCGCGGCGATGCTGCGCAGCTCGATGCTGGCGCTCGGCATCCTGATGCCGTTCTTCTTCCTGGTCTCCGGAATCCTCTCGGCGGTCCCGGGCGCCAAGGACGTCGCCCACTACTTCCCGGACCAGGCCGGATCCCGGATCATGCAGGTCGTGCCGGACGCGCTGAACTCCTCGGACCGGCCGTACGGGCCGTGGGGCGGGCTGGGGATCATGGCGCTCTGGGTGGTGGCGGCGCTGGTCGGCGGCTACCTGGTGATGCGGAAGCGGGACGCGTAGCGCGGGCGCGCGGCGCGGCCGGCCGGGAGACCCCGGTACGGCCGCGCGGCGACGCTCCGCCGTAACGACTTGGCCGGAACCGTCAGCGCCCGGATATCCTCCTTACTCTTACGGGGGCTTTCGGTCGGACCCGGCCACTGCCCCGACGACCTGACCTGTCGATGGGGCTGGAGAATGATCGAGGCGATCGGCCTGACCAAGCGCTACGGCGCCAAGACGGCCGTGCACAACCTTTCCTTCCAGGTACGGCCCGGCCATGTCACCGGGTTCCTCGGTCCCAACGGCTCCGGCAAGTCGACGACGATGCGCATGATCCTCGGTCTTGACCGGCCGACCTCGGGGCATGTGAGCGTCGGCGGTCACCCGTTCCGCGCGCTGCCCAACGCGCCGCGCCAGGTCGGCGCGCTGCTCGACGCCAAGGCGGTGCACGGCGGGCGCAGCGCGCGCAACCATCTGCTGTCGCTGGCGCAGCTCTCCGGCATCCCGGCCACCAGGGTGGACGAGGTGCTCGGCGTGGTCGGTCTCCAGGACGTCGCGCGGAAGCGGTCGAAGGGCTTCTCGCTCGGTATGGGGCAGCGGCTGGGCATCGCGGCGGCGCTGCTCGGCGACCCGCGGGTGCTGCTGTTCGACGAGCCGGTCAACGGTCTGGACCCGGAGGGGATCCTCTGGGTGCGCAATCTGATGAAGCAGCTCGCGAACGAGGGCAGGACCGTCTTCGTCTCCTCGCACCTGATGAGCGAGATGGCGGTGACCGCCGACCATCTGATCGTGATCGGCCGGGGGCAGCTGCTGGCCGACATGAGCGTCAAGGACTTCATCTCCGCGAACTCGGCGGACTTCGCCCGCGCCCGGACCCCGGACGGCGACCCGGGGCAGCGCGAGAAGCTGGCGGCGGTGCTGACCGAGGCCGGCGGCCAGGTGCTGACCGAGCCGGGCGGTGCGCTGCGGATCACGGAGCTGACGCTGCCGCGCATCAGCGATCTCGCGTATGACGCCGGGGTACGGCTCTGGGAGCTGTCACCGCACCAGGCGTCACTGGAGGAGGCGTACATGCGGATGACGCAGAGCGCCGTGGACTATCGTTCGACGGCTGATGAACTGGCCGGTTTTGAACCCCCGCACGCGGGTTACGGGGCGGGTTCGCAGGGGTACGTGACGCCGGTCGTGCCCGAGGTGCCGCAGCAGGGCTGGTACGCCCCGCCGCCGCCCGGACAGAACCCGTACGCCGCCGCCGCGCCCCGGGCCGCCCAGGGGGCGCCCGGAGCGCCCGCGCAGGCACCCGCACCGCCACCGGCGCACGCGCCCGCGCCCGCCACGGCCCCCGCGCCCGCCACCGGTCCCACGAAGAGCGACACCGACGAGGACGCCCGATGACGACCCCGTACCAGCAGGGCCCGCGGCCCGGGTACCAGCAGGGCCCGCACTCCGGCCCCCCGCAGCCGCACGGCCACGCGCCTGGCGACGGTTCCTTCGGATACACCTCGCCGATCCCGGCCCGGCCCACTCATCTCGGCGACGCCGTGGCCTCGGAGTGGACCAAGATCCGCTCCGTGCGGTCCACCATGTGGACGCTCGGCGTGATGGTCGCGCTGATCCTGGGGATAGGGCTGCTGACCGCGGCGGCGGTCGCCGCCACGAGCGACGACGTCGGCAACGAGAACGTTCTCATTCTCGGATTCTTCGGTGTCCTGCTCGCCACCATGTGCGTGATCACGCTGGGGGTGCTGGTCATCTCCTCCGAATACGGCACGGGCCTGATCCGTTCGACCCTGACCGCGTGCCCCAGCAGGGGCCGGGTACTGGCGGCGAAGTCGCTGGTCTTCTCCCTGGTCGTCTTCGTGGTCTCGACGGTCACCACGCTGGTCACGGGCGCGCTCCAGGTCGCCGTCCTGGACGGCCGCTCCCCCACCGGTGAGGAGTGGTTCCGTTCGACCGTGGGGGTCAGTCTCTATCTGGCGGTGCTCGGGCTGCTCTCGCTGGCGGTCGGCGGGCTGATCCGGCACTCGGCGGGCGCGATCACCGTGATGATCGGGCTGGTGCTGCTGCCGCTGGTCATGGCGATGTTCATGCTCTCGGAGTCGCTCACCTGGCTGCGCGAGGCCATGTTCACCTACAGCATCCCGGCCCAGCTGTCGGTCTTCTACGGCAGTGACGTCAGCCTCGACTCCGTCGGCTCGGGGCCGCGGGGCTGGGAGCCGCTGTGGATCATGCTCGTGGTGACGGCGGTCGCGATGGTGGGCGCGTACTTCTCGCTGGACCGGCGCGACGTCTGAGCCGGTCAGGGCCGTCGGCGGACCGGCGCCGTCAGTACCTCGGCCCGTTGCGGGACCGCTGCACCCGCGAGGTGCGGCGGTCCTTCGCCTTCCAGCACGCCTGGTGCCAGTGGCGCCGGTCGTCCACCCCGCCGTACTCGGGCCAGGCCACCACATGGGGCACCGAGGAGGGAATCTCCTGGTCGCACCCCGGGCAGCGGTACCGTTTGCCCGCGGCACTTGCCCCGGCCACGTGACGGACTGACCAGTTCTCGCCCTGCCATGTTTCGGATCTCTGGAAGCCGCCGTACCGCTCCCCCGTCTCCGCGGCGGGCTCGGTCGGACTCTCGCCGCCTCGGGGGCGGTTGCGGCGCGGGGACACAGGACACCTCACGGGACAGACGGCACGATCCGCCCCAGCCTACGGCTCCCGGCACCGGGTACACGTCCCGCGCGGCGCGAATCCCCCGATACGCAGAAGGTACTTACCGGACAATCGCAAGACTTTTACGTTTGGCCGTGCCTTTGGCACGTGTCAGACGTTGTTGCCGGTAGGGGGAGTCGCGTCGGCCGCAAGGAGGCAGAAGGCGATGCGTGTTGGAGCTTTTGTACTGGCCGCCCAGTTCCCGGGCCAGGGACAGGGGGAAGCCCTGCACCGGGCGGTGCGCACCACCGAGCTGGCGGAGGAGTCCGGGCTCGACTCGGTCTGGCTCGCCGAGCACCATTTCGTGCCGTACGGCGTCTGCCCGTCCGCCGTGACCCTGGCCGGGCTGCTCCTCGGCCGTACGCGACGCATCAGGGTGGGTACGGCGGTCAGCGTGTTGCCGAACGTACATCCGGTGGCGCTCGGGGAGCAGGCGGCGCTGCTGCATCTGCTGTCCGGCGGACGGTTCACGCTCGGGGTGGGCCGGGGCGGGCCCTGGGTCGACCTGGAGGTGTTCGGGACCGGCCTGAGGGCCTATGAGCGGGACTTCCCCGAGTCCCTCGGCCTGCTGCTGCGCTGGCTGCGCGAGCCGCGCGTGTCGGCCGACGGGGACCGGTTCGGCTTCCGCGAGGTCCCGGTCGTGCCCCGGCCCGACGAGCTGCTCGCCCCGGACCCGGACGCCCGGCCGGGCACCTGCCGCGCGGTCGGCTCCGGGGAGCCGGGCCGCGCGGGCGGCAAGGACCGACCCGGCGGTACGGACGGTAAGGACGGACCCGGCGGACCCGGCGGACCCGAGACGATCATGGCCTGCACGTCACCCACGAGCGTGAAGCTGGCCGCCGAGCACGGGCTGCCGATGCTGCTGGGGATGCACTGCGGCGACGAGGAGAAGGCGGAGATGGTCGCCCTCTGGCGTCGGCACGCGCGCGCGGCGGGCCGCCCGGCGGCGCAGATCGAGCGGGCCGCGCACGTGTCGGCCGGGGTGGCGCAGATCGCGGACCACCAGACCGAGGCCAGGGAGACCCTGGTCAAGGCGATGCCGGGCTGGCTGCGCCAGGGGCTCGGCGCGCATGTGACCGTCGACGGCAGGGAGCGCACGATGCGCGACCCCGTCGCGTACACCGAGCTGCTGTGCGGCCTGCACCCGGTGGGGCGGCCCCGGCTGGCGGCGGACCGGCTGGCGGCGACCGCGGAGCGTACGGGCATCACCCGGTTCGCGCTGCTCGTGGAAGGCTCGGGCGATCTCGCCTCGACGGAGGAGAACGTGCGGCGCCTGGGGGCCGACGTACTGCCGCTCCTCATCTGACCGGGCCGGGCCGGGACCACACCCGTGACCCGGCTGCCGCTCCGGCCCCGCGACTGCTCTCACGGTATGGAGCGGCAGCAAGAGGCTTCAGCAGTCCCGGAGTTCGGGTGACTGGTTGAGCAGCTGGGCCCTCACCGAGGTGAAACGGGCGAGCCGCTCGTCGACCGAGGCGTCCAGTGGAAACACCGCGACACGGTGGCAGTTCTGGAATGCGAGCCGCACTCCGAAATGTCGCTGAAGAGCGCCACGAATGGCATCACTGGCAAGCGCGCGCAGCAGCTGACCGCGTGCCTGCTCGTCCGGCGGGGGCGTCTGGTTGTCGGCGAACTGTCCACCGTCCACCTTCAGCTGAGCCACCAGAGAACTGATCATCTCCCATGCGTAGGGCAGGGAGGTCCGGACGCAGTCGACGAAAGCCGCTTCGTCGACCTCGCCTCGCTCGGCCTGATCCAACAGCGCCGGTGAGACGTCGAGCGACATGGGTTCTCCTCTCGCGACCCCGGAGAAGCCGGGGCCTTACGGGCAGGGAAGGAGGCGACGACGACGCAGCGTGCACGACCGGCGACCTCCTGCATCCACGTTAGGCGTGCCGCCCCGGCCGCACCAGGAGAATGGGACCACAACCGGCCAATAACGAACGGGGCTTCCGGGGCGAATCGCGCGGGGCGCCGACGGTCGAGTAGCGTTGCCGACCATGCGTCTCGTCATCGCCCGCTGCTCCGTCGACTACGCGGGCCGCCTCACCGCCCATCTGCCCTCCTCCCCCCGCCTCATCCTGGTCAAGGCCGACGGCAGTGTGTCGATCCACGCCGACGACCGGGCGTACAAACCGCTCAACTGGATGTCTCCGCCGTGCACGCTGAAGGAGGGTGTGGACGACGAGGCCGGCGTATGGACCGTCGTCAACAAAGCGGGCGAGAAATTGATCATCACCATGGAAGAGGTCCTGCACGACTCCTCCCATGAGCTGGGTGTCGACCCGGGCCTGATCAAGGACGGCGTGGAGGCCCACCTCCAGGAACTGCTCGCCGACCGGATCGAGACACTGGGCGAGGGCTACACCCTGATCCGCCGCGAATACCCGACGGCGATCGGCCCCGTGGACATCCTGTGCCGCGACGCGGACGGCGCGACGGTGGCCGTGGAGATCAAGCGGCGCGGCGAGATCGACGGTGTCGAGCAGCTCACCCGCTATCTGGAACTCCTCAACCGCGACCCGCATCTGGCCCCGGTCCGTGGGGTGTTCGCGGCTCAGGAGATCAAGCCGCAGGCCCGGGTGCTGGCGACGGACCGGTCCATCGGATGCGTCGTCCTGGACTACAACGGCATGCGCGGTATCGAGGACGACAAGCTGCGGCTGTTCTGAGAGCCCGTCGGCACCACGGACCACAGCGAAGGGCGGCCCCGCGGGGCCGCCCCTTTCGCGTACGGCGCGACTACAGCAGCGTCGCGTCGCCGGTGTACGGCTCGGCCGGGTCCGACGACGCGGCCGTCGTCGCGGGCTGCTCGTCCACGCTGACGGTGGCGCTCGGCATCGGGCCGCTCAGCGTCGTCTGGGGCGACGACGGCGGCGGGTCGGACTCCGTGTCCGTGGGCTCCTCGGACGGCTCGTCCGTGGGCTCGGTCGGCGGCTGGGAGACGGGGGACGAGGGGCCGGTCGGCGGCGGGGAGTGCGACGCCGAGGGCTCCGACGGAGTGCCCGTGGGCTCCTGCGGCTCGGACGGGGTCTCGTCGTCGGGTGAGGTGCCGTCGTCCGACGGGCTCTCGTCGGACGGGGACGCCGTCGCGGAGGGGCTCGCGCTGCCCGTGGGGTCCGGGGAGTCGGGGGCGCCGCCCCCTGTCCACGGCCCGCCGGGGTCGTTGTCCGTGTGGTCGGCGGGCTGCTCGGCGGGGGTGGTGTCCTCGCCGCTGTCCGGGTCCGCGGTCTGTTCCGTGTGGAGCTTGTCCGCCGGGGCGTCCTTGCCGCCGGAGGTGGCGCCCAGGGTCACCACCGTGCCCAGGACGGCGGCGAGTACGGCGCCCGCACCGGCCGCGACCAGGTTGCGCCGGGCGCCGCCGAACGCGGGGCGGCGGCGGCCGTGCGCGCCCGGTGTGCGGGAGACGACGGTGGCGGGCCCCCGCTCCTCGTGGCGGACCGGGTGCGCGACCGCCTCGGGGGCGCCGCCGCCGATGCCGATGCCCGGGGTGCCCATGCCGGGGGTGCCGGTGCCCGGGGTGCCGGGGGCGGCGCCCGGCAGCCCTGTGCCGTACGCCGGGTCCGCGCCGTACGCCGGGGCCGGTGTGACGGGCGCGGGCACCGGCGCTCCCGCGTACCGTACGGTCGGCGCCTCCGCGCCCAGTCGGCCCTCGCGGTCGGTGACCAGGGCCAGCGCCCGGCGTCCCGCGACGGTGCCGATCTTGTCGGCGACGGCGCCGCGCATCCCGATGGACGCCTCCAGCTCGGCGCGGGCCCGGTCGAGGTTGCCGAGGCAGAGCGCGAGGACGCCCAACTCGTGGTGGAAGTACGCCTCCTCGGCGACCTCACCGGCCAGCCGCGCCGCCTCGGACCCGGAGCGCAGGACGCGTTCCCAGGCGCCCCAGTGCAGCCCGGCCAGGAAGGCGGGCGCGGCGCTGCGCGCCAGCAGGACGGCGGCGCTGGGGTGGACGGTCTCCTCGCCGGGCACCAGCGGGCCCATCGCGGCCAGGATGGCGTCTGCCTCGGCGGAGACGCGCTCGGGGGTGACGGAGGGGTGCCCGGCCCACCAGCCGTAGTGCTGGGCGGCGGTGTGGGCGTGGGCGGTCGCGTCGTCCGCGTAGCCGTGGGCGGCCAGCTGCGCGGCGACGCCGGGGGCGAGCCGGTAGCGCGGGCCGACCGGCGTGAGCAGGCCGCAGCTCATGAGTTCGCCGAGGGCCGCGTCGGCGTGGGTGTCGCCGACCAGGGCCGGCAGATGGGCCTGGTGCGGGACCTCGCCGCCGAGCGCCACGGCGAACCGCAGGGTGGCGCGGGCCGCCTCGCTGAGCCGGGAGGCGAGCAGCGCGGCGGGCGCGGCGCCCTCGCCGAGGCTGGGCAGCGGAATGTCGTAGGCGTCGGCGCCCTCGCCGCTCTCGCGGGGGGTGTTGCCGCCGGTGACACGTTCGAAGGGGGTCGCGGAAGGGGCGTCCTGGGCGGGCTCTGCGGGGCGTTCGAAGGGCTCGAACTCGTCGGACGCCTCGGCTCCGGCGCGCAGCCGGTCGCGCTGGCGCAGCAGCGCGCCCGCCTGGACGAAGCGCAGCGGCAGCCCCTCGGACTCGAACCAGAGGTCGCCCGCCCAGTTGGCCTCCTCGTCGGTGAGCGCGCGTTCCACGACGCGCTCCAGCAGTTCGAGCGAGGAGCCCCGGCCGAGTCCGCCGAGCGGGACCTCCTCCAGGCGCGCGTCCGCCGAGGGCGGTTCGGTCTCGGGGGTGGCGGCCAGCAGGTAGGCGCATTCGGGGGTGGCGGCGAGGAGTCCGTCCAGCGCCTCGGCGCCGAGTTCCAGGTCGTCGAGGACGACGACCGCGGCGACGTCGCGGACGAGTTCGCGCAGCGCGGTGCGGTCGGGCCGTACGAGCGGGGCGTGGTGGACGGCCGCGTACAGCTCGTGGAGCAGCTCGGTGGTGGTGCGGCGGTGTCCGCAGAGGCGCACGACGCCGTCGGGCGCGAGGTCCGCGCAGTCGGCCGCGACGGCTTCGAGCAGCGCGGTGCGGCCGGAGCCGGGCGCTCCGGTGAGGCGTACGGACCGGCCGCGGCCCAGGAGTTCGGTCAGCCGCGCGCGCTCCTCGCCGCGTTCGAGCAGCGGCAGCGCGGGCGCGGCGGGGCCCGGCGGTACGGGCGGGCGGCCCGCGCGCTGGAGCGCGGCGCGCTCCTCGGCGGTGCGCCGGGCGGGCGTGGCGGCGCGGTGGCCGGGCGGGCAGTGTTCGATCTCGCTGCCGTCGACGGGGTTGACGGTCAGCAGGAGGTCGCCCGCGATGAGCTGGACGGTGCGCGCGGGCGGCGGGGTGAGGGGGCCGGCGCCCTTGATGTGCGCGACGGCGCCCGAGGAGGCGGTGACGGTCTCGGGGCGCGCGGGTGTGTGCGCGGGCGCGGGTGGTGCCGCGTCGCGCGGTGTGCCGTGCGGCGTGGCCTCCGTCGCGCCACGCGCCACGGCCGCGCTGTCGCCGGGGTGTTCGCCACCGCCGTCGCGTGCTGTGTCGTGACCGTACTCTTCCGGTCCCCGGTGTATCGGGTCCATGGTGAAAGCCCCCCAGATCGTGGCGTGCCGTTGCCCCCGGCCTCACACGCCCATCTGTCGCTTCTGGTCCGGTGCCTGCTCTTCGGGTCGGTCAATGCGCAGACGGCCGAACCCTAGACCTCGGACCAGTATCTACGATCGGCCGGGGTGGCACCCAGTCCAAGACATCACGGTCTTATGAGGATTGCGTGATGTGACCGGTCCGGACCGCGATGTCCGGTGCGGCCGGACCGCGATGTCCGGTGCGGCCGGACCGCGATGTCCGGTGCGGCCGGACCGCGATGTCCGGTGCGGCCGGACCGCGATGTCCGGTGCGGCCGGACCGCGCAGGTCAGACCCGAGGAAGCGATTCAGCGGCGATGCCGCCCTCGATGGCGAGGATGCGGTGCAGCCGGGTGGCCACCAGCAGACGCTGCATCTGCGGGGGGACACCCCTCAGCACAAGCCTCCGGCCGCACCGCCCCGCGCGTCGGTGGGCTCCCATGATGACGCCGAGTCCGGTGGCGTCCCAGGAGTCCAGTCCGGTCAGGTCGAGCACCAGGTCGCCGACTCCGTCGTCGACGGCCGAGTGCAGGACCGTACGGGCGTCCGCCGCGCTGCGGACGTCGAGGCGGCCCCCGACGACCAGCTCGGCGTGGTCGCCCCTGATGTGCATATGCGCTCCCCGAGAGTGCTTTTCCGTGCTCGGTGCCTGAATCCGTCTTTTCCGTACTTTCAACAACTGACTGCCCGACGGCCGCGGAAGTTGCCGTTCGTGAGCGAACCGATACCGAATTCACCCGGTGGGGTGAGGAAAAACGAGCGGTGCGGCTCAGTGCTCGTAGAACCCCTGCCCGCTCTTGCGTCCGATGTCACCCGCGTCCACCATCCGGCGCATCAGCTCCGGCGGGGCGAACTTCTCGTCCTGGGACTCGGCGTAGATGTTGCCGGCCGCGTGGAGGAGGATGTCGACACCGGTCAGGTCGGCGGTGGCGAGCGGGCCCATCGCGTGCCCGAAGCCCAGTTGGCAGGCGATGTCGATGTCCTCGGCGGACGCGACGCCCGACTCGTGGAGCTTGACGGCCTCGACGACGAGCGCGGAGATCAGCCGGGTCGTGACGAACCCCGCGACGTCGCGGTTGACGACGATACAGGTCTTGCCCACCGACTCCGCGAACCGCCTTGCGGTGGCCAGCGTTTCGTCGCTGGTCTTGTAGCCGCGCACCAGCTCGCAGAGCCGCATCATCGGCACGGGCGAGAAGAAGTGCGTCCCCACCACCCGGTCGGGGCGCTCGGTCACGGCCGCGATCTTGGTGATGGGGATGGCGGAGGTGTTGGAGGCGAGGACCGCGTCGTCCCGTACGAGCTTGTCGAGCGCGCGGAAGATCTCGTGCTTGACGTCGAGCTTCTCGAAGACGGCCTCGACGACGATGTCGGCGTCGGCCACGGCGTCCAGATCGGTGGTCGTGGTGATCCGGGACAGCGCGGTGTCGGCGTCGGCCTCCTCCAGCTTGCCCTTCGCGACGAATCTGCCGTACGAGGTCCTGATCCCGTCCATCCCCCTGGCCAGCGCGGCATCGGTGACGTCCCGCAGGACGACGTCCCAGCCCGCCTGGGCCGAGACCTGCGCGATACCCGACCCCATGAGTCCGGCTCCGACGACGGCGAGCTTCCCGGCCACGACGCACCCCACGATTCTCGAACGGCTTTTGTTCAGCATTGACGTCTGTTTTACGTTTCCGTGCTGTGCCGGAGGTTAGCGGTCGTGGACGGCCGTGTGAGGGTGAAGAGATGCGCGTCACGTCTCACATGACGGACATCACACCGCGGGGGCCGATCAGGCGTCGCGCACGGCGTACTTGAGCGCCGTGCCGCCGAGGACGCCCGCCATGTCGTCGAGCGGCGCGAGGGCTTCGCGCGCGACCCGGCGCGGCTCCCGGTTCGGCTCACGGCCCGGCTCCCGGTTCGGCTCCTGGCCCGCGAGTTCCGGCGGCCGATCCGCCCGTCAGGGCCCGGCGCGCCGGATCAAGGCCCGGTGCACACACGCGAGCTGACCGGGCGCCAGAGCGGGCGGCGTGTCGGCCTCTTCCGCGCCGGTCTCCTCGCGACGCGGGGGCCGGTCGAGGCCCGCCCGCACCGCCACGTCCTACCCTGGCGGCATGGTCAATCTGACGCGCATCTACACCCGCACCGGCGACAAGGGCACCACCGCCCTCGGCGACATGAGCCGGACCGCCAAGACCGACGTGCGGATCGCCGCCTACGCCGACGCCAACGAGGCCAACGCCGTCATCGGTACCGCGATCGCGCTGGGGCAGCTCGCCCCGGAGGTCGTCAAGGTGCTGGTGCGGGTGCAGAACGATCTCTTCGACGTGGGCGCGGACCTCTCCACGCCGGTCGTAACGGATCCGGCGCTGGTGAAAAACGCGGCTCCGCCGCTGCGGGTCGAGCAGTCCTACATCGACAAGCTGGAGGGCGACTGCGACCACTTCCTGGAGACGCTGGACAAGCTGCGCAGCTTCATCCTCCCCGGCGGCACCCCGGGCGCCGCGCTGCTGCACCAGGCGTGCACGGTCGTACGCCAGGCCGAGCGCTCGACCTGGGCGGCCTTCGAGGCGCACGGCGACTCCATGAACCCGCTGACCGCCACGTACCTCAACCGTCTCTCCGACCTCCTGTTCATCCTGGCCCGCGTGGCGAACAAGGAGGTCGGGGACGTGCTGTGGGTCCCGGGCGGCGAGCGCTGAGCGGCCCGGCCACCGGGCCCCGTCACCGGCCCTCCCGTCACCGACCCCCGTCAGCGCCCCGTCACCGGCCCCCGTCAACGCCTTGTCAGCGGCGTGGAATCCTCCACTGGAGCCGGTGCGCCGTCCCTCGGGGGCTTCTTGCGCCAGAGCAGATACGACAGCGCGACGACGGCGTGGACACCGGCGGCCCGGACCGCGGTCAGCTGCCAGTCGGCCAGCGGCCCGGTCCTGGCCGCGTCGCCCACGTACCCGATCGCGAGCTGGAGGAGCGCGACGGCGATCGCCGCCGCCACCACCGTGCGCAGCCACAGCCCGCCCTCGTGGCGGGCGCGGGCCCTTCCGTAGCGCGGCGGCCCGGCCGGGGGCGGGCCGTCGGCGAAGCGGTGCGCGAAGCGCGCGTCGGCCCGCTTGACCAGGTAGTGGCCGTAGCCGACGGTGAAACCGATGTAGAGCGCGGCCAGGCCGTGTTTCCAGTCCGGCTGCGCGCCGTTCTTGAGGTCGACGACCGTGACCGTCAGCAGGACGACCTCCAGCAGCGGTTCGAGCAGCAGGACCGCCGCGCCGAGGCGCTCCCGCCGCGCCAGGTAGCGCAGGGCCAGTCCGGCGGCCAGCAGCACCCAGAAGCCGACCTCGCAGATGACGATCAGTGTGACGATCACAGCGTCGCTCCTTTCCTCTTCCCCTCCAGGCTCCCGTCCGCGCGTACGCGTCACGTCGTCGCCGGTGACGAGATGTGACTGCATCCTTCGATGGAGCGGGCGCTCCCCCGTGGTGCGGACGCCGGGCCGGGATCCGCCGTGTTGGATGGTGCCGTGACCATCACAGCCCACTCCCTCCGGCCGCACCGTGACGATGTGCTGCTCGCCGCCGCGGGACTGGTGGGCGGGGTGGCGCTGTGGGCCGCCGGGGTCGGGACCCAGGGCGTCCGGGTCCTGCTGCCCGGGGCGTGGGTGCTGGCGCCGCTGGCCGTCATGGCCGGTCTCGAACTGCTGCGCAGGACGAGGCCGGGGACCGTTCTGCCGGTCGGCACGGTGGCGCTGATCGCCCATCAGTTCACGACGGGCAGCCTGGCGACGATTCTGCTGTACACCGACCTCGTGTACGCGGCGGTGCTGTACGGGAGCCCCGCCGCGGCCCGCCGGATCCCCTGGATCACCGGGCTGGTCACGGTGGGGGCCGCGATCGGGCTCACCGCCTGGCTCCAGAGGGCGGACGGTCTGCTGCTCGGCCTGGCGATCGGTCTGGTCTGCTTCCTGCCCGCCGTCACCGGGGTCCAGGTCAGGGGCCACCGGGACGCCGCCGAGACGGCGCGGCTGCGGACCGGGCAGATCGCGCTGCTGGCCGAGATGGACCGCGCCCAGGCCGTGACCGCCGAGCGCGCCCGGATGGCCCGCGAGCTGCACGACCTGGTCGCCAACCACCTCTCCGCGATCGCGATCCACTCGACCGCCGCGCTCTCGCTGGACGACGCGCGCACCACCCGCGAGGCGCTCGGCGTCATCCGGGAGAACAGCGTCGACGGGCTCGCCGAGATGCGCCGGCTGATCGGGCTGCTGCGCGCGGGCGACGACGAGGAGGGCCTGCGGCCGGCCGCGGCCCCGGACCTCGCCGCCCTGGACACGCTGCTGGAACAGGCCCGCGCGAACGGCGCCTCCAGCGGGCTCCGCTTCACCCTCGACGACCGGCGCGGCACGCCGACGGCGCTGCCCGCGCCGGTCGAGCTGGCCGCGTACCGCGTCGTCCAGGAGTCGCTGACCAACGCGCTCAAGCACGCGGCCCCCGGCACCGTCGCCGTCGAACTGGGCCGCTCCGGGCACGCGTTGACCGTACGGGTGGGCAACCCGTACGGAGCCGGTCCCGGCCCGCGCGCACCGGGCTCGGGCGCCGGTCTGATCGGGATGCGCGAGCGGGTCGCGCTGCTGGACGGGGTGTTCGAGGCGGGCCCGGCCGCCGCCGGGCCCGACGGCGTGCGCAGGTGGGTGGTACGGGCCGAGCTGCCCGTACCACGGGGCCCCGGCCGCACGGGAAAGACCGGCACGGGCCAGACCGGCACAGGACAGACCGGCGCCGGGGAGAGCGACACGCGAGGGAGCGGTACGTCATGACGATCCGGGTGCTGGTCGCCGAGGACCAGTCGGCGGTACGGGCGGGGCTGGTGCTGATCCTGCGCGCCGCCCCGGGCATCGAGGTCGTCGGCCAGGCGGCGGACGGCGAGGAGGCGCTCGCGCTGGCCCGGGAGCTGCGCCCGGACCTGGTGCTGATGGATGTGCGGATGCCGCGCCTGGACGGGGTGTCGGCGACCCGCGTGGTGGTCGCCGAGGGGCTGGCCGATGTGCTCGTGCTGACCACGTTCGACCTGGACGAGTACGTCTTCGGCGCGCTGCGGGCGGGCGCGGCCGGGTTCCTGCTGAAGGACGCGGAGGCCGGGGAGCTGCTCACGGCGGTGCGCACGGTGGCGCGCGGCGAGGGGCTGATCGCCCCGGCCGTGACCCGCAGGCTGATCGCGGAGTTCGCCGCGCCCACCCGCGTACGGCCGCGGGACGCGGCGCCGCACGCGGCGCTCGGCACCCTGACGCGCCGGGAGCGCGAGGTGCTGTCCTGTCTGGGCGAGGGGCTGTCGAACGCGGAGATCGCCGGGCGGCTGGAGATGGCGGAGGCGACGGTGAAGACCCATGTGAGCAGGCTGCTGGGGAAGCTGGAGCTGCGCAGCCGGGTACAAGCGGCGGTGCTCGCGCAGGAGTTGGGTATCTGACCGGGATCGGCCGCTTTGGTCTGGACCTATTGACGGGTGGTCCAGACCTTTCTACTCTCACCGCACACACCACGATGAGAGCCGTCGCGGGGTGTGCCTTCCCCCACCTCACCTCTGAGGAGCACGCGTGAAGACCCGACTCGCCTCCCCCAGACCGCGTTTCAGACACAGAACCGTCGCCGGGCTGACCGCCCTGCTCCTGCCGTTCGCGGCGCTCGTCGCCCTCGCCACCCCCGCCCAGGCCGCCGATTCGGCGACCGCGACCTACACCAAGGTCTCCGACTGGGGCACGGGCTTCGAGGGCAAGTGGACGGTGAAGAACACCGGCACCACGAGCGTCTCCACCTGGACCGTGGAGTGGGACTTCCCCTCCGGCACGGCCGTCACCTCCGGCTGGGACGCCGACATCACCGGCTCGGGCAACCACTGGACCGCGAAGAACAAGAGCTGGAACGGCACGCTCGCCCCCGGCGCCTCCCTCAGCTTCGGCTTCAACGGCAGCGGCGCCGGATCACCGTCCGGCTGCAAGATCAACGGCGGCTCGTGCGACGGCGGCCCCAGCCAGCCCGGCGACAACCCGCCCTCCGCGCCCGGCACCCCGACCGCGAGCGACATCACCAACACCTCGGTCAAACTGACCTGGACCGCCGCCACCAGCACCAAGGGCATCAAGAACTACGACGTGCTGCGCGGCGGCGCCAAGATCGCCACGGTCACCGGGACGACGTACACCGACACCGGTCTGAGCGCCGGCACGGACTACTCGTACACCGTCCAGGCCCGCGACACCGCCGAGGTGACGGGCCCGGTCAGCGGCGCCCGTACGGTACGCACCACCGGCGGCGGCACCGACCCGGGCCCCGGCACGGGCGGCAAGGTCAAGCTCGGCTACTTCACCGAGTGGGGCGTCTACGACCGCAATTACCACGTCAAGAACCTGGTGACCTCCGGCTCCGCGAGCAAGATCACCCACATCAACTACTCCTTCGGCAACGTCACCGGCGGCAAGTGCGCCATGGGCGACAGCTACGCGGCGACCGACAAGGCGTACACCGCCGACCAGTCCGTCGACGGCGTCGCCGACACCTGGGACCAGCCGCTGCGCGGCAACTTCAACCAGCTGCGCAAGCTCAAGGCGAAGTACCCGGGCATCAAGGTGCTGTGGTCCTTCGGCGGCTGGACCTGGTCCGGCGGCTTCGGCCAGGCCGTACAGAACCCGACCGCCTTCGCGCAGTCCTGCTACGACCTGGTGAAGGACCCGCGCTGGGCCGATGTCTTCGACGGCGTCGACCTGGACTGGGAGTACCCGAACGCCTGCGGCCTGTCCTGCGACACCAGCGGTCCCGCGGCGTTCAAGAACATGATGCAGGCCATGCGCGCCAAGTTCGGTACGGGCAGCCTGGTCACGGCGGCGGTCACGGCGGACGCCTCGTCCGGCGGCAAGATCGACAAGGTGGACTACGCGGGCGCCGCGCAGTACATGGACTGGTTCAACGTCATGACGTACGACTTCTTCGGCGCCTTCGCCGCCCAGGGCCCGACGGCCCCGCACTCCCCGCTCACCTCGTACCCGGGCATCCCGCAGGCGGGCTTCAACTCCGCCGACGCGATCGCCAAGTTCAAGGCGCAGGGCGTGCCGGCCAAGAAGCTGCTGCTCGGCATCGGCTTCTACGGGCGCGGCTGGACCGGCGTGACCCAGGCGACGCCGGGCGGCACCGCCACCGGCGCCGCGCCCGGGACGTACGAGGCGGGGATCGAGGACTACAAGGTCCTGAAGAACACCTGCCCGCCCACCGGCACCATCGCGGGCACCTCCTACGCCAAGTGCGGATCGAACTGGTGGAGCTACGACACCCCGGCCACCATCACGTCGAAGATGGCGTGGGCCAACCAGCAGAGCCTCGGCGGAGCCTTCTTCTGGGACTTCACCGGTGACACGGCCAACGGCGAGCTGGTGAGCGCGATCAACAGCGGCCTCGGGTAACCGGCGCCACGCACACGGGAGGGGCGGTGCCCGCGGGCGCCGCCCCTTCTCGATGCCGTACGCCGCCCCTCAGGCCACGTTCACGCGCTGTCCGGGCGGCGCCGCCTCCAGCCAGGCCAGGAAGCCGGTGAGGGCGTCGTCGCTCATCGCCAGCTCCAGCCGGACGCCGCCGTGCGTACAGCCCAGGATGACCGCGTCGGAGAGCAGCGCCAGCTCCTCCTCGCCCTCGGGCGCCCGCCGGGCCAGCACCTCGATCGCCGAGCGCTCCAGGGTGCGGCGCGGGCGCGGGGCGTAGGAGAAGACCCGGAACCAGTTGATCCGGTCGCTGTTGTAGCGGGCCACGCCGTACACCCAGCCCTTGCCGGACAGGTCGGGCTCCTCCGGCACGTTCCAGCGCAGACTGCAGTCGAAGGTGCCGCCCGAACGCTGAATCAGCCGCCGTCGCAGCCCGAAGACGAAGAGCCCCACCGCAACCAGTACGACGACCAGTCCGCAGACAAGCAGAGCGAGGACCATCAACACCGACCTCCTCGCCTCATCCAGTACCGGAACAAACCGCAGCCGCATCGCCTCAGCCGCGACCCGGTCCGGAGGGTTCCGGAACGAGCCGCGGCTGAGGGTGAATCCGTGGTGGCAGCCCCTTATCGGGCCGCCACCGCACGCAGTCGGACGTCGGCACGGCGCCCAGCGGCGTCGTCGTCACCCGATTTCGCGCGGTCCAGCGCACGCTCGGCGCGCTGGGGGTCGATCTCGTCCGCCAGCTCGGCGGTCTCCGCCAGCAGCGAAAGCTTGTTGTCGGCGAACGAGAGGAAACCACCGTGTACGGCGGCCACCACCGTTCCGCCGTCGCTCGTACGAATGGTCACCGGGCCAGACTCCAGCACACCGAGCAGCGGCTGGTGACCGGGCATGACACCGATGTCGCCGGACGTGATGCGCGCGACGACGAGAGTGGCCTCACCGGACCAGACCCTGCGGTCCGCGGCGACCAGCTCGACATGCAGCTCAGCAGCCATGGGTGGCTCCTCGGGTCACCACCCGGCCGTATCGCCGGGTGTTGGCTTCAATTCTATGGGGTGTCGATGGGAGCGTCGGACGGGGGGCGGGCAAACCCGCCCCCCGTCCTGAGCCGACCGGCTCAGGAGACGCCCAGCTCCTTGGCGCTGGCCTTGAGGTCGTCCAGGCCACCGCACATGAAGAACGCCTGCTCGGGGAAGTGGTCGTAGTCCCCGTCGATGATCGCGTTGAACGCGGCGATCGACTCGTCCAGCGGTACGTCGGAACCGTCCAGACCGGTGAACTGCTTGGCGGCGTGGGTGTTCTGCGACAGGAAGCGCTCGACGCGACGGGCCCGGCTGACGACGAGCTTGTCCTCCTCGCCCAGCTCGTCGATACCGAGGATCGCGATGATGTCCTGGAGGTCCTTGTACTTCTGCAGGATCCCCTTGACGCGGCTGGCCGCGTTGTAGTGGTCCTGCGAGATGTAGCGCGGGTCCAGGATGCGGGACGTCGAGTCCAGCGGGTCCACCGCCGGGTAGATGCCCTTCTCCGAGATCGGACGCGACAGCACGGTCGTCGCGTCGAGGTGCGCGAAGGTCGTGGCCGGGGCCGGGTCGGTCAGGTCGTCCGCCGGCACGTAGATCGCCTGCATCGAGGTGATCGAGTGACCGCGGGTCGAGGTGATGCGCTCCTGGAGCACACCCATCTCGTCCGCCAGGGTCGGCTGGTAACCCACCGCGGACGGCATACGGCCGAGCAGCGTGGAGACCTCGGAACCGGCCTGGGTGAAGCGGAAGATGTTGTCGATGAAGAGCAGCACGTCCTGCTTCTGCACATCGCGGAAGTACTCCGCCATGGTCAGCGCGGAGAGCGCGACCCGCAGACGCGTGCCCGGCGGCTCGTCCATCTGGCCGAAGACCAGCGCGGTCTTGTCCAGAACGCCCGAGTCGGTCATCTCGTCGATGAGGTCGTTGCCCTCACGGGTGCGCTCACCCACACCGGCGAAGACGGAAACACCGTCGTGCAGCTTGGCCACACGCATGATCATTTCCTGGATGAGGACCGTCTTGCCGACGCCCGCACCACCGAACAGACCGATCTTGCCGCCCTTGACGTACGGGGTCAGCAGGTCGACGACCTTCAGGCCGGTCTCGAACATCTCGGTCTTCGACTCGAGCTGGTCGAAGGCCGGGGCCTTGCGGTGGATCGGCCAGCGCTCGGTGATCTGCGCCTCGGCCTCCGGCTCGTTCAGGATCTGACCGAGGGTGTTGAACACCTTGCCCTTGGTCACGTCCCCGACGGGCACGGTGATACCGGCGCCCGTGTTGACGACCGGGGCCTGGCGGACCAGACCGTCGGTCGGCTGCATCGAGACGGCACGGACCACGCCCTCGCCCAGGTGCTGGGCGACTTCGAGGGTCAGCGTCTTGAGCTTGCCGTCCTCGGCGGGGTCAGCCACCTCGACGTGCAGCGCGTTGTAGATCTCCGGCATCGCGTCGACGGGGAACTCCACGTCGACGACCGGGCCGATGACCCGGGCGACGCGGCCCGTGGCTGCGGCCACAGCGTTCTCGGTAGTCGTCGTCATTTACCTGTCACTCCCCGCGGTCGCGTCGGCCAGGGCGCTGGCGCCACCGACGATCTCGCTGATTTCCTGGGTGATTTCGGCCTGGCGGGCCGCGTTGGCGAGCCGGGAGAGGCTCTTGATGAGATCCCCGGCGTTGTCGGTCGCCGACTTCATCGCGCGGCGGGTGGCAGCGTGCTTGGAAGCGGCGGCCTGGAGCAGCGCGTTGTAGATACGGCTCTCGATGTAGCGCGGCAGCAGGGCGTCGAGGACGTCCTCCGCCGACGGCTCGAAGTCGAACAGCGGCCGGACCTCGCCACCGCGCTTGAAGACCTCGGCCGACTCCTCCGCGCTGCTCGGCGCGATGGTGAGCGGCAGCAGCCGCCGCTCGACCGGCGTCTGCGTCATCATCGAGACGAACTCGGTGAAGACGATGTGGATCTCGTCCACCCCGCCGGCCGCCGTGTCCTTGGTGATCGCCTCGATGAGCGGGGCGGCCACCACCTTCGCGTCGGCGTAGGTCGGGTTGTCGGTGAAGCCCGTCCAGGAGTCCGTGACCGGGCGGTCGCGGAAGCCGTAGTAGGCCAGGCCCTTGCGACCCACGATGTAGGTCACGACGTCCTTGCGCTCACTGCTCAGCTGGCTGGTGAGATGCTCGGCAGCCTTGATGGCGTTCGAGGAGTAGCCCCCGGCCAGACCGCGGTCGCTCGTGATGAGCAGGACCGCGGCCCGGGTCGGGTTCTCGACCTCGGTGGTCAGGGCGTGCTTGGTGGTGGAGCTGGTGGCCACCGACGTCACCGCGCGGGTGAGTTCGGTCGCGTACGGCTCCGACGCCGCCACCTGGCGCTGCGCCTTGACGATGCGCGAGGCGGCGATCATCTCCATCGCCTTGGTGATCTTCTTGGTCGCGGTGACGGATTTGATGCGACGCTTGTAGACCCGGAGCTGGGCTCCCATGAGTCAGGTCCCTTCCGTCGTCACTTGGAGACGTTGGCGGCCGGGGCGTCGTCTCCGAGGAGCTGGCCGTCCGAGGTCTCGAACTGCTGCTTGAAGGCGGCGATGGCGTCCCCGATGGCCTGGATCGTGTCGTCGTTCATCTTGCCGCCCTCGGCGATGCCGGTCAGCAGCTCCTTGCGCTCGCGGCGCAGGTGCTCCAGCAGCTCGCTCTCGAAGCGGCGGATGTCCTCGACCGGGACGTCGTCCAGCTTGCCGGTGGTGCCGGCCCAGACGGAGACGACCTGCTCCTCCATCGGGAACGGGGCGTACTGCGGCTGCTTCAGCAGCTCGACCAGACGCTTGCCGCGCTCCAGCGACGCCTTGGAGGTGGCGTCCAGGTCGGAACCGAAGGACGCGAACGCCTCCAGCTCGCGGTACTGGGCGAGGTCCACGCGCAGTCGGCCGGAGACCTGCTTCATGGCCTTGTGCTGGGCGGAGCCACCGACACGGGAGACCGAGATACCGACGTTCAGCGCGGGCCGCTGGCCGGCGTTGAACAGGTCGGACTCCAGGAAGCACTGGCCGTCGGTGATGGAGATGACGTTGGTCGGGATGAACGCCGACACGTCGTTCGCCTTGGTCTCGACGATCGGCAGACCGGTCATCGAACCGGCGCCCAGCTCGTCGGAGAGCTTGGCGCAGCGCTCCAGCAGACGCGAGTGCAGGTAGAAGACGTCGCCCGGGTAGGCCTCACGGCCCGGCGGGCGGCGCAGCAGCAGGGACACGGCGCGGTAGGCGTCGGCCTGCTTCGAGAGGTCGTCGAAGATGATCAGGACGTGCTTGCCCTGGTACATCCAGTGCTGGCCGATGGCCGAGCCGGTGTACGGCGCCAGGTACTTGAAGCCGGCCGGGTCGGACGCGGGGGCGGCGACGATGGTCGTGTACTCCAGCGCGCCGGCCTCTTCCAGCGCACCGCGTACGGACGCGATGGTGGAGCCCTTCTGGCCGATGGCGACGTAGATGCAGCGGACCTGCTTGTTCACGTCGCCCGAGCGCCAGTTGTCGCGCTGGTTGATGATCGTGTCGACGGCCAGCGCGGTCTTGCCGGTCTGCCGGTCGCCGATGATCAGCTGACGCTGACCGCGGCCGATCGGCACCATGGCGTCGACGGCCTTGTAGCCGGTCTGCATCGGCTCGTGGACCGACTTGCGGACCATGACGCCGGGAGCCTGCAGCTCCAGGGCGCGCCGGTCCTCGGTCGCGATCTCGCCGAGGCCGTCGATCGGGTTGCCGAGCGGGTCGACGACACGGCCGAGGTAGCCCTCGCCGACCGCCACGGAGAGGACTTCGCCGGTACGGGTGACCGACTGTCCCTCCTCGATACCGCTGAACTCGCCGAGGACGATCGAACCGATCTCGCGCTCTTCGAGGTTGAGGGCGAGACCGAGGGTGCCGTCCTCGAACTTCAGCAGTTCGTTCGCCATGGCCGAGGGGAGTCCCTCGATCCTGGCGATACCGTCTCCGGCCACGCTGACCGTACCGACCTCCTCGCGCGAGGCCGCGTCCGGCTTGTACGACTGGACAAAGTTCTCCAGCGCATCCCGGATCTCCTCCGGCCGGATCGTGAGCTCCGCCATCTGGGTTCCCTGCTCTCCTTGTTGGGCCCGAAGTTTCTTTGGGGGTCTGCCATGTTCCGGGGTCGGCCCCCAGAAAAATCTTCTGCAGTCTCTGCACGGCCCAACCGGGCCGCTGGTCTTGCTCTGTATCTGTTGCCGGCGCCGGCCGGTCGCCCGGCTGGTGCCGGCGGCTGTCCGTCGGGCAGTCGGGCTGCCGTCAGCCGGCCAGCCGCCGCTGCGCCTCTTCGAGGCGGGCCACGACCGTGCCGTTGATGATCTCGTCGCCGACCCGCACGGTGATCCCGCCGAGGACCTCGGGGTCCACGTCCAGGTTCAGGTGCATGGTGTGCCCGTAGAGCTTCGCCAGAGCGGCGCCGAGACGCTGCTTCTGTACGTCGGTGAGCGGCACCGCCGAGGTGACCACGGCCACCCTGCGGTCCCGGCTCGCGGCCGCGAGCCGGGAGAGGGTCTGGAGACCCGCTTCCAGGCTACGTCCACGGGGCCGGGTCACAAGGCGCACTACCAGACGCTCGGTGACCGGATTCGACCGGCCGCCGAGCAGGCTGTTCAGCAGCTCGGTCTTGGCGGGGACCGTCGCCGACCGGTCGGTCAGCGCGGCACGCAGGCCGGTGCTGGACTCGACGATCCGGCCGAACCGGAACACCTCGTCCTCGACCTCGTCCAGCGTGCCGGCCCGCTGCGCGGCGGTCAGGTCGGCGACGGCCGCCAGCTCCTCCACCGCGTCGACCAGGTCGCGCGGACCCGACCAGCGGGCCCGGACCATGCCGGAGACCAGGTCGGCGGTGGTGCCGCTGACCTGTCCCGCCAGCAGCTGCCCGGCCAGCTCCGCCTTGGACTCACCGGTCCGCGCGGGGTCGGTGAGGACCCTGCGCAGCGACACCTCGCGGTCGAGCAGCGCGGTGACGGCGGCCAGCTCCTCCGCGAGCTTCGCCGCGTCGGCCGACGTGGAGTCGGTCAGCGCGTCGAGACGCTCGCGGGCGGCGGCGAAGGCCGCGCGGCTCGCTCCGTGGGCAGTCACCGGCTCGCCTCGGCCTTCACGGCGCCGTCCTCGAGTTCGTCGAGGAAGCGGTCGATGGTGCGGCTCTGCCGGGCGCTGTCCTCGAGGGACTCGCCGACGAGCTTGCCGGCCAGGTCGGTGGCGAGCTTGCCCACGTCCTGACGGAGCGAGCTGGCGGCGGCCTTGCGGTCGGCCTCGATCTGGGCATGGCCGGCGGCGATGATCTCCTCGCGCTGCCGCTGGCCTTCCGCCTTCATCTCCTGGATGATCGCGGTGCCCTGCTCGGTCGCCTCCTGGCGGAGACGCGCGGCCTCGTGCCGGGCTTCGGCGAGCTGGGCCTTGTACTGCTCAAGGACGCTCTGCGCCTCGATCTGAGCCGCTTCGGCCTTCTCGATACCGCCTTCGATCGCCGCGTGACGCTCGTCCAGGGCCTTGTTGATGGCCGGGAGGAGCTTCTTGGCGAAGACGAAGTAGATAATGCCGAAACAGATCAGACCGATGACGACCTCGGGCCAGACCGGGAGCAGCGGACTCTGCGGCTCCGTGGATGCCAGGTACATCATGGTGGACCTTTCGTCGGAAACGGCTGTGTCCGGACCGTCAGTGTTACTTGACGATGAACGGGACGACGAAGCCGATCAGGGCGAGGGCCTCGACGACCGCGAAGCCGAGCAGCATGTTCTGACGGATCAGGCCGGCCGCCTCGGGCTGACGGGCGATCGCCTGGACACCGTTGCCGAAGATGATGCCGACGCCGATACCGGGGCCGATCGCGGCGAGGCCGTAACCAATGGTGCCGATGTTGCCGGTGATGGCCGCGGTGGTCTCGAGAGCAGACATTGCGTGGTTCCTTCTCTTGGTGGGCCGGTGGGTGGTTGGTCCACCGGACGATGTGGGGTTCCGCGAGGCGAGCCCGTGGGACTCAGTGGGCCTCTTCGAGCGCCTGGGAGAGGTAGGTGGCGGTCAGCACGGTGAACACGTACGCCTGGAGCGCCTGGATGAACATCTCGAAGACCGTGAGCACGAGAGTCAGCGCGAAGGACGCGGTGGCGTAGACGGTGCCGAGCAGCGTGCCGAGCATGTACCAGGTGGCGGTCGTGAAGATCAGGATCAGCACGTGGCCGGCGAACATGTTCGCGAACAGTCGGACGGCGAGCGTGAACGGCCGCACGAAAATGTTCGAGACGAACTCGATCGGGGTCAGGATGAAGTAGATCGGCTTCGGCAGCCCGGCCGGGACGCACAGGTTCCGGATACCGCCGACGAACCCGTTGGTCTTGAAGGTCACCGTCATGTAGGTGACCCAGACCACGATCGCCAGGCCCGCCGGGAAGGCGATCACCGAGCTGACCGGGAACTGGGCGAGCGGGATCAGGGCCCAGAGGTTCAGCATCCAGACGAAGAAGAACAGCGAGACGAGCAGCGGGATGAAGGGCTCGGCCTTCTTGCCGATGACCTCACGGCCGATGCCGCGCCGGACGAAGTCGTACAGCACCTCGGCGACCATCTGCGTCTTGCCGGGCACGACCTTCGGCTTGGCGAACGCCAGCCAGAAGAAGCCCATGATCAGGATCGAACCGATGACGGCCAGCAGCATCGGCTTGTTGATTTCCACCGGGCCGACTGTGGCGATCGGTTCGAAGATGAACGACCACACGCTCGGTCCCTCGAAACCACACCCCTTGAAGAGGTGGCAGTCGGTCTCGAAGGCGAGCACCTGCGTCGGGTCAGCACTCACCGGGGGCTCCTTCAGCGTGGCGCATAGGTACGGCAACCTCATGGTGTCGGCGCGGCGCGCAGCCACGATTCGGCACTGGACTGGTGAAACGGATGTGGGGACGACGGACGGGCGATGAGCCTCGCGTGAGGACAGGCGTCAGCTCGGATGCCCGCGTCCGCAATGCCGCAGTTGGCACCGGACGATAGCAGGGTCCCGAACAGGCACTTATCCCGGCCCTACCTCTCACGCCGAAGATCCGCTCTTCCCGGCCTGCTCGGCCGTGGCGGACTCGGGTTCGACGTAGAGGGTCTTGGCTGTCATGTACGCACGAGCCTGGGCCGCGATCCACACGAGGACCGCCGCGACCAGCGTGAACGCGAAAGCCTTGGGGTTGAACAGGGTGGTGTCCTTGACCGCCGCCATGAAGACGAACAGCAGGAGCAACTGCGTGGTGTAGAGCAGCAATCCCATCCCCTGGAACAGATGCGGCATTGACTTCGCGATGCGTTCGAGCACCACGAGGCCGATCCCCATGAAGACGATCACCACCGCCGTACCGATGACGGCACCCAACGCCCCCTTGCCACCCGCGACCACTCCACTGATCACAGCGGCGACCGCACCGACGGCGGCGGTGGGCACAACGGTGTGAAGGAGGGTCCGGACGTCGTTGGTCGGCATGGCGGCAGCTCCGCTGAACTGGGTGGGGCAGATGGTGTCGTCATGGACGAGCGTAAGGCCCGGTCCGAGAGGAGATTTCTCGGGCCAACGGACCGTCGCTCCAAGGTCCTTCGGCTCCGTCGCCGGGCTTAGTGAACAGTATCACAAACTATTTGATGAGGTCTTTACCATGACGGTGTGCTTACTGTCACACGTGAGAGTTAGCGCGCGCGTGTGTGCAGGACAGCGCGTCGCCTTGTCTGGTATTGCGACTCGATGTGAAAAATGACCCACCGGTCATCGACGGGAACCAGCCTTCCGGGGATCAGTCGAACGCGAACGAGCGCCGAGAGCGGTCGCCCCGTTGACGCCGGCGGGAACAGGTGTACGGTCGCACGCCTCGCCCGCCCCTGCGGGCTCCGGGGCCTCCCCCGGCTCCCGCGCCCCCTCCGAGGGCGCTCCGGACGCCTCGGCGGCGGCGTCGTCCGGCGCCGGAGCGGCCGTGTCGGCGGCCTCCTGGACGGCGGCCTCCTGGCCCGCGGCCTCCTCCTGGCCTTCCCGCCCCTGCGCGCCGTCCCCGCGGTCGCGCCGCCGGTAGCGCGGCGGCACGAAGGACTGCGCCCACAGCGGCGCCCTGGGGGTGAAGCGCGGCAGCAGCAGGAGCACCAGGCCCACCGCGCTCAGCCCGACGACGACGAAGACGATCCACATGGACGCCGAGTGCACCGAGTACGCCACGACACCGAACGCGATCAGCGCCGACCAGAAGTACATGATCAGTACGGACCTGCTGTGCGAGTGCCCGATCTCCAGCAGCCGGTGGTGCAGATGGCCCCGGTCGGCGGCGAACGGGGACTTGCCGTTCCAGGCCCGCCGCACGACGGCGAGCACCAGGTCGGTGAAGGGGATCGCGATGATCGTCAGGGGCAGCAGCAGCGGGATGAAGACGGGCAGCGCGGCGTGGGTGGCCTGCCGGGTCGAACCCTCGAAGATCTTCAGCGCGTCCGGGTCCACCTGACCCGTCACGGAGATCGCGCCCGCCGCCAGCACCAGTCCGATCAGCATCGATCCCGAGTCGCCCATGAAGATCCGGGCGGGGTGCATGTTGTGCGGCAGGAAGCCCACGCACATGCCCATCAGGATGGCCGCGAACAGGGTGGCGGGGGCGGCGGCCTCGATGCCGTAGCCGTACCACATCCGGTACGCGTACAGGAAGAACGCCGCGGAGGCGATGCAGACCATCCCGGCGGCGAGGCCGTCGAGACCGTCCACGAAGTTGACCGCGTTGATCGTGATCACGACCAGCGCCACGGTCAGCAGGGTGCCCTGGCCGGAGGTCAGCGAGACCGTACCGACGCCGGGGACCGGGATCCACAGGATCGTCAGACCCTGCATCACCATCACACCGGCGGCGATCATCTGCGCGCCGAGCTTGATCAGGGCGTCCAGTTCGAACTTGTCGTCCAGAACGCCGATCAGCCAGATCAGCGCGGCTCCGGAGAGCAGCGCGCGCGGCTCGTTCGACAGCTCGAAGACCCCGTTGAGGTTCTGGAGGTTGTCGGCGACGAGCAGTCCGGCGCACAGGCCGAAGAACATGGCGATGCCGCCGAGTCTCGGCGTCGGTTCGCGGTGAACGTCACGGGCGCGGATCTCCGGCATCGCGCCGGTCGCGATGGCGAACTTCCGCACCGGGCCGGTCAGCAGATAGGTCACCGCAGCCGTCACGCAGAGCGTCAGCAGGTAATCACGCACGGGCTGCCCCACAGGAATCGCTGGCCATCTCAGCCCCACACCCTAGACGAGTAAGTCCGAAGTAGCGTCGTCCGCCCCTTGGGGGCGGGCGGGGAGGTGCCAGGTGCGTGCAGCCGCAAGGCGGAGGAGGGAAGCGACGCGGAGCGTCGTTGACCGACGACAACGCCGCGGATGTGCGTGCATGGCGCCTCCCCGCAGACGGGACTTCGGACTTACTCGTCCAGCCCGCGCGGGGGCGGCGAGTGGCAACGGAGTCGGCATATGGGCAAGGACACCTGGGTAGGCCGGTTGGTTGCACCGCTCTCCCTCCACCGGCCTTTCCGTCAGGAAAGCCACGCATACGGCGGAAACATGCCCACCAGTTCCCGTACGTCTTCCCGCACGTCGGCGCGGCCCCTGCGCGCCCCGTCAGCGCCCTCCCGCAGCACGGAGGCCATCGTGTGCCCGATCCACTCCATCTCGGCCTCTCGCATGCCCTGAGTGGTCACGGCGGCGGTCCCCAGCCGGATGCCGCGCCCCTCCCCGTACGGCAGGGCGCAGGTGTCCAGCACCAGACCCGCCGCGGCGAGCCGGCCGCGCGCCGCCCTGCCGTCCGCGCCCAGCGGCGCGGTATCGGCGGTGATCAGGTGCGTGTCCGTACCGTCCGTGGTGACGCGCACACCCTCCGCCGCCAAGGTGCGGGCCAGTGCGCGGGCGTTGGCGACGACCTGGTGCGCGTAGCCGCCGAAGGCGGGTCCCGCCGCCTCGCCGAAGGCCACGGCCTTGGCGGCGATGGTGTGCATCTGGGCGCCGCCCTGCGTGAACGGGAACACGGCGCGGTCCACCCGCTCCGCGTACCGCCCGCCGCACAGGATCAGCCCGCCGCGCGGCCCCCGCAGCACCTTGTGCGTCGTCGCACACACGACATCCGCGTACGGCACGGGGCTGGGCGCCGCTCCCCCTGCCACCAGCCCGATCGGGTGGGCCGCGTCCGCGATCAGATAGGCGCCCGCCTCGTCGGCGATCTCCCGGAACGCCGCGTAGTCGACGTGGCGCGGATACGAGATCGATCCGCAGACGATCGCCTTGGGCCGCCGCTCCCGCGCCAGCGCACGCACCTGGGCGTAGTCGATCAGCCCGCTCCCGGGGTCCACGCCGTACCCGACGAAGTCGAACCAGCGGCCGGAGAAGTTGGCCGGCGATCCATGGGTGAGATGGCCGCCGTACCGCAGCCCCATCGCCAGCACCGTGTCCCCGGGCCGCAGCAGCGCCGCGTAGGCCGCGAGCACGGCCGACGAGCCGGAGTGCGGCTGCACATTGGCGTGCTCGGCGCCGAACAGCGCCTTCGCCCGCTCGACCGCGATCCCCTCGGCCACGTCCACCAGCGCGCAGCCGCCGTGATGGCGGGCGCCGGGGTAGCCCTCGGCGTACTTGTTGGCCAGCGGCGAGCCGAGGGCGGCGAGCACGGCGGGCGAGGTGAAGTTCTCGGCGGCGATGAGCTGCAGGCTGTCGCACTGCCGACGCGCCTCCCCGAGGATCACCTCGGCCATCTCGGGATCCTGGCGGCGGAGTGCGTCGAAGGGGCGGTCGGCGCGGGCGGCGCCGGGGGCGCCGCCCGCGCCGACCGCCCCTTCGCCGCACCCCGCCGCCCGGCTCCCGCGCTGGCCGAGGCGATCCTCGGGGAGGCGCGTCGGCAGTGCGCCAGCCTGCAGCTCATCGCCGCCGCGAACTTCACCTCGCCCGCCGTGCTCGCCGCCGTCGGCTCGCCGCTGGCCA
>NZ_QQNA01000099.1 GCF_003346515.1 Streptomyces corynorhini
CCACAACGCCCGCCGCAACGGTGACCGTTGCGGCGGGCGTTGTGGTGTGGCCGGTCGCTGCCTGGAGAGCACGGGACTGTCCGCGCATCCGCTCCAGCTGGCGGCGCTGCTGGGTGATGGCGAGTTCCGCTCCGATCTCCGCGCGGGAGACGCGCACCCACGCCCGGGTCCGGGCGGGCAGCTCGAAGGAGAACTGGCTCAAGACCAGCGCCCACAGGACTTTCGCGATGAGGCTGATCGCCGCTCCGGCGAGGCCGGCGACCTGTTGCCCGGCGAGGTGGCCGTGGGCGTAGATCACGACCATGACGATGGCGAGGGCGGCGTAGCCGATACGGCGTGGGAGGGCGGCGCGGTCGGGGTCGTGGCGGGCGAGCCATTCGAGGATCAGGCAGGTGATCCACGCGGCGTCGTAGGCGAGGGCGACGGGGTAGGCGACCCACGGGGTGGCGGTGGTGGCGAGGAGGCCGCCGCCGGAGACCGCGGACCACACGATGGAGATGCCGGTGAAGCCGACGGCGGCGGCGAGCGTGGTCTTGAGGAGGATGTGGTCCCAGTCCCGGGGTGGCACGGGGACGTCCTCCGTGTAGTGGTCGGGGACGGTCCGGGTCTCACCGGCCTCGGTGTGCTGGACCCAGCGGCTGCGGCGGACGGTACGGGTCTTCATCGGCGGGTCTTCCAGGCGAGGGCGCCGAGGAGGGCGCAGACGAGTGCGGGCAGGTACTGGCCGGTGGCCGCTCCGAGGAGGGCGAGGACAGGGAAGCCGTACCGGGCGAGTGGGGTGTTGAGGTGGCGCATGGGCGGTGCTCCGGGGTGGGGGCCGGGCGCGCGGGGCAGGTCACCGCACGCCCGGCCGGTCAAGGGGGCGGTCAGGCGCCGAGGGGGAACCGCTGGATCCGCCAGGGCGCCTCGGTGGTGGGCCGGTCCGCGGTCGGTGAGGCGGTCCAGCCGCCGGGAATGGCACCGTCCCGCTCGGCCGCGTCCTCGGCGGCGTCGGAGGTGGCGTGCACGCTGTGGAGCGCGCCGTGGTGGAACACGACGTACACACGATCGGGGCCCTGGCTCTGCTTGCGGGCGGTGCGCAGGAGCATCCGCAGCACGGCGCGGTCCTCCGTGTCGAGCAAGGACTGGGCGCGCAGCGTGTGCAGTTCGTCTTCGTGGCGTGCTGCGGCGATGGCGGCCTGCTCCAGCCGCTCACGCAGCGCAGCGGTGGTGGCGTCGGCGCGGGCCGTGTCGACGTCGGCGCGGCGATTCAACAGAGTGATCTCCTGCTGGACGCTGGCCAGTTCGATGTCGGCGCGCTGGGCGCTCTCGCGCAGGGCGGCGAGGGTTGTCGTGCGGGTGATACGGAACATGGGGCCCTCCGACGGGCGATTTGATGGCTGTTCAGCGGGCGATCAGGTAGCCGAGCAGGAAGAAGGGGAAGGCCATTCCGGCGAGGTAGACCAGGCGCACGGGGCTCTCCTGTCTGGGCGGTCCGGGCTGGACTGCTCCCCTCGGCCCCGTCCGTGCGCCCCAGGTGGACGGACGGGGGAGGTAGCAGTCAGGCCGTCAGCTGCGTTCGGTTCGGGCGGCGTTGGACCCGGCGGCCTTCGCGTCGGCCTGGGCGTCGCGCACCCGCGCCGGGTCGCGTTGGGGGGCGGCTTCGCGGTAGGCGCGGGCGGCGCGCTCCTGCTCGGTCTCAGCCACGGCGGTCACCACCTGTCCGTCTGGGCGAGGAGGTAGTACCGGCCGTCGGCCGGGCCCTCGGTGGTGAGGTGGCCTTCGGTGACGAGGTGTTCCAGGTCGCGGCGGAGGGTGCCGCGCTGGGCGACGCCGGGGTAGGCGGTGGTCCAGCGCCCGCCCTGCGCCCGGATCACGTCCAGGAGGTAGCGGCGGCGCAGGTCCTTCGTGGACCCGTCCACCGCCGTCGCGTGCTGAGCGGCGGCGCGCAGGCGCAGCGCGTACTCGCGGCGCGTCTCGCCCGTCCGCACGGGCGGGAGCCCGAGGATGACGTCCCGGCAGGCCGCCGTGGTGACGTGGTGGCACCGTCCGGCGAGGGTCTGGAGGACGGCGGGGGCCAGGTGGTCCAGGAGGACGGCGGCGGTCATGGGCTGGTGGCCGCCGCGGTAGCTGATCTGGTGCGCGAGGGTGGCCATGGCCTGCGTGGCGGGGCTCTGGGTGATGTCGCTCATCGGGTCACCGCCGCGCTGCGGAGGCGGATCGCCCATTCGCCGCAGGTCTCGCCCTGGTCGGTGCGCGGGGCGGGGAGGGTGGCGATCACACGGTCCAGGACGGCGGTCTGCACGATGGGCGGGACGGTCGCGAGGACGGTTCGGCCGGCGTCGAGGAACGCGGTCGTCTGCACGTCGATGGTGACGGGCTCGGCGTGGGTCTGGGCCAGCTGGTCGGCGAGGGTGTTGATCACCTGGGCGGCGTAGGTCGGGGTGGGGGTGCTGCGGCGGACCCAGCCGTTGGCGATGGTGCGACGGGTGCTGCCCTGGGGGCAGCGGGCGCCGGTCTGGCCGTCGACGCAGCGGCAGGACTCGAAGTCCAGACCGCTAGGGCAGCGGCCGGTGGGCGGGGTGGGGGCTGCCAGTACGGCAGCGGCGCGGATACGATCGCGCATGGTCATCCTCCTGGTGAAGTCAGGGGTATGGCTGGCCCCGGCCGTATGGCGTCGCAAGCGCCGGCCGGGGCCGTTTTGCTGAGCAGTGTGTGACTGCTTGCCCAACCGTAAGGGATCCCATACGGTTGGGCAAGCGGCACGCCCCAGAAAAGGGACGGGATGGCCGAAGAAGAGTCAGTCGAAGGGGAGGCGCAGCGCGTGCTGGATGCTCTGGACGCCGTTGAGGCGATGAGCGATCCCATGGCTCAGGCGCGAGTAATCAGTCGCTTGCTCAAGGATCAGGCCGAGCGCAACCGGCGGTTGAAGGAGACCAGGCGAAGGGTCGTTCTGGACCTTCGGGAGCGGAAAGTCTCCTACAGGAAGATCGCTGCCGCGCTCGGGGTCTCGCTCGGCACGGTCCAGGACATCGAGCGCGGCTACTCGGGGTCAGGCAGAGATCGGCCCAGGAAGACGCTTGAGGAGTAGTCCACACATGGGTGGTCGGACGGCTTAGGACCCGTCCGACCACCCAGACCAGCGGGTCTTCACCCCGCCGATGTACAGAGCACCCAACTGCGAGGAAAGGCGCCTGCCCGTGCAGGTTACTCAGCATGCCCAGAGCCGGCCACAGGGCCACGCTGTCCGTGCGGCGGTGGTCGCGTGAGCTACGGCCGGATCCGTCGCGGCCCGATGGCCGGCGACGCCTTCACTCAGATCCGCAACGCGGTGTTCCGCGACGTGAGGCTGTCCGCGAAGGCGATGGGGGTCTTCGGGAACATCAGCACGCACCGTGACGGCTGGGGCATCACGCCGGAGACGATCTCCGCGCAGATGCGGGACGGCGTGGATGCCGTCAAGGCCGGGCTCCGCGAGCTGGAGAAGCATGGCTATCTCCACCGTGAGCGCGAGCGGCGCCCGAACGGCACGCTCGGCGCGTCCTCGTACTACATCACCGACCAGCCCGAGCTGATCGAGGAAACCCCCAGGTCAGAGCCAGAGGGGGAAAATCCACCGCAGGCTGAGCCACCGCA